>NZ_JTHN01000244.1 GCF_001399685.1 Paenibacillus sp. A3
CTGTTTCTTGGAAGGTATCGTTCCACCTCGCAAGGAAGTGGTTAAAGACAAAGCGAGCGCATCCAAACATCTGATGGATCAGCATCGTTTGCTCCTCCGTAGGGTAGATGCGAAAGCGAAAAGCTTTATGATGCAACATGCGAGCATTTACCTCTTTTGGTGATTTTATAACAATTATAGCACGTATGTTCTTATTTATACACAAGAGATGCTGATTCATCTCCCCCTTATCGAAGAGGGAGTCTTCTCAGCCTTAACGATAAAATTAATCCACCTGCCACTTCCAAAGAGAAAAAGGGACTCTTCCATACGCCTCAAGCCAAGCGTGCGGAATGTCCCCATTGTATTGTTATTGTGAAATGTTTTTTCCGGTTGAGCTAATACGCCAACCGTCCATCCCGGACGACGACTTTCCCGCCTTTGACGACCGTATCGACGTGGTTGATGCCGAAGTGATATGGCACATACGCCAAATTGGCTGCGTCGAAAATGACCAGATCGGCCTGCTTGCCCGGTTCCAGGCTGCCGACCCGGTCGCCGCGCCCGATGGCGTGCGCCGCGTTGACGGTCACGGCCGTCAGCACTTCTTCCGGCGTCAGCCCGAGGTTCAGGCAGCCGAGCGTCATTACGAGCTGGATCGATTCCGTCGGCGAGCTGCCGGGGTTGTAGTCGGTCGACAGCGCGACGGCAAGGCCGAGCTCGATCATGCGGCGCGCGCGGGCATGCTGCTTCAGCCGCAGGTTGAACGAGGTCGCCGGCAGGCAGACGGCGATCACGCCCGCATCGCGCATCGCCTCGAATCCGGCGTCGGTCGCGGCCAGCAGATGCTCGGCCGAGATGCAGCCGAGCTTGCCCGCAAGCTCCGCGCCGCCGAGCGGCTCGATCTCGTCGGCGTGGATTTTTACGCCGAAGCCGAGCGCCTTGGCCGCCGCGAGAATCTCCTCGGATTCGGCGGGTGAGAACACGCCGTGCTCGCAGAACACGTCGCAGAATTCGGCCAGTCCGAGACGCTTCACCTCCGGCAGCATTTCGCGGATCACGAGCTTCACGTAATCGGCCGAGCGGCCCTTGTATTCCTCGGGCACCATGTGCGCGCCCATGAACGTCGAGACGAGCTCGACCGGATGCGCTTCGTTCAGCCGCTTCGTCACCCGAAGCTGCTTCAGCTCGTCCTCAAGCGTAAGGCCGTAGCCGCTCTTGGCCTCGCACGTCGTCACGCCCTGCAGCAGCAGCGTATCGAGGCTGCGCTTCGCCTTGGCGTACAGCCCGTCCTCCGACGCCCCCCGCGTGGCGCGGACCGTGCTCAGAATGCCGCCGCCCTGCGCCAAAATTTCCAAATACGTCGCGCCCTGCAGCTTCATCGCCAGCTCGTGCTCGCGCGAGCCGCCATGCACCAGATGCGTGTGCGGGTCGACCAGCCCCGGTGTCACCAAGCGGCCGCCGGCGTCAAGCTCCTGCGCGACCGGCAGGCCCGCGATCTGCGCGCGCACATCGGCTTCGAGGCCGGCAGCCACAACGACGCCATCGCGTACAGCTACGGCGCCCCCTTTTACAACAGGCACGTCCGCCATCCGGCTGCCTGTGCGCGGCCCCGCTTCCCCTGCCATCGTAATCAGCTCGCCGATATTGTGCACGAGCAAATCGATCCGTTGTTGTTCCATCTTCCATCACCTCAACAAAGTCGTCCGCCCCGCATCGTTCGGGCCGGACGGAATATAGCGGCGCGTCCGCCGGTTTCCCGGCGGATGCGGCGAACCGCAGCTAGTACGCTTTATTCAATCGGTAATCGGCTGTCTCGGAGCGCCAGCCGCGTCTTCTTAAATGCCCAGCATCGGGACGCGAACGCCGCGTTCTTTGGCCGTCTGAACCGCCAGCTCGTAGCCTGCGTCCGCATGACGGATAACTCCCATGCCCGGGTCCGTGTTCAGCACGCGGGACAGCCGCTCTTCCGCTTCCTTGGAGCCGTCCGCAACAACGACCATACCCGCGTGGAGCGAATAGCCCATTCCGACGCCGCCGCCGTGATGCACCGAGACCCAGCTCGCGCCGGACGCCGTGTTCACGAGCGCGTTCAGGATCGCCCAGTCGCCGACCACGTCGCTGCCGTCCTTCATCGCTTCCGTCTCGCGGTTCGGCGAGGCGACGGAGCCGCAGTCGAGGTGGTCACGGCCGATGACGATCGGCGCGGACAGCTCGCCGCTGCGCACCATCTCGTTGATCGCGAGCCCCATCTTCACGCGCTCGCCGTAGCCGAGCCAGCAGATCCGCGACGGTAAGCCTTGGAAGGCCACTTTCTCCCGCGCCATTTCGATCCAGCGGCGCAGGTGCTCATTTTCCGGGAACAGCTTCAGCACGAGCTCGTCGGTCTTGTAGATGTCCTCCGGATCGCCGGACAGCGCGGCCCAGCGGAACGGCCCTTTGCCTTCGCAGAACAGCGGGCGGATGTAAGCCGGTACGAAGCCCGGGAAGTTGAACGCGTCCTTTACGCCTTCATCCAAAGCGACCTGACGGATGTTGTTGCCGTAGTCGAACACGACGGAGCCCAGCTTTTGCAGGTCGAGCATCGCCTGCACATGCGCCGCCATCGACTGCTTCGACAAGCGGACGTATTCCGCCGGGTTGCTCGTGCGCAGCGCCGCCGCCGCTTCCAGCGAGTAGCCCGCAGGCACGTAGCCGTTCAGCGGATCGTGTGCCGACGTCTGGTCGGTGACGAAATCCGGCACGATGCCGCGGCGCACGAATTCCGGGAAAATTTCCGCCGCGTTGCCGACCAGCCCGATCGAGAGCGGACGGCCCTGCTCCTGTGCCTCGCGCGCCAGCTTGAGCGCTTCGTCCAGATCGTGCACCATCACGTCGCAATAGCGCGTATCGATCCGGCGCTGAATGCGGGTCGCGTCGACGTCGACCCCGATGACGACGCCTTCGTTCATCGTGACGGCCAGCGGCTGCGCGCCGCCCATGCCTCCGAGACCCGCGGTCAGCGTCAGCGTCCCGCGCAGCGTGCCGTCCGCATGCTGGCGCGCCGCTTCGGCGAACGTTTCGTACGTGCCCTGCAGAATGCCCTGCGTGCCGATATAGATCCAACTGCCCGCCGTCATCTGCCCGTACATCATCAACCCTTTTTTATCCAGCTCATGGAACGTATCCCAGTTCGCAAACGCCGGCACGATCACGGAGTTGGAAATGAGCACGCGCGGCGCTTGACTGTGGGTTTTGAAAATGCCGACCGGCTTGCCGGACTGCACGAGCAGCGTTTCGTCCGCTTCGAGCTCCGTCAGGCACTCGACGATTTTGTCGTACGCTTCCCAATTGCGCGCCGCCTTGCCGATCCCGCCGTAAACGACGAGGTCTTCCGGCCGCTCGGCCACCTCCGGGTCCAGGTTGTTCATCAGCATGCGCAGCACCGCTTCCTGCTGCCATCCTTTAGCCGTCAGCTTCGTGCCTCGCGGCGCGCGAATCGTACGTTTATTTTCCATCGTAATCTCTCCCCTTGGATTCTTGATTAGCCGCGCTTCATCGTGCCGGCCAGAAAGTTAAGAATGACGTGCAGCGCCGTGCGCACGGTCGCCCGGCGCGGGTCCTGCATCGGATCGACACAGACGATATCGAAGCCCTTCACCTTCGGATGACGGCCGAGCATAAACACCGCTTCCATCAGCTGCCAGCTCGTCATCCCGGCGGGCACCATCGCCGGGACGCCCGGCGCATAGGCCTGATCGAGCACATCCATATCCACCGTGACGTAGATCGCGTCCGTGCCGCTGCCGGCTACTTCAAGCGCCTGCGCGACGAACTTTTCCACGCCCTCCAGCGCGACCTGACGCGCTGTAAACTGCGTAATTCCCTGCTCCCGCGCATAGTCGCGGTACGGCTTCGAGTTCGCAAAGCTGTGCAGACCGATCTGCGCAATGTGTTTGCCTTCCACAGCGCCGGATTCGATCAGGCCGCGGATCGGCGTGCCGTTGGACGGTCCGCCGTCCTGCAGATTGCGCACGTCCATGTGCGAATCGATCTGGACGATGCCGACCGGCCCGCCGATTTTGTTCCGGAACGCCTTGACGGACGGGCACGTGATCGAATGATCGCCCCCGGCGATGATCGGGAACAAGTCCGGCAGCGCCTCGTACACGTTCGTCAGCCCCTGCTCGATGTTCGCATGGCAGCGCAGCAGGTCGGTGACGTGCATTTGAATGTCGCCGAGGTCGCGGGCGTTCAGCTCCTGCAGATCGACGTCATGGTCGATGCTGTACGTCGTCACATTCGCGAACAGCTCGCGCAGCGCATTCGGCGTCATAGACGCGGCGGACACGCTGATCGACGTCTTGGACAGCGGCACCCCGATGAAGCCGAAGTCGACTGGGGCTTCCCCGTCCCACGGCGTGAGCCACTGGGCCACCTTCGTCTCGAACCGGTCGCGCCAGTTCGACCGCCGCGCCAGCTCCGGCGGGTTTAACAGATCAATCGTTTTCACGCGTAAGCCTCCTTTTGCCTTAACGCGGATTCCAGCGAGCGTCTCCTGCCGCCGAACCCACCGCTTAACCTCCTGTATGATTAACAGCGTAGTAAGATTAGCCGTCTTAACCGTTAATGGCCCAAATAAGCCTGCTTGACGACATCCTGCGAGCGCAGATTGTCGGCAGTGTCATGATGGCTGATCTCGCCGTGCTCCAGCACGTAGCCGCGGTCCGCCACCGACAGCGCCATCGCCGCGTTCTGCTCGATCAGCAGAATCGTCAGCCCCTGGCGCTTGATCGTCTTGATCGTCTCGAAGATCCCTTTGACGACGATCGGGGCCAGTCCCATCGACGGCTCGTCGAGAATGAGCAGCTTCGGCTTCGCCATCAGCGCCCGCCCGATCGCGAGCATCTGCTGCTCGCCGCCGCTCATCGTGCCGCCGAGCTGGGTCCGCCGCTCCGCCAGCCGCGGAAACATCGCATAGATGGCGTCCATCTCCTGCTTCAGCTCGCCCTTGCCCGCTTTCCGTGAATAAGTGCCCATGTGGAGATTTTGCTCCACGGTCAGCTTCGGAAAAATGCGGCGGCCTTCGGCCACCATCACGATGCCTGCCTCCACAAGTTTATGCGTCGGCTGGCCGATGATGTCTTTGCCTTGATACAGAATGGAGCCCTTCGAAGGGATGACTCCGCAAATGGCGTTCACGGTCGTCGTTTTCCCCGCGCCGTTCGAGCCGATCAGCGTCACCACCTCGCCCTGCCTGACCTCCAAAGACAAGTTTCTCACGGCGTGAATGCTGCCGTACGATACGTTCAGATTGCGGATCTCAAGCAACGGGAATCCCCTCCTCGCTCGCCGTCTTGCCAATGTACGCCTCGATGACCGCCGGACTATTCATGATCTTGTGCGGGTCGCCATCGGCGATCTTCTCGCCGTGGTCGAGCACCGCCACCCGGTCGCACAGCTTGCACACCATGCCGACGTTGTGCTCGATCAGAATCAGCGTCGTCCCGCTGCCCCGAATCGTGCGGATCAGCGCTTCCATCTCATGAACCTCTTGCCCGTTCATCCCGGCCGTCGGCTCGTCCAGCAGCAGCAGCTTGGGGCCGGAAACGAGCGCCCGGGCTATTTCCACCCGCCGCTGGTTGCCGTACGACAGGCTGCCCGCCTGCTCCTGCTCGAAGCCCCGCAGCCCGACAAGCTCCAGCACCCGCAGGCTCGCTTCCGTCACCTCGTGCTCTTCCCGCTTGGCGGAGCCAAGACCGAGAATCGCCGACCAGAGACCGGACCGCGTGCGGCCGAACATGCCGACCTTCACATTTTCCAGCACCGTCTCTTCCTTCAGCAGCCGGATATTCTGGAACGTCCGCGTCATCCCTTGCTGCGCGATGCGGAACGGCTTCAGGCCCTGGATCGGCCTGCCTTCGAACATAATCGATCCTTCGTTCGGCTGGTACAGCCCGGTCAAAATATTGAAGAACGTCGTCTTCCCCGCGCCGTTCGGGCCGATCAGGCCCAGAATTTCGCCCTGCTTCACCTCCAGGCTGACTCCGCTGACGGCCGTCAGGCCGCCGAACCGTTTCGTGATGCCTTCCACCTTAAGCACGGCCGCCACCTCCCTTGCCGCGCGGCTTCATCTTGATGCCCGTCTGCCCGAAAATCCCCTTCGGACGATAGCGCATGACCAGAACCATCAGCAAGCCGTAAAACATCATTTTGTACATATCGAGATATTTCATATCGAACATTTGAAGATCAAACAGCCGGAACAGCTCCGGGAGCAGATACAGCAGCGTAACGCCGAACAATGTGCCGCGGATGCTGCCGAGGCCGCCGATTACGACCATGCTGAGCACTGTCGCCGAGACGGTAAATCCGAACGAATCGGCGCTGAGGAACGATACTTTATGGGCAAACAGCGCGCCGGCCGCACCGGCGTAAGCCCCGCCGATCGCAAACACCAGCACCTTGTAGTACGTCGTGTTGATGCCCATCGAGGCGGCCACCGTCTCGTCCTCCCGGATGACCATCCAGGCGCGGCCGATCCGCGACCGCGTCATTTTGCGCAGCGCATAGATGCCGACAAGAAGCACGATCACGACGAACAGCAGGTAACCGACATTTTTCATCTCGATGCCGAAGAACGATAGCCCCGGAATCGAGTCGAGGCCGTAAGCGCCGCCGGTCAGCTCGGAATTTTTGAAGTAAGACTGAATGATGAGTCCGAGCCCGAGCGTCGTAATGGCGAGAAAATCTTCCCGCACCCGCAAGCTCGGCAGGCCGAGCACCGCGCTGATGACGAAGGTCAGGACAATCGCGAGCGCGATGGCCAGCCACGGGTTAAAGCCAGCTTTTACCGATAAAATCCCCGAGGCGTAAGCCCCGATGCCGAAAAACGCCCCGTGTCCCAGCGACACTTGGCCCGCGTATCCGGTAGTCAGGTTCAAGCCGAGGCCGAGCAAAATATAGATGATCAGAAAGACGACGATATCGACGTAGTAAGGGTTAAACAGCGCATCCATACGATCACCTACACTTTATCGACGTTCTTCCCGAACAGCCCGGAAGGCTTGAAGAGAAGAATGACGATCAGAATGATAAACGCGATGGCGTCCTTGTCGATCACCATGCCGGTCATGAACCCGTCGCTCAGCGATTCGACAACGCCGAGAATCAGGCCGCCGACAATCGTGCCGGGAATCGAGCCGAGGCCGCCGAGCACCACGACACAGAACGCCTTGAGCCCCGGAATCGCGCCCATCGCCGGGAACAGCGAGTTGAAGTTCCATGCGACGAGTACACCCGCAGCGGCTGCCAGCGCCGATCCGATAACGAACGTGACCGAGATGACGCGGTTCACGTTGACGCCCATCAGCGAAGCGGCCCGCGTGTCCTGCGCCGTCGCCTGAATGGCGAGGCCCATCTTCGTAAACTTCAGGAAGGCGTACAGCAGGCCGAGTCCGACGATGCCGGCCGCGATGATGTACAGCTTCGTATTCGTGAGCGAAATCGATTCGGTGAGGTTCACGACCGATACTTCGATGCCGGTCTCGGGAAACGCCTGCGTATCTGACGTGAAGACGATTTGAAACAAGTTTTCGAGAAAAATGCCGACACCGATCCCGCTGATCAGCGTGGTGATGGGGTGAGCGCCGCGCAGCGGACGGTAGGCGAACCGTTCGACCGCCATCCCGGCGATGGCCGAGATGACCATGGCGAACACGATGGCCGCCAAGAACGGCAGGTGCAGGTACGTGATGCCGATCATTGCCGCGAACGCGCCGATCATGTAGATGACGCCATGCGCGAAGTGCAGCAGCTTCAGGACGCCGTATACCATTGTCAGGCCGACGGCGACCAAGATGTAGATGAACCCGAGCGATATGCCGTTAAGCAGCTGTTGCAGCAGCATAAGCCGTTCTTCACTCCTTTCCGTGGAGGTCGCGGGGATAAGAAAGGAGACCCCAGGGCCTCCTCCCTTTGCCGTTGACCGACGAATGTTCTTAGTTGTACATTTGCGATTTCACGAATTGGAATTTGCCGTCCTTCACGGTCATAAAGATGACCGGCTTCATGACCTCATGGTCGGTGCGGAAGCGAATTTGGCCCGAGGTGCCTTCCAGCTCGCTCGTTTCGTTGATGGCCTGCTTCAGCTTTTCCTTGTCGGTGCCCGCTTTCTTCATCGCTTCGAGGATGACCATCGCGGCGTCATAGCTTTGCGAAGACAGCATGTCCGGCTCGCCCTTGTACTTGTCGTGCCATGCTTTGACGAACTTCTGGACCACAGGGCGGTTGTCGGTCGTATAGAACGACGTGGTAAAGGTGGAGCCTTCCGTATTCGATTTTCCAAGCTCCAAATATTTCGGCGAATCGAAGCCGTCCACGCCGAGGAGCTGCGCGTTGATGCCGCTTTCCTTCGCCTGCTTCACGATCGCAGCCGCTTCGTTGTAATAGGCTACGACGTACAAGGCTTCCGGATTCGTTGCTTTGACCGCCGTCAGCACGGAACTGAAATCTTTGTCGCCCATCTTGTGCGGACGGTCGATGGTAATCTTCGCGCCAAGCTTCTCGGTATTTTCTTTAAACGACGTGTAGATCGATTTGCCGTAGTCGTTGTCGACGTACAGCACGGCGATGTTTTTCTTCTTCAGCTCGTTTACCGCATATTCGGCCATCGCCCGGCCCTGCACCGGACCCGTATAGATGACCCGGTTCACGTAATCGCCGCCCTTGGTCGCGTCCGGATGCACCGCATACGCGACGACCATCGGCACCTTCAGCTCCTGCACCTTCGCTGCCGCCGTCTTGGTCGGACCGCTGTAAGCGCCGCCGACGATCGCCGTCACTTTATCGTTGTTTACCAGCTTCTGCACCGCTTTAATCGCTTCCTCCGGTTTGCCCTGGTCGTCCTCCGCCACAAGCTCGACCTTCTTGCCGTTGATGCCGCCGGCCGCATTGTACTGCTCGACCGCCAGCAGCGCCGCGTCGCGGCTGTGCGTGCCGTCCGTCGCCGTAGGTCCGGTCAGCGGACCGAACCAGCCGATCTTGATCGTGTCGCCCGACGCTTCTTTGGAAGCGCCTCCATTCGCTGGAGAAGAAGTCGTCCCCCCGCCGCTTGCACAGCCGCTGAGCAGGAAAGTAGTCATCATGACGCCCGCCGCAAACATCGAAAACCGTTTCATTTTTAAGTGCCCCCTTAAGCTGTATGTGAATGAAGTGTGAACTTTCCCGGTGCACTTTTATCGTACTTGTAAACGCTTTCGAAAGCACTAGTGAATTTTGCGAAAGTTTAGCACAATTTTGCTGCGCGATATTCGTTCGGGCTGCAGTGAAGATAACGTTTGAACAGCCGGCAGAAGTAATTGGAATCCTGAAACCCGGCGAGCGCCGCGATCTCCTGCACCGGTTTATCGGTGTTTTCGAGGTAATAGACCGCTTTTTCCATCCGGAGCTTGTTTAAGTAGTCGACGAAGGTGCTTCCTGTTTCTTTGCGGAACAAGTGGCTGAAATGGTAGGTGCTAAGGTAACAATATTGTGCTATCTCTTCGAGGGGAATCTTGCGTTGATGATGCTGCTTCATGTAGGCGATGGCCGTCCGGATCACCGGCGAAACCTCTGCCGTCTGCGCCTCGCCGATCCGTGCGGTCAGCTTGCTCCAGTGCTCGCTGACTTTGGCCACGAACTTGTCGTAGCGGATCGTCATGTACAGATCTTGAATAAAGCGGGCGTTCTCCGACAAAATGCTCTGCGCATGGCCGCCGACATCGAGCGACAGGCGCGTCAGCTGCATGACGAGGTCGATGACCTCGGATTTGAACATATCCACATTGCCGCGGTACGTCTGCCCCATGCGCTCCAGCAGCAGGTGCAAGTACGAAACCGCCCCATGCACGTCGCCCAGGCGGACGCGGGCCATCAGCTCCGTCCGTTCCGCTTGCGAGACCGGCTTGTGCGGCAGCTCGCCGGCCTGCTTTTGCTTCTCGTATTGAAAAATAAGCCGGTTGCCCTGGAAGAAGCGGTCGATCATCGACTCCTTCGCTTCCTCGTACGAGTAGTGGAGCATGTACGGGTTATCGTAAAAGGTGCCGATGCCGACGGAAACGGAAAAGCCCTGCGCGTCGGTCAGCTTCTGCACCCGCTTCGCCATCGCGAAAGCGGTCTTGGCGGGATCGGGATCGCGCCGGTCCTTCGTCCCCAGCTCGACGAGCAAGGCCAGCACGCCTTCGGCCACCCACACCCAGACGAACGGCGCTTGGATGCCTGCATGCAGTGCGTCGATCAGCTTGTGGCCGATATCGACGCGCCACTGGATGGGCTGGCCGAGCGCAAGATCGGGATACCGGTCCACCGAGAATACCATCGCCAGATTGGGCCGGAGATACATATCGAACTCCGCCTGCATCTCCGCAAACGTCGCTTCGTGGACCAGCGTACCGGAGATCAGCAGGTGGGTAAACGTCGCTTGAGTCGGATTTTGCCTCATGGGAGCCTCCTGACGGTTATTTCGGTTAAAAAACTCATATCCACTATAGCATGATTGCCGCAGCAGGACAGGGGGTGGCGACAAGGGAATTTTTTGCTGCGGGCGTTATTCCGCGATTTGTCTTACAATTTCGGCCAACTCGTTGACGAACGAGTCTTTGTCGTTATCCGCCGAGGATGCAACGGACACGCAACGGTCGACTTGAACACCGCTTAACTGCAGAACGGACAACACCCATGGCTTGCTGTCCCCATGCAAAAAGACGATAGATGACGGCCGATGGTCGGCGATTTGCTGCGCGAGCCGATCGACGCTTTGTTGTCTGACCCGCTCCCTGTCCGCTTCCGGCACTTCGTTGATCGACCGGGGACACAGATGAATCAGGAAGCATTCTCTGCTTCTGAAAAAATGCAGAAAGTCCCATTGGTCTTCAGGAACGTCGTCTCCCAAAGCGACCGCAAACGATTCCTTCACCCGTTCCAACAGTGCGGAATCGCCATTAAAGAAAAACGTGCCGTCGCCGGGAGGCGCATCTCCGATCATCAGCGTGTTCACGCATTCCGGTTGAAACATCCGTTCGTTGACGTAGATCGTGATTACCGTTTCATTCGGGCAATCAGCCATCTTCTGGCGCCACATCGAATCCTCCATCATTAAGTAACGCTCAAGATTGTCGAGCAGCGTGTCCCAGCCTTCTGCGGTATCGCTGATTTCCACGAACTCCCCATTCTCATAATCAAAAACCAAGCCTCGATCTTCGTACAATTCGCTTTCGAATCTGGAATAATGAATACGGAAAATTTCCGCCCATTCCATCAAGGTTTCATAGCTGTCATGCGCTATGGACAAGCCTGTATCGTTTACCGTGATTTTGTCAGTGTGACTCATCTTTTTCGCTTCTTCCCTTCGCTCCTCTAATCGATTTGCCAACCAAAAAAAGGCCCTGCGCTCGCGCATTATGCGGAGACCGGGCGCTTCCTGGCTAAGTCTTTTTTCAACTTGGTAACCTAAGCAGCCGTCTCTTCCGCTTCCACGGGCTTGAACCGGCTTTTGCCGAAAAAGACGTAAAACAACACCGAAACGACCGTATACACCACCGCCGTAATGCTGAACGCGTAAACGTATCCGTAGTAGCTGCCGTATTGAGCGACAAGTCCGGTGCTGACCGGCGAGGCCAGAAACCAGCCCAGATTGAACACCGCTTCTCCGGAGCTGGAGGCAAGTCCGCGGAGCGAGCGGTCGACGTATTTCATCTTGATCGTGTTGTAGAACGGATTGGCCGCATTCATTAAAGCCTGCCGGAACAAATACCCTCCGCTCGCGACCATCAGATTGGTCGAAAACGCCGTAATAAGCAGAAACGGGATCGAGCACAGCTGAAGCGCGATAACCGCTTTCGCTTCCCCGAGCCGCCGGGCGATGACCGGACCGATCAAGTACGCGAGCGCGGTCGCGCCCTGCCCCAAGGAGACGATGACGCCGATCACCGATTTCGAAGCGCCGAAGCGGTCTTCGAAATAGACGTTCAAGTAAGGCACCACCATGCCTCCGGCCGTCGAGGTCATCAGCCCGAGCAGGACGAAGAGGCCGATCACTTGAAGCGACGCTTTATGATGCTGTACCGTATACCGCCACGAAAATTTTCCGCCGGACGGCCGTTCCTCCCGGCTCCCCTTCAGCATCAGGACGGGAATCAACCCGAGCGCCGCTATGCCGACGCCCGTTAGCAGGGTCAGACGCAGGCTCAGGACGCCGTCAAGATCGAAGGTAAACTGAAGCGTATCGGTGAGAAACCCGCCGAAGACGTTGCCGATAACGCTTGCAAACATAACGAGAGCCAAGTTTAAACTGAACAGATGCACCCGCTGCGACGGGGTGGAATGGTTCGCCATGAACGGAATGACGGTCGCTGACACGACCGCCAGCGTCATTCCGCCCAGAAAGGCGGAGACGAGCAGTCCCTGCTCGCCATCGACCAGCGAGCGGGCCGTAAGAGCGGCTACGACCAAAAATCCCCCCGTCGTCACAAGCCGCTTCGGACCGAACCTGTCGTTCATGATTCCGGCCGGCACCAGCACGATCGCTGCGGCCGCAGCCGTCATTCCGACGATGTGCCCGACCATCGTCTGATCGTAGCCGAGTGCTTTGATATAGAGATTGTAGACGAGGCCGAACATCCCGAGCCCCAAATTCCATACGAAATTAAAGCAAAGGAACAACCGGAGATTCCGGCTGTACCCGAGAAACTGCATCTTCCATTCATATAATAAAACCGACATCGGCCATCCGTCCTCCGGAGTCATGCAGCGTTTATACCCTATTTTAAGAGTAACCGATTCCATCGATGATTTGAATCTCTTTTTTTCCAACGGTCAAAAGAGCATCGTTCAAAATAATAGACGATCCCCTTTCCAAGGCTTGGATAAAGATGTTATGCTTGACAAATACGGAGCGGACGGTCCATACAACAGCTCCGGATCGGAAGGAGAGACGACATTGACAAGCTGGCATCAGAGCTTTACTCAAGAATTGTTAAACCAAGCAGCCCGCGCCTACGGTGTAGCCCCGGAGACGGTGAGCCATGTGGGGGGCTTTGAAAATCTCATATACGGCTTCCGGCGCGACGGCCGGGAGCTGATTCTGCGCGTGACCCACAGCTCGCACCGCTCGCGGGAGCTGATCGAGTCGGAGCTGCACTTCGAGAGCTATCTCGCGGAGGGCGGCGTACGGGCAGCCAAGCCGGTGCCGTCTTGCTCCGGCGGACGGACGGAAACGGTTGAAGCGGAAGACGGCTACTTCACGCTGGCCTGCTTCGAACAAGCGCCGGGCGGTCTCGTCCAGGCCGGACATCCGGCTTGGGGTCCCCGCCTCTTCGAAGGCTGGGGCGAAATTACGGGCCGCATGCATAAGCTCGCCCGGTCGTACACCGCCCCTGCAGACATGACCCGCAGGCCGGACAAAGATATTTTGACCTTGGACCCTGCTTATTTGTCCCATCCCGACATTGCCTTGGCCTATCGCCGATACGTCGAGGTGGAGACGCGCATCAACGCGCTTGAGCCGGAACAGGACGGCTACGGTTTATGCCATCGGGATTTGCATCACAAAAACTTTTTTGTGCACGGGGAAACGATCACGGCGTTCGATTTCGACGATTGCGGGTACGACTATTTCGTGCAGGATATCGCCATGGCCGTTTATTACGCCTCGGTGCTTGGAGACTGGGCCCGGCCCGAAGCCGACCCGAAGCGCGTGTCCGAATTCGCCAACCGGTTTCTGGACAGCTTTATGAACGGATACCGCCGGGAACACGAGCTGAGCAGCGACTGGCTGAAGCAGCTGCCGCTGTTCGTCGAAAGACGGCGCTGCGATCTGTGCATGATCTTCCTGCAAAATGCGATCGCCGAGCCTCCGAGTGCAGCGGTCCGCGAGTGGCTTGACCGGAATCTGGAACAAATTTCTCGCGGGAATACCTTGCTTGACCTTCCGGCCAAATAATTCAATAAACAACGATTTGTAACACTACTCGCTTTCCTCAAGCGCCAATTCGGAAGCACAAAGGCGAATCGAAGAATTTATTCATTTTTATAACGACAAAAGAGCACAACGAAAATTAAACAAGCTGACGCCGGTTGAGTAACGGCGCCAGCTTGCAGCCTAGGGGCTTTTTTTTCAATGTCCGCTAAAAGTGGTCTTGACCATACGCCGACGGGGGGCTTTTCAATATGTATTTTCCTTGCAATTCAATGCTGGACAGCTTCACTTTGAAGAGTTTTATTTTTTTGTTCTGCGAAGTTGGATCTGGCGAATATCCCAATCACTACCGAGCCCAAAGTAACCACGGCGGCTATGGCATATATAGTCTGAATGCCGAAAGCGTCCGCCACCCATCCAAGAGAAAGCAATGAAACACTGAAAACTACATTGTTCGTTACCTCAAGACAAGCCATGACCTTTGGCAGCTTATCTTTTTCAGCATTTTCTTGTAACAAAGTTCTCCTAATTACTGCCGTTACTTGTAGGGGGGGACCCATTATAAACATCAGCGCTATTGCCACAAAAGGGTTTCCATTAAATGCGAAGGCTCCTGCTATGGCCGCATAAATCGCCAGACCCCATAGCATTAAGGGGAATTTCTTATTATTAAAGTAATTCGACACTGAAACCACAAGCAGCCCACCTATAATAGACCCTGCAAAGAAAGATCCATTTGCTAATCCCCACCAACTTTCATCTTTTTGAAGGATTTGAACACAGAATGCTAAAACGAAGGCACCAATCCAAGCTGTACCTCCTATGGTGTCAATAGCATCAACTATAAAGACAGTTCTGATTCGTTTATCTTGAAATGATGCTTTCCACCCTTCCACAGCTTGTGTCCATTTTGACTTTTTATTATGTGATTTGTCTTGCTCGCTATTATCTTTGATCAGAGAAGCAAGTATTGTAGCAATAAACAATGATACTAAAACGATTATCATGGAATTAAATGTTCCAAGCATAATCACCAAAACACCGCTGAAAGCCCAACTAGAACATTTAATGATCTGATCGGTTGTGGATACCAACCCATTTACTCTTATCAATGCCTCTTTGGTGGCTAGTCGAGGAATTATGGAATTTCTACAAGGCTTAACCCAGCCATCGAAAAATGAAATACAAAAAATCAGCAAAAACAGAACGGCTAAGGGGATTGATTCAGTTAAAAAATAATAAATCATTAAGCATGAGAATATTGAGAATTGCGCTAATTGAGCGAATACCAATATCTTTACCAATCTGAACTTTGAAACCACTAACGGAAAAACCAAACCGCTTACGATCTGTGAAAGATATCGCATCAAAGGTACAATTACGGTGGACAACAAGGAATGTGTGTTTCCAAAGACAAAAGAAATTACTGTCATTAAGTAAATGATGTCTGCAACGTTTGAAATAGTTTGACTTCCCCATAAAAGATAAAATGACCTCTTAATCATAAATTAGTCCATTTCCCTCTATCACAAATTTCCCTGCGTTTGTATTTATATGTAAATTATAACATAAATAACACACCAGAAGGAAACCCTTTAAATTCATCAGCAAGGTTAAGAATTGAGCCTTCAAATAAGTAGTCTTCCCTTCCTTCTTTGACCCGCGACGAATCAATAAAAATAATGGTTTGGTCATACTTCGCAATGGCATACAGGTTAGGAGGAAGTTCATTTTGTTCCGAGTATTCCACAATTTCCTCCAAGCCAAAAATATACCAAGGAGTATCAACATACTCGGACTGGTCTTGAAACAATATAGCGCCATCGTGCATTTTCAAGAAATCGATGTAACTCGTTGGCAAGTAACATCACCCATATTCACGGAACCCAACTATTTCATTTTTGGTTTGAAAAATCAAAAATTAGCTTTAAGAAAAATCGCAGGCAAACCGGGATTGACGAACTTTTGCATGCTTTGCAATTTGCCCGAAAAATCAAGTATTACTCTGGCTTTGAAAAAAGTGTCTCATTATTCTGGAAGTATATTGACCATGCTTCCTCGACACAAAGAATGGAATACCAAAACATCTTTGAAGGAGCGGTTGATTTATGAAAAAGGTAATTTTTTCACTGGTAATGGGGCTTGTTTTGTTGAGCGGAATCAATTTAGTACCACAGCAGCCACCTGTGACACCACAAAATCCACCTGCACAACTAACTGCACTTGACGACCACGGAGTTGGTGGCTAACTACCGTACAAAGGAGCCTCGGATGTGTCTGGGGCTCCTTTTGTTTTCTCAAAAAAGATGATATTTTTTCGCAAATTGAATGCAACGCAGCACAGGGGCTTATTCTTAAGATTTTACCATTTCGCTACTTCAACGTCCGCTTTCAGCCACGCTTCCCACTTCGGATCTTCGATCTTAAGAAAACTGAGTGAAATGCCTTCCATATCGAGCGAAGTCAAATGCGTGCCGATTTTGACGAACCGGACATCCAGGTTTTCCAGCTCACACAAGCGGCGAATGTCATTGGCAAACGTATACTGTTCGACCAGCGGGGTCGCGCCTAAACCGTTGACCAATATCGCGAAAGGGTCTTGCCTTCTCCAACGGTATACGCTTTTCAGCTTATTGAACAGCTCGACCGCGAGCTTTTCCGAAGAAGAAAACACCTCTTTGCGGTACCCTTTCTCCCCGTGGATGCCGACGCCGTAATACGCTTCGTTTTGTTGCAGCGTAAACGACGGTTCGCCCTTCGTCGGATCGTTCGCCGGCGACAGCGCCACGCCCAATGTGTGCAGCCTGCCGATCACTTGCTCGCCAAGTTCCTTCAGTTGCTCCAGCGTGTAGCCTTCTCGCGCGGCCGCCCCCAATATTTTATGGACCAAAACGGTACCTGCGACGCCCCTTCTTCTTTTGTTGTACGTCACGTCATCTTCGATCGACACATCGTCGTTAACGATCACATGGTCGACCATTCGCCCTTCTTCTTTCGCCAAAGCTTCCGCCGTCAAAAAATTGGCGACGTCCGCGGTAAAGTTTTTAATGATGAGCAGCACGCTTCTGCTCCTGTCCACGAGGCGGATCGCCTCCAACACTTGCTCCGGCGTCGGCGGCACGAAAATTTCACCCGCAACCGCAACGGAAAGCATGCCGTCGCCCACATAACCGAAATCCGCCGGCTCATGGCCGCTTCCTCCCCCGCTGATGAGCACGACTTGCTGGCCCATGTCCGCAAGGTCTTTACGGAATATCAAATTATATTTCTCGTTATAGGACACCCGGTCTTTATGCTCAAAATAGAATCCATGCAGCATATTGCAGACGATATTTTGAACATCGTTGATGATTTTCGTCATTTGTTTCTCCACCTTACTTTGGTTTGTTTCCGGACTGCTCGAGCAGCAGCAGTTGATTACGGATCATCTCTTTGATGAGCGAAGACAACACCGAAGGTTGAATGGAACAATGGTGTTCAATCCAATCTTTGATCGTCCCGACAAACCCGTGACTGTAAAACGACGCCACCATATTTTTGTTCGCCTCGGAGATATGGATCGGCTTGTCGGTCAACAGTTCATCGATGATTTTGATATATAAATTTTTCGTATGTTCAAATAAATACTGGTTAAACGAATTTTGATCGGTTACTTTAAACGCTCTGCGGTAAAACCGCTGATTCTCGTAAAAATAGTCCATCAACAAGTCGAAAATGTTCTCCCACTTCTCATAGTCCAAAAAGTCATTGATGTTTTCCTTCGTTTCTTCTTTGTAAATCCAGCCCAAGAGCTCATACTTGTCCACGAAATGGTAGTAAAACGTTTGCCTGCGCATCTGGCAAGACTGCATGATATCGCTTACGGAAATTTCGTGGAACGATTTGGTTTCCATCAGTTTTTTTAAGGAATTCGCTATGATCTTTTTGGTAATGAGCGAATTGGTCATGATCATCTTCCCAGCCCTAGGTTTACTGTTAATCTTAACAAAATCATAATGATTATTGAAGCAAGCGTTGTTTGACAGTTTGCCGTTTTTGTCCGTTTACGATAAAACGTTTTCATTCTATCATAGGGATTAATCAAACGATTTGGAATTTATGGATCGCGGGAGGTATGGCAAAGTGAAAAAGATCATCAACAAACCGGAGACGCTCGTCGCGGAAATGTGCAACGGGCTCGTCATGGCCCATCCGGAGCTGGAGTTTATCAAGAAATATAAGGTAATCAAGAAAAAAGAAATTAACGAAAACAAAGTCACCTTGATCAGCGGCGGCGGCAGCGGGCACGAACCGGCTCACGCCGGGTTTGTCGGCAAAGGGATGTTGGATGCGGCTGTATGCGGCGATGTGTTTGCATCTCCATCCCAAATTCAGGTGTACCAAGCCATTAAAGCGACAGCGAGCCAAAAAGGGACGCTGCTGATTATCAAAAACTACAGCGGTGACGTCATGAACTTCAAAAACGGCGCTCAACTGGCCGCAGAAGACGGCATCCAAGTGGAATATGTGCGCGTCGACGACGACATTGCCGTTGAAGACAGCTTGTACACGGTCGGACGCCGCGGCGTTGCCGGAACGGTGCTCGTCCATAAAATTGCCGGAGCTGCTGCGGAAGAAGGCCGCGATTTGATGCAGGTGAAAGCGGTCGCGGAGAAAGCGGCGCATAACGTGCGCAGCATCGGCGTGGCGCTCACTTCGTGCACCGTTCCTGCACACGGGTCGCCGACGTTCAAACTCGGCGAAGATGAAATGGAATACGGCGTGGGCATTCACGGCGAACCGGGCCAGCGGCGGGAAAAAATCGTCAGTGCGGACGAACTGGCGAAGCGGATGACGACCGAACTGTTGAAAGATTTGGGCATCCAAGACGGGGACAACACGGAAATTGCCGCGCTCGTCAACGGCTTCGGCGCGACCCCATTGCAGGAGCTGTACTTGTTTAACAACGCGGCGGTTCGCGAGCTCGCGGGCCGGAACATCCGGATTTGCCGCACGTTTGTCGGCAACTATATGACGAGCATCGATATGGCGGGCATTTCGCTGACGATCTTGAAGCTCGATGACGAACTGAAGACGCTCTTATCGAAAGAATGTCATGCGCCTGCTTTCCGGGTGGACGGTCCGGTGCCGCAAGTCGAGTATGCGGACATCGCGGAAGCCGACGACGATCGACCGGTTTCCTTCAAAACGGAAACGCCGGAACATTACGCGGCGGTTCAAGGCGGCGTGCTGACGCTTCAAAACATGATCTACATCGTCGATAAAATGAGCGAAATCATTATCGAAAATGAAGTTCCGTTCTGCGAACTCGACTCGCACGCGGGGGACGGCGATTTCGGAATGAGCGTCTCCAAAGGATTCAAGCAGTTAAAGCGGGAATGGAGCGCGATTTTGGCCCAAGAGCCTTTAACGATCGGCTCTTTCCTGGACGCGTGCTCGATGGTCATTATGGAATATTGCGGCGGCGCTTCCGGACCGATTTGGGGCTCGGCGTTCCGCGCTGCCGGAAAAGCGGGAGGAGATAAAGCGGTACTGACTGCTGCGGAGTATGCGGAAATGCTGCAAGCCGCGGTCAAAGGCATTCAGGCAACCGGGGAGCGTTCCTTCGGCAGAGGCGCCGTCGTTGGCGACAAAACGCTGATTGACGCGCTGGTGCCTTTCACGGATACGTTCACGGCAAGCGCCGCGGCAGGCGACGACTTTAAACTCGCTTTTGAAAAGGCGGCGCAAGCTGCGGTGGAAGGCGCCGAAAAAACGAAACAAATCGTCGCCCGAATGGGGCGCGCCGGCAATGTCGGCGAACGCAGCCTGGGCTATCCGGATGCAGGCGCCTACGCGCTTGGCGTCATCTTTACGGAAATCGCCCGCAGCTTGAAATAATCCAGGGAACAGCGGCCGGATGAGGACATTATTTATCATGTTGTATAAAATCAGCAAAAACCGCCGTAAACAGCGGTTTTTGCTGATATCCCTAGTTCTATGTCCGAAATTCTGCATTACCCGTCCAAAGACTGCGCATCCCGGGGCAAGCGCCTGACTTTTCCCACATACTCCGTTACATTGCGCTCTTCGTCCGCCGGATAGTCGTAGCCGAGCTTTGCGGCAAGCGGCACGCCGATCCTCCGGACAAACTCCCCTGCCTGGTTCAGCTTCTCCCACTGTTCTTCCGGGTCCGCCCCGCAATACAAGGACAAAAACTGCTCGTAGACATCGGGCTCCAGATACCGCTTGAACCATTTGCCGGCGGTGCCGACGTTGACCTTCCAATCATAGTTCGCGCCCACATGCCATTCCAGCAGAAAGCGAAGCGATTCCATAAAGTATTGATCGTATAAATTTTTTGCCCGCGGGATTTCATCGCGCCACAGCTCCTTGGCAATGCACACCTGAAGCCACCACAGCTCGACGATATGCACATCCCACATATAGCGGGAAGGCTTTTGGACCAGATAGCTGCTGTCGTTCGGCTCCGGCAGCTTCAAATCGAGGTTGTCTTTGTCGAGCAGCACTTTGCTGAGCGAGTCCTGATACACCTCTTGAATGCTGCTGATAGCCTTGAAGCTGAGGTCGATCCGCACGCTGTCTTTGAACTGCATCATGTAGATGGACGAGCCGTCCTCGAAATATTCGTACTGCACGACAACGCGCTCGCCGAACGCCTCAATCCAGCTTCGGTCCGTATTGTAGGGATGGTCCCCCAGGTTCGTCATATAAAAATCAATATCGTAATCCTGCATAAAATCGACCGGGGCGTTAGGATTGACCCGCGAACCGTTCATGACGACGCATCGGATCCGATCGTCCCGTTCGGCAAGCTGCAGGAGCTGCGCCAGTACCTCTTGTTCGTTTCTCATCGTTTAACCAACCTCCGCATTCTAATAGATGATAACACCGTTCAGAATGTCGGCAGGAGGCGGTCCGCGTGCAAGATGAGAAACGAAGCGCGTGTGAACATACGGTTAGAGCTTATCGAGCAGCTTCTTCATATTATGCTTCTCCTTCCAAGTAAATTTCTGTAAGTCTATTATAAGTCGTTCCGGTGCCGGTATGCCAATGTTCTCCGACCGGAACGGCCTCTCACGACCCGGTTGTCTGTGCCCGCCAATATTGACGCGTCTCTTCGTCACGGACAACGACGCCGTGCTTGGCTACCTCGCGGCGCAGTTCTTTGGCTTCGCCCTTTTCCTTCTTCCGGAGCGCAATTTCGCGGGCCTTCAACAGCGCGTTGACCGCGGGCGGCAGCTCAGGGGTATCGAGGACCCAGCGCCGGAACTGATCCTTGTACGGGTCGCCGCCCGGCGACCAAGAATACCCGTGCTCCGTCAAAGCGTCGGCGATACGCCCGCTCGCCCAATCATAGGTCTCGCGAGCATGCTCCTCCCCGTTATTTCCAAGAATTACAAGCTGCTTGCCGTCAAGGAAGACGGTGCTGATCGTTTCTCGCGTGAACTCTTGGACGGCTCCGTCCTTCTTCAGCCGGATCGTATCGCCCGAGACGACCACATGCAGCGTATCTTTGATCACTTCCTCGGCGAACCAGAGGCCGGCGGCCAGACCCAGCAATGAAGCGATGACGGTTCCCCACAGCCCGGAGATGGATGTGATCAGCTTGAGCGGCCCTTCATATGGTACCCAAGGCAAGGTCAAAGCCCACTTGGCGATCTGCGGGATGAAATACCCGAATGCAAGGCCGAGGACGGAACAGCCCGCAAAGATCAGAACACGAATAGCACTGGAAAAGCCGACTGCAGTCGATTCCCGGGACGACGGCTGAGAGATGTTCATACAATAAGACCTCCTGATTGTTCTGGAGATGACAGGTTGATTTAAACCGCTGCACCTCTTACTTACCTATCGGTAAGTAAATAATATCACAAAAAATAACATTTGAAAATAATGGATACGCAGTCTCTATTCCCAAAATGACATTTCATCGCAAAAAGACCGCGGTTCGCAATCCGAAGGCGGTCTTTTCGCAATATTACGTATTCAACTCGGAGGCTAGCCGCCGACGCGCAGCGTCAACAGCCCGATGCCGTAATCGGCGCTGGCAAACAGAAGCAGGACCGCTTGTCCCTCCCGTAGCTGGCAGTGCGATACCGCTTCCTGCAAAGTGAGGAACGGATCGCTGCCCAAAAAATTAATCGTTTTCCGCGTTTGCCTTACGTAGACAGGAATCCCGCAGCGTTCCCCGGCCTCGCCGACAGCCGTCACGAAGGAACCGGACACGTTCTGAATCACCAGCCGATCGGGTGCGTTCCCCGCCGCTTCCAACTCCCGAAGCGCTTGCTCCGCTTGCCGCGCAAGCGCCAGCGTCGTCCGCTCGTAATCGGCCGTCGTCCACGCGCGCATCGAGCCTACGGGAAAGAGAGGCAGTATGCGGTAATCCACTACCTCGTAATCGCCGGCTTCGGCGTTCAACGTACAGAGCACCGCTGCATCGCCTTTGATCGAGCCTGTCCAAGACACCCGACTGAACGGATAGTCCGTTCGATCCGCAATGCAGAGCAAGCCGTCCGCTCCTTCTCCTTGCTCCAGCATGCGCCTGCTCCAGTGAAGCGCTCTAAGGCAAGCGAGGCTCCCCAGCTGTCCAAGCGTGAGCGGCAGCACATGGCGCTGTCCGAACGCGCTGGCGAGCATCATGCCCGGCACGGTGGTGAGCGGACGCTGCACGGTCTCGTGGCAGTAGCAGATCAGATCGAACTTCCGGTCTGCCCCGAAGCGGCGGCTCCCTTCCTCGCGCACGTATTCGACGGGATGCTTGTCGAACACCGGAATCCGGATCGCGGGAAGCGAAGAAGCCGACGGCCCGTGCTCCATGGGCGGCCATGGCGAAGACATGCCGGCGTGCGCGAACAGCCATTTGGGCGGACCGTCCTCCCACGGCTGTCCGGCTTCCTCGCAGCAGGCCACCCAGGAGCGTTCCGCTGCGGGCACGATACACCGGAGCCCGCTGATATACTGCTTCTTGGTACCGCCCGCAGGACTGTGTGCGCTCATAGCCTACCCTCTTTCCCGTTCGCCGGCACATACTGGTGCAGGGCACACCCGAATGTGCCGGCCATGCTTACGGTCACCGTCAAATAATAATCCCCCGGCCGCAGCGCTCCGCTGGATACCGCATGCTGAAGGTTGGAAGGGATGTCCGAATTGGTAATATGCCCGGTTTCGCGCATGGTGGCGTAGTAAAACAACTCCGGCGGAACCCGCAGCGCGCCGGCCACGGTCTCCCAAGCCTGCCGGTTAATATTGCCGCACACGACGAGACGAATGTCGGTAAACGTGAACCCGGCTTCGCCGAGCGTCTCCAGCATGATTTTGCGGATGCCCAAATAGTACATCGCATGGAACTGCCGTATCCGCGACGGATCGTCGTCGTAAACCGTGCCTGCCGCTTTGTACTTCACGACAAGCGTCCGGTGATCGCCATGCTCTTGCCGGAACAGACAGGCGCTGGCACTATCTCCGCAGATCATGAAGTCGTCGATATAGTAGAACGGATGGATGCCCAGATCGGCGGTCACCAACAGCACCGCTTTGTGCGGATCGCAGGCGAATGGAAGACGGGCCATGCAGAGCACCCAATGGAACGTCGAGCAGGAATGCTCCTCGACCGGATACAAGGGAACATGCTCCCACCGCCAGCGCCGCAGCATCGTCTTGAACAGGTTGCACTCGTGCCAGGCGACCTTCGACGTATGCGCGAACCAGATCTCCCCAAGTTCGATACCTTCCTGCACGCAGCGTCCCGCTATCGGCTCCAGCGCCCGCTCCGCCATCTCTTCAAGCGACAGCCGCTTCTCTACCGAGACCGTCTCGAACCCCATCTTCCGGTAATGCGCTTCATCTTCCTTGAAGGGATAACCGCACTGCTCCGCGTCCCTGATGACGTCGGCAATCGGCACGGTCAGTCCGGGCCGGTAGACGGAGAGACCGTCCATATGGAACCGTCCTTGCATCATCCGCAGCCCTCTCTTATGTCGCCGCTTGCTTGCGGCATTTATCGGCCATAGTTATACAGCAGCACGCATCGCGAGCAGATTGGCGTTAAGCCTAGGCCGAGCGTCTCCCGGTGCCGGCGGAAATTTTCGCCATGATACACGTCCTTCAGGTCATTCCCGTTCAAGTCGCCAAGCGTAAACTCGGGGAAAAACTTGCATGGGTTGACCTTCCCGTCCGGCATCACATCTACCCGGTTGGCAATGGCCAGGCATTGCTCCCGCTTCATCGCCGGCTTCTCGGAGCCAAGAATGAAGTCTCTGATCTCCTCCCGCTCCAGCGCCGGCTGAAACCGGATTCGGCTGTTCCACACCCGTTCGTTGATCCGGTCGATCTCGGCGATGAGCGGCTCGATATTCGATTCCGAGACGCGGAAAGTGAAGGAATGCCAGCTATACCGCTGCTGCTGCTGCGCCGCTTCCAGCCAAGGGAAGTACTGCGCATAGTAGTCGTCCATCTTCATGGCAATCTCGCTTGGAATGTACCAAGGAAACACGAAGTAGACCGTGTCGACGCCGAGCTCCTCGAAGTATGCCATGAAATCGTACAGCTTCGTTACCATGGAATCGCTAATGGTCAAACTGATCGAGATCCGGCCTTGATACTCGCCGGTTCGCTGCAGATCCAGCAGCAGCTTCACCATATGAACGACCTTCTTGAACGTGCCTTTCCCGCGAATGGCGTCGTTCTCCGCCTCGAAGCCGTCGAGACTGATCAGCAGCGTCATGTCCTTCGAAATTTTCAACACGGAATCCAGCTTCTGCTCAACCAGCAAGGCATTGGTGCAAATGGTTGTGTTGCGGGGATCGCGCGCCAGCAGGTCAGCGAAGTCGTCGAAGCGGCTGTAATACAGCGGTTCGCCGCCCCAAACGAACAATCGGGATTTCCGCTCGCGGGTTTGCTCCAGCAGACGCTCAAGCAGAGAAAACTCGATTTCCTGATTTTTCATTTCCTTCGCCATGTCGTGATGATACCCGTCGTTCGCCCATTCGAAGCAGTGCTTGCAGCGCAGATTGCAGCCGTTGTTCAGCTTGATGCCGATATCCTCGGGAATATCCAGCGCGAACGTCGGATCGTGCCTTAGCGCTTTGCTTGTCACGGACATGTTGCGGATCGTCCGCTTCATATTTTGAAACGTGCTCTGGTCAAAGGTGACGTTTGTTTGCGGTTGCATGGACACTCCTCCTATCCTTCGGTGTTGTTTTTTCATGTTCGATACTAGATCGGCTGCTCTGCCGCCTGGCCGCCTGTGCTGTTTGCGACCGCCGCACGCTCCTTCTCCAGGTAAGCTGCAAAAGCTTGAATAGAGCTCAAGTGCTCGATATCAAAATTGTCGAAGTCGATTTCCACCCCGAAGGCATCTTCGATGGCCAGCACGAAATTGATCATTTGCAGCGAATCGAGTCCGACCTCGTTAATGATATCCGTCTCCGGCTTTAACGTGGACAGCAGCTCCGGAGACTCCTTGATTTCGCTCAAAATTTTGATCACGGTTTGCAGAATCATAAGAAACTCCTCCTCATCTAAGTTAGTGGCGAGCCTGAGGCCAGCGGATATCCGGGCAGCTTCGCCCTCGCCAGCGCCAGCAGCCGCTCGTGCATCGCCATGCGCTCGTACGATTGAGCGATCGGCACATTGTCTTTTGTCCCGTCCAGCACGTCGCTGAAAAACGCCAATTGATTCACGAAGTAATTTTGCGGCTCGAAGGCCAGCTTCTCCACGGCCCCGCTCTGCTTATCCTGAACGCGAATCGTTATGCGGTACGTTCCCATGCTGGCGCGGAAAAAATCGTCCACGGTCACAACGGCACGCTCGAATTCGAGGGTATGCCGGGAAACCGCCGGCAGCTCGAAGGAGGCGACGAGCTCGGCGCGCACCCCGTCCGCGTAATCCAGCACCGCCCGAAACGTCCAATCGCAGCCGCCCGGCCCCGCAAAATCTGACTCCGCCTCGCAGCCCGACGGCTCCAGCCCCAGTACCGCTTGAAGAAATTGCAGCCAATAGCAGCCGAAATCGTAAAAAGCGCCGCCGCCGCGTTCCGGGAAGCTGCGGTAGTTTT
>NZ_JTHN01000245.1 GCF_001399685.1 Paenibacillus sp. A3
TTTTGACGAGGAGCTGCTGGCGATTTTGCGAACGTATCACCGGCCTCCGGAGCAGACGATCACGCTTGTCACCCATGTGCAGCATCCGTATGAAATTTCGCAAGAAATGGCGGAAGCGATGCGGAAAATCAAGTCGCTCGGCATCGACGTGTATAACCAGCAGGTGTTCACCATGCAAAACTGCCGGAAGTTCGAGACCTGCTTTTTGCGGGAATCGTTGAAGGGGATTGGCATTTCGCCCTACTATTTGTTCAATTTGAAGGGAAAAGAGGAGACGGCGGACTTCAAGGTGCCCGTGGCCCGGCTCCTTCAGGAGCAGAAGGAGGAGGCGCGTCTGATGCCGGGACTGGTGCGAACCGACAAACCGGTGTTTAATGTGCCTACGCTTGGGAAGAACGAGCTGAACGCTTGGCAGGACCATGAGATCATTATGATTTTGAACGACGGGAGCCGGATTTACGAATTTTACCCTTGGGAAAAATATATGGCCCCGGTCAATACGTATGTGTACAAGGACACGCCGATTTACGATTTCTTGCGCCGATTGGAAGCCTTGGGGGAAAATCCGGACGATTACAAGACGATCTGGTATTATTTCTGACTTCTGATCCGCCACACGGAACCGAAAGGAGGGAACCCCAATGTGCGGCATTTGCGGAGCGTACCACTATGGGAAGGAATCGCCCGTCTCGGAAGCGGTGCTGAACCGGATGAACGAGGCGCTGGCGCATCGCGGTCCGGACGGCCAAGGCGTATTCGTCGATACGTTTATCGGGCTTGGGCACCGGCGGCTGTCGGTCATCGATCTTCAGAACGGCAAGCAGCCGATGACGAACGAGGATCATACCGTCTGGGTCACCTACAACGGCGAGATTTACAATTTCCGCGAGCTGAAGCGCGATCTGGAGAACAAAGGCCACCGCTTCATGACGGATTGCGACACCGAGGTCATCGTACACAGCTATGAGGAGTATGGCCCGGACTGCGTGCGCAGGTTCAACGGCATGTTTGCTTTTGCGATCTGGGACGAGAAGACGGAGACGCTCTTTCTGGCCCGCGACCGGCTGGGGGTCAAGCCGCTCTACTACAGCTTGTCCGATAAAGCGCTGCTGTTCGCGTCGGAGGTGAAAGCGATCCTGCAGCACCCGGATATCCGGGCGGAGGCGGAGCCGGCGGCCATTCCCGAATATTTATTCTGCACCGCGCTCCTGAACGGGCACACGATGTTCAAGCACATTCAATCCGTTCCGCCGGGCCATACGCTGCTGTTCCGCAACAAGACGAAGCGGCTTATTCCGTACTGGGATATCGCTTTGCGGCAGTCGGCGGAAGAGCCACAGACGTTCGGAGATTACAAAGAGCATACGCTCGCGCTCCTTCAAGAGTCGGTGCGCATGAGGCTGATGAGCGACGTTCCGTTCGGCTCCCTGCTCAGCGGAGGGCTGGACTCCAGTCTCATTACCGCCCTCGCTGCGGGGCATGCGTCCCACCGGCTGAAAACATTTTCGATGGAATACGGCAAGAACAGCGAGGTTGCCGGGGCCAATTCGGATACGATCTACGCCCGGCTGATGGCGGACGCCTTGCAAACCGACCATAAGGAATTTATTTTCCGGCCGGAGGACTACCACGACATGCTGGAAAAGACGACTTGGCATGTGGAAAAGCCGGTCGATCTGACGACCCCTTCGGTGTACCTGCTGTATCAAAGATTGAAAAGCGACGTCACGGTCGTCCTGTCGGGCGAAGGGTCGGATGAGCTGTTCGGCGGATATTTCTTCTTCTTGAACCACAAGCCGGCAAGCCAGCTGACGGAATTCCCTTGGGCGCCGTATCTCCAGGAGGTATCCGGCCTGCTGAATCCCGATGTCGCCCGACAAACCCGGTTCAGGGAAAACGTGTCCTCGGCCTTGCGCGACATGACCTCCCGGTTCGAGACGGACGACGAGCTCAACAAAGTGCTGTACTTGTTCATCAAGCTCTATTTGCTGGAAATGCTGGAACGGCAGGATAAAACGAGCATGGCTTGGGGCATCGAGGCGCGGGTTCCTTTTCTCGATTACCGCATCGTCGACTATGTGGCGAATATTCCATCGGCCTACAAGCTCAAGGACGGCAAGGAGAAAATTATCTTAAAAGAAATCGCCAGGGAGCTGCTGCCGAAGGAAATCGTCGAGCGGAAGAAACGGCCGTTTCCGTTCCCGGTCGATCCGAAATCGGTCGTTGTCCAGAAAAACATCGCCAACGAGCTGATCCAATCGGGCAATTCCAAAATTTCCGCTTACTTCGACAAACGGGCGGCGAACGATTTTTTCAACAAAAAGAACGGGTATGAGCACATGGACAATCTGGCGATTTTCAGAACGTCGCACGCTTTGATCGCGCTGGAATGCTGGCACAAAACGTTTGGAGTGTGAGGATATGGAACTGGAATACGGGGAAGTGCGGAAGGCGGTTTTTGATACGGCCGAAACGTTCATTAAGCGGAAGGTCCGGCCCATCGCCAGCGAAACGGATGAGCACGAGCAATTTCCGCTGGATAATATCCGGGAAATGGGACGCCTCGGCCTGCTGGGCATTCCGTATCCGAAGGAATACGGAGGCTTGGAGCTGGACTATGACACGTATACCGGCTTCGTGAAGGAGCTGGCCAAGGCATGCGCCTCCACCGCCATGACCGTCGTTGCGCACACCAGCTTAACCTGCAACCCGGTCAGCGCCTTCGGAACGGAAGAGCAGAAAGCGCGTTATTTGCAGCCTATGCTCTCCGGGGAAAAAATCGGCGCCTTCGCGCTGACGGAGCCGGGCAGCGGCTCGGATATGTCGTCGATGCAGACGAAGGCGGTCGAAGTGGACGATCATTATGTGCTCGACGGCGCGAAAATTTTTGTGACGAACGGCAATTATGCGGATTACTACATCGTTCCCGCCAAGACGGCGCCGGAGAAGAAGCTGCTCGGCATCAGCGTATTTTTGCTGGAAAAAGGGATGCAGGGCCTGTCCACCTCGGGCAAAAAAGAGCGGAAGCTTGGGATGCGGAGCTCCGATACGGGCGAGCTGATTCTGGACGGAGTCAAAGTTCCGAAGACCTGCCTGATCGGGCGTAAAAATTTCGGTCTGGATATCCTGCACCAGACGCTCGTCAGCGCCAGACTGGGGATGGCGGCGATCGCCGTCGGCATCGCGGAGGAAGCCAAGCAGTACTGTATCAGTTACGTCAAGCAACGAAAGCAGTTCGATCAATATCTTTACCATTTTCAGTCGGTGAAAAATATGCTGGCCGACATGGAGATGAATATCAATGCCGCCGATCTGCTGCTGCAAAAGGCGGCCCGGATGAAGGACAACGGGGAGAAGTTCGCGAAGGAGGCGTCGGAGGCCAAGCTGTTCGCCTCGGAGGTGGCGACCCAAGTGACGAAGGATGCGATCCAGCTGTTCGGCGGGTACGGCTACTCCAGAGACCTGCCGCTCGAGCGATTTTTCCGGGATGCGAAGCTGACGGAGATCGGGGACGGAACGTCGGAAATTCAGCGGTTGATCATTGCGGACGAACTCATCAAGCGAGGAAGCCGCAGCTCTTAAGGAAACCAGGACGAAAGGATGAATCTCATGACGAAACGGGCAAAACGCAAGTACCCGGCGATTTCGCGTCAAAACGAGCAGCCGAGCTATCCGCTTTCTTTCCAGCAGGAGCGGGTGCTGTACCTCTCCGAGCTGCTGCCGGGCAGCACGCTGTGGAACAAAATCTCCTGCAAGCGCGTGACCGGGGACATCGATCCGGAAGCCTTGCGTCAGGCGGTAGGCGACTTAATCGGCCGTCATACGGCGCTGCGGACGAGAGTGAGCTATGAGAACGGCGTTCCGGTTCAAACGTTCGATCGGAAGCTGGAAGCGATTTTCCAACGGATCGACGGTTCGTCGGAGGAGGCGGAGCTGCAGGATGAAGCGGCGTTGCGGAAGCTGGCGGAAGTGTGCCGGGAGCCGATTGATGTGAGTGGCGACCCGCTGTTCCAAGTGATCGTCGTGCCGATGGGAGGCGCGGGAGCGGCCGAGTGTCTCATCATATTGAAGCTGCACCATATTATTTCCGACGAGACGACGTTCCAGCTCCTCTGGCGCGATTTAAAAGCATTCTACAACGCGCGCATGGGCGTGACCGGGGGGGAAGAGCTCAAGCCGCTCGCGGTCGATTACGCGGATTACGTGCACTGGCAGCGGGCGACTTTCGATGAGGCGCATACGCAGGAGCAGGAGGCTTATTGGCTCAAGCAGTTTCAAGGAGAGCTGCCGGTGCTCGATCTTCCGACGGATTTCCAGGAGCCGGCGCAGCTCAGCTTCCGGGGAGCGCTTGAAATCCGGGCGCTGCCGGCTGATCTGGTGAAAAAGCTGCGGTCGCTCTGCATGCGGCATAAGGTGATTCCTTTCTCGGCATTGCTGTGCGCTTATTACGTGCTTTTGCAGAAGTGCTCCCGCCAGCAGGACGTCGTCGTCGGGACGGTATTTTCGGGAAGGCATTACAGCTCCAGTCTGGCTCAGGCCGCCGGCTTCTTCGTCAACACCGTGGCGATTCGGATGGAGGTGGACGGGGAAGCGGCCTTTGACGAGCTGCTGAAGCGCGTGCACGATAAAATCGACGAAGCGTACTATATGCAGGATTATCCGTTCGAACGGCTGATCCAGAAGCTGAACCCGGAGCGGCGAAGCGTGCGCAATCCGTTGTATCGCGCCATGTTCAACCTCGTCAGCTCCGCCAAGGAAAAAGAAACGTTCGCCGGTGCGGAGGAGGCTTGGGAGGAGCTGGTGCTGGATGCGACCCAGGTGGACCTGCTGCTCAACATCCATCAGCAGGATGACGCGATGGAAATGCGCTTGGAATATAATACGGACCTGTTTCGTCGGGAAACCGTCCGGCACTTGATGGAGCTGTACGTGAACCTGCTGAGGAAGCTGGTGGAGCATCCCGAGGTTCAAGTGAAGGAGCTGGATATGCTGGACCCGCAGGAGCGGAACCGGCTGCTGAGCGAGTGGACCCGGACCGAGGCGGATTATCCTCGCGAAGTCTGCGTTCACGAGCTGTTCGAAGCGCAGGCGGAGAAGACTCCGGAATGCATCGCCCTGGCCTTCGGCGAGCAGACGATGACCTACGGGGAGCTGAACGCCCAGTCGAACCGGCTGGCTCGCACACTGCGGGACCACGGAGTCACCGCCGAAAGCGTCGTCGGGGTGATGACGGAGCGATCGTTTGCCATGGTGATCGGGATCCTCGCCGTGCTCAAAGCCGGGGGAACGTATCTTCCCATCGATCCCGGGTTCCCGGAGGAGCGCAAGCGGTTCATGCTGGAGGACAGCGGAGCCCGCGTCCTGCTTGTTCCGCCCGGCGAGGGCGAAATGACGGAAGGCCTGCCTGTTCCGACGCTTGCGATTGACGAGAAGGCCGAAGGGGATAGCTCGGATCTCGGCCGTGTGAGCGTCCCGACCGGTCTGGCGTATATCCTGTATACGTCGGGCTCGACCGGGAAGCCTAAAGGGGTCATGGTGGAGCACGGCTCGCTCGTCAATACGCTGGCCCATTTGCAGAGATCGTTTCCTTTGGAGCAGGAAGACGCGTATCTGCTCAAAACCTCGTTTACTTTCGACGTGTCCATGAGCGAATTGTTCGGCTGCTTCTTTACGGGCGGCAAGCTTGTCATTCTGGAGCCGGGAGCCGAGAAGGAACCGGCAAGAATCATCGAGACGATCCGGCGTCATCAAGTGACGCATATGAATTTCGCGCCGTCCATGCTGCAATCGTTTATGGATGTGGCCGAGAGCAAGGATGCTGCTCCTGCACTGCAAAGCTTGAAATACGTGTTCGCCGCCGGAGAGGCATTAGGCGCTCATACGGTCCAAACGTTTTATTCCTTGGGGCTGCAGGCGAGTCTGGTCAATCTGTACGGTCCGACGGAAGCAACGATCTATGCCACGGGTTTCGCTTTCACGGGCGGCGAAGAGCTGCACCGGGTGCCCATCGGGAAGCCGATCGGCAACATGCGGGCGTACATTGTCGATGAACATATGAACTTGCAGCCGGTCGGAGTGGACGGCGAGCTTTGTCTTGCCGGGAAAGGGCTGGCGAGAGGCTATTTGAACCAGCCGGAGCTGACGGCGCACAAATTCGTAGACCATCCGTTCTGCCCGGGCGAGAAGCTGTACCGGACAGGGGATTTGGCCCGTTGGCAGGAGGATGGAAATATCATCTTCCGGGGGCGGATCGACCAGCAGGTCAAGCTGCGGGGCTTCCGGATCGAGCTGGAGGAAATCGAGAAGACGCTGCTGCTGCATCCGTCGGTACGGGGGGCTGCCGTTGCGGTGAAAGAAGACTCGTCCGGCCTCGAAAATCTCGTCGCTTATGTTGTGACCGACGAGGAGAAGCCGGACGAGGAGTGGACCGGGCATCTCGGTCGTTGGCTGCCCGCCTATATGGTTCCGGCCCGCTACATGAGACTGGAAAAGCTTCCTTTGAGCACAAGCGGCAAAGTGGACCGCAAAGCGCTGCCGGCGCCGGAAGCCGCCTTGTCATCTCAACCGGCGGAAGAGGCACCTGTGACGGAGATCGAGCGGAAGCTGATCGAAATTACGGAAAACATCTTGAACATGCAGGGCATCGGCGTGAACGACAATTTCTTCCGGCTGGGCGGCAATTCCTTATTAACGATCCGGTTTGTTACCGAAATCGAGAGCGCGTTCCAGATTAGCTTGACCTTGATGGATTTTATCGACTTGCCGGTGATTAAGGACATTGCCAAAATCATCGAGCCTATGCTTCCCAAGGCCGTACCGCAAGCTTAGCGACAGGGAAGCCCGAAAGGTTGGTTGCTATGGGCAAACGCCTACGAAAATATCCGGACATCCCCCGCCAAAGGGCAAGACCGCATTATCCGCTTTCGTTCCAGCAGGAACGGGTGCTGTACTTGTCCGAGCTGCTGCCGGATAGCGCCGTCTGGAATTTGATTTCCTGCAAACGGCTGACGGGTCCCGTCGATTCGGACGCCTTATTGTGGGCGGCCGGGGATTTAACCGAGCGGCACCCCGCGCTGCGGACGAAAGTAAGCTATGCGGGCGGTGTGCCCGTTCAATCGTTCGATGAAACGATGGAGCGCATTTACCGCTGCGTCGACTTGTCGGCGGAGCCGGAGGAAGAGCGGGAAGCAAAGGCTCGGCGCCTGCTGTCCGAAGCGAGCTTGAAGGCGATCGACCTGCGCCGGGGACCGCTGTTTCAGATCCTTTGGATCCGTATGGGCGAAGCGGAAGGGATGCTGATCCTGAAGCTGCATCATATCATTTCCGATGCCACGACCTTCCAGCGCCTTTGGCACGACTTCAAATGGTTCTATAACGCGCATGCGGGCGTATCGAACGGCGAGGAGCTGCCGGCGCCGGGAATCCGGTATGAGGACTATGTGCTGTGGCAGCGGGAAACGTTCGATGAAGCGCATACCCGGGAGCAGGAACAATACTGGCTGAAGCAGTTCCAGGGAGAGCTTCCCCCGCTTGAGCTGCCGACGGATTTCCCGGCTCGGCCCGGGCTCAGCTTCGCAGGAGCACTCGAAATTCAACCGATCCCCCGCGAGGTGGTTCAGGGGCTGCGGACGCTTTGCATGCAGAAGCGGGTGATTCCATTTTCCGCGCTGCTTTGCGCTTACTATGTGCTGCTGCACAAATGCTCGCGCCAGCAAGATGTGGTCGTGGGCACGGTGTTTTCGGGAAGGCATTACAGCCCGGAGCTGCAGCAAGCGGTCGGTTTTTTCGTAAACACCGTAGCTATCCGGATGGAGGTGGACGGGGAATCCGCCTTCGACGAGCTGCTCCGCCGGGTGCACGAGCAAGTGGACGAAGCTTACGATATGCAGGATTACCCGTTTGAACGGCTCATTCATAAACTGAATCCCGACCGCAGCAGCAGCCGGAATCCGTTGTTCCGGGCCATGTTCAACATGGTCGTTGCGGGGAAGGAAGAAGCGGCGTTCGCCGGGGCGAAGGAAGCCTGGATCGAGCCGGATATGGACGCCACGCAGGTCGATCTGCTGTTCGATATCCATCAGGAGGATGACGAGATGGAAATCCGGGTGGAGTACAACACGGACTTGTTCCGTCAGGAGACGGTCCGGCGACTGATCGGCTTCTACGTGAACCTGCTTCGAGCGGCGATTGAACGCCCCGAGGCCCGGGTGAAGGAGCTTCGGATGCTCGACCCGGCAGAACGGAACCGGCTGCTTGCAGATTGGAACCGCACGGGGGCGGAGTATCCGCGTAAGGCATGCATCCATGAGCTGTTCGAGGCGCAGGCGTGGAAGACGCCGGAACGGGTCGCGCTATGGCATGAAGGCAAGGAGCTGACCTACCGGGAGCTAAACGAGCGGGCGAACCGTCTAGCCGTCATGATCCGCAGCATGGGGAACGAGACGGAGCAGATCGTCGGCATTGCGGCCGAACGGTCTCTTGAGATGGTGGTCGGGATGCTCGCGGTATTGAAAGCGGGCGGCGCGTATATGCCCATCGATCCCGGTTATCCCGAGGACCGGATCAAGTATATGCTGCAGGACAGCAGAGCCAAGGTCCTGCTCGTCCAACAAGGGAAGCTGAATGCAAGCAAGCTGGAAGCGGAGATCATCGTCATCGACATCGGGGAGGAAGAACAGTCCCTACATAGCCCCGATAATTTGAAAAGCGATACGCATGCACGCAGCCTGGCTTATGTGATGTACACGTCCGGCTCGACCGGAAGGCCGAAAGGTGTCATGGTGGAGCACCGGAACGTCGTGAGGCTAGTCCAAAATACCGATTACGTCCGTTTCGAGGACAGCGACGCGATTTTGCAGACGGGAGCCCCGGCGTTCGACGCGACGACGTTCGAAATATGGGGCGCGCTCCTGAACGGAATAAAGCTGTATGTGACAAGCGATAACGTGCTGCTCAACGCGGACAATCTCGGCCGTTTTATAGTTAAGCATGGCATAAGCCATCTCTGGTTGACGGCACCGCTCTTCAACCAGCTCTCGGACATGAGGCCGGAGCTGTTCGCTCCTTTGAGGGCGCTTCTGATCGGAGGCGACGCCTTGTCCGTTCGGCATGTCAACAAGGTGCTGGCGGCTGTTCCAGGCCTCCGCATTCAGAACATGTACGGTCCGACGGAAAACACGACGTTTTCCACTTATTTTCCAATCACCGGGCCGCATGAAACGAACGTTCCGATCGGCAAGCCGATCCGGCATTCTACAGCGTACATTGTCGACGCATCCGGGGAGCTGCTGCCTGTCGGTGTGCCCGGCGAATTGTGCGTCGGGGGGGACGGCGTTGCCCGGGGATATTTGAATCGTCCTGAGCTGACGGCGCAGAAATTCGTAGACAATCCGTTCGAGCCCGGGACGAAGATGTACAGGACGGGAGACCTTGCCCGGTGGCTTCCCGACGGGAATATCGAGTTTATGGGCCGGATGGATAACCAGATCAAGCTGCGGGGCTTCCGCATCGAGCTTGGGGAGATTGAGGCGAAGCTGGCGGAGCATTCGCACGCGAAAGAAGTCGTCGTGACGGTAAGGGAAGATCGCCCCGGGGACAAAGCGTTATGCGCCTATTTCGTTGCAGACCGGGACATCCCGGCCTCCGAATGGCGAGCCTATCTCGCCAAGGCGCTGCCGGAGTACATGATTCCTGCCGCCTTTGTCCGGATCGACAAGATGCCGCTCATGGAAACGGGCAAAATCGACAAGAGGGCGCTTCCCGAACCGAACGGAGCGGCGTATGAAGCCCAATCCCGGCGACTGCCTGAAACCGAACTGGAACGGGAGCTGTCTTCACCAGGAGAGCCGTGCGATCAAGGGATATGTCTCCAGGCGGCTCGGGATTACCAGTCTCATTCGGCCGCCTGCGCCTCCACTACACGGATAGAAGAGCAGTTGATCGGAATTGTGAAGAACCTATTGCATACGGATAGCATCGGGCCGGGCGACGATTTCTTCCTGTGCGGTGGCAATTCGCTGGCGCTCATCCGCTTGGTCGCGGAGATGGAGGCTGCTTTCGACGTCGTCCCCTCGATCATGGAAATCAGGGAGACGCCCGTCATTTCCGAGTGGGCCAGGAAGGTGGAAAGCTTGCAGAAGCAAGCAGCGCTCTAACCCGACCTCCGGGGGACCGCGGAAGGGAGGCATCGCCATACGGGGAGAGCGCAGGAGGAGTCTTTCGGGAAAGGAGAGGAAGACCGTGAATATTCAATACCACTACAAAAAAGCGGCTGTTTTGTTGAAGCGAGGACAGCCACCCGGCGTGAACCGTTTGTTTTTCGTGCATGACGGAACCGGAAGGATCGAAGGCTACTTCAAGGTGGCTGAGCTTGTCGAACATTCGTTCGCTGTATACGGCATTACGCTGGACGAACGGGTGGGCTATGCGCCGCAAACGATTTCGATTGAAGAGTTGGCCGTTAGTTATATCGAACAGATGAAGCATGTTCAGCCCGAAGGGCCTTATTGCATCGCCGGTTGGTCGATCGGGGGGACGATTGCGGCGGAGATGGCCCGCATACTCGAAGCCGAGGGGGAGGAGGTCGGCTGCTGTGTCCTGGTGGACACGCCGCCTCCGGGCTATTACCCGCTGCAAGACGGACAGCCGTTCACGGCCGAGTCCGAGACGGACTACATCCGTCCGTTTCTGCACAACGAGGAGCTGCTCAAGCGCTGGAGCCGGAGCGGGAGCGCTCAAGCGTTCTGGACCGCCGTCGCGGACACGCTTCAGCCCCCGGACTTTGATCGGCCTTCCTTTCTCCGCTATGTCCGCGAGGAATGGGCCGACATCTTCCCGGACGGAAGCGGGCTGTCGCTGCATCAGCTTTTCTGCGCGGTGAATATCGTCCGCACGCTGCACCGGGCGCGGGCAGCTTACGTTCCAAGGGGGAGCATCGATTCACCGGTCCATGTGTTTCAGGCCACCGAGTCGCCGCTGGAGGGAATGGACCGATGGGGACGGTATTGTGCGCATCCGGTGTATATTCCGGCGGAGGGGAGCCATTACACGCTGTTTGATGCAGAGCATGCGCCGGTCTTTGCCCGGCAATTCAACCGCATCCTGAAAGGTGCCGCCGCCACAAAGAAATCTGGTTAAGAGGAGAGCGCTTATGAAAGAAATGGTGGAACGGATTGTCGAACTGAACGTTGGCCGGCTGGACGCCTTGAAAGCTGTGGATAAGCCCAAGATCGGATGGACATCGATCTATACGCCGGAAGAAATTTTATATGCGGCGGGCTTCATTCCTTTCCGGATCATGGGGACGACTGCCAGCAACACGTCGGAGGCGGGCGCGCTGCTGGGCAACAACTACTGCTCTTATTTGCTCAATTGCTTGGGAGAAGGCATGGACGGCGTCTACGAATTTACGGACGGGATCGTATTCGTCGACGAATGCGATTGGCGGAAACGGCTGCACGAGACGTGGACCCACCAGATTCAACCGAAATACAGCTTCTTCCTGGAGCTTCCGAAAGCTCTCAATCCGGTCTCCAGGGACTATTTCCGGATGCAGATCCGCCGCATGATCGAATCGCTGGAGCAGCATTTCGGCTGCCGCATCACGGAGGAATCACTGCGGGAAGCGATCCGCTTGTTTAACGAGACACGCCGATTGCTGCAGCGGATGCACGATTTGCGGAAGCAGGACGTGACGTCGCTCACGGGAAGCGAATTGCTGAACATTATGAAATCCAGCACGGCCGGCATGAGACAGCAGTACAACCAAGAGCTGTCCCTGCTGCTCAGCGCCATGGAAGCCCAGCGGGAAACCAAAAAAACAAAGCCGCACAAAGTGCTGATCTGCGGCAGTTATTTCGACCACGATAACATTGTCGACGCCATTGAGCAGACCGGGGCGAAGGTCGTATGCATGGACATCACCAACGGCGTCAAATATTTCGAAGGGGAGGTCGATGAGCACCGCGATCCGGTCGAGGCGATCGCCGATTACTATTTTGACAAAGCGACTTGCGCCCGGATGTTCGAATCGGATATACGGCTGAACCATTTGGCCAAGCTGATCGACGAATACGATATCGATTCGGTCATCTACTTTTCGCTGAAGTTTTGCGACATTTATTCGATGGATTACCCTTACATCCAAAGCAAGCTCAGCGAGAAGGGGACGCCCGTGCTGCTGGTCGAGGGCGAGTGCAGCATGACGAATATCGAAAGCATCCGCACCCGGATTCACACGTTCCTCGAAACGATGATGTATTAGAAAAGGAGAAGAGCGATGAGCCAATTTAAAGTGGAAGCGAAAAGCCGCGAAGAGCAGTACAAAAAGATGATGTCCGTCCTCGAAACGTACCGGGCCGAGCCATCCGATCCGTCCTCGGCGCTGAAAGCCGCTCGGATGCGGTCGTTGTTCAATGGATACCGCCTGACGCAAGCCTACAAGGAAGAGACGAAAGTAGCTTATGTTGTCGAGCAGTTTCCGAACGAAATTGTTTTTGGCTTTAATATGGTTTCCTGGAACATGGAGTCGATGGCGATCCTGCTCGCCCAAACCGTCAACGTGGACCCGTTCATTAATTTGACGCAGGAGAAAAGTCTTTCCCGGGACATTTGCTCGTTTCTGCGCGGGTCGCTGGGCGTCATGCTGGCCAACGGCTATCCGAATCCCGACTTGGTGCTGGTGAACGATCAGCCGTGCGATTGTCTGGCCAAAATGGGGAACATGTCGAGCAAGCTGTACGACTGCTCGTTCCTCTCGATCAATACGCCGAACCTCATCAACGAAGACACGCTGACCTATCTGGTGGAACAATTGAAAAAGCTGATCGCCGATATCGAAAGCACCCTGAATATCCCATTCGACGAAGAGCGGTTCCGGCAGGTCGTTCAATATTCGAACGAAGCGAGAGACTATTACTGCAAGACGATCGAGTTGAACAAAACCTACGAGCTGCCCGGTGTGTCCAGAGAATTGCTCGAAATTTTCGGTATGAACGGCTTCGGCTTGAAGGAAAACGTGCAGATCTGCAAAACGTTGTACGAAGAAGCGCTCGAAATGAGCAAGCAGTCCGACCCGAAGAAAAAGAAGAAGCGCATTCTGTGGGCGGGCCAAGCGCCGCACAACGATCACGAATTAATCCGCTATTTCGAGCAGCAGGTCGAGATCGTCTACTGGGCGCCGCTGTGGGAAGCCAATCTGGTGTCGTTGGACCCGGAAGACCCGCTGAAAAGCATCGCGGAACGGGCAATCCTGTATCACTGGAATGCCAAACGGTTAAAAGAAAATATTTCTCAGGTTTGTACTTCATTTCATATCGACGGTGTTGTAATATCTAATATATGGGGTTGCAGGAACATGATGGGAATCAGTTCGATGATTCGGGAGATGTCCGGTGAACAAGGATTGAAGTATTTGACGATCAGCGTGGATTACGTAGACAAGAACAATTACGCGTTCAATCACGTGAAAAACCGCATCGACGCCTTTCTGGAAATTATGAGCGACTGAATCATCCACTAATTCGGGATAAAGGAGAATAGCCCTATGATTACCTTAGGAATTGATATCGGTTCTTTGTCGACCAAATCCGCGATTTTGAACGACAACAGCGTCGTAGCCTACGATGTCGTGTACACCGGAGGCGATAACCGTCAGTCTGCGGAAACGACGTTCAACAACGTGCTGGCGAAAGCCGGACTCACGAAACAGGATATCGACGTCATCGTTACGACCGGCTACGGCCGGGAGAACGTGCCGTTTGCGGATAAACACGTATCGGAGATTACTTGCCACGCCAAAGGGATGCATTTCTTGAACCCTTCCATCCGGACGGTTCTCGATATCGGCGGGCAGGACAGCAAGGCGATTCAGATCGGGGAAAAGGGCAACGTCGTCAACTTTATGATGAACGACAAGTGCGCGGCGGGCTGCGGCCGGTTCCTCGATATTATCGCCAGGGCGCTCGGGGTCAAGCTCGAAGAACTGGGCGGGATTCATCAAACGGCTACCTCGACGGCCCGGATCAGCAGCATGTGCACGGTGTTTGCGGAAACGGAAGTCGTGTCTCTGGTCGCGGTCGGTACGCCGACGCCCAGCATTATCAAGGGCGTGCACGAATCGATTGCGACCCGGGCGATCGCGCTGCTCAAGGCGGTAGGCATCAAGGAGCCGCTCGGGATGAGCGGCGGCGTCGCCAAAAATATCGGCATCGTTAGCGCGCTGCAGGATCTGTTAAACATGAAAGTGGAAGTGACGGATTACCCGCAAGTCACGGGGGCGATCGGGGCAGCTTATATCGGCCAGAGCGCGTAACCGGCGGGCGTTGTAAATCGGGAAACCATGAAAAGGGGAGTCGCTTGTGTCCATGTCACCGGAGACGGAAAAAGCGCACGATGCGGTTGTCATCGGGCCGGCAAGCCGGGAGCAGTCCATTTCGATCCAAACGATATTGAAAATTACGCTGCCCGTCATTTTATCGATGTTTTCGCTCAATTTAATGGTATTTGTCGACCGGGCCTTTGTCTCGATGTACGACTTGGGACAATTCGCGGCCGTCGTACCGGCCGGCAACGTAGGGACGGCGATCTCCAGCATATTTATCGGCATCATCGGCTTTGTCTCCACGCTTATCGCCCAATATTACGGGGCCGGTAAATACCCGAAATGCGCCTCATCGATGTGGCAGGGCGTCTATCTCAGTATCTTTTTTTCGGTGGTGCTGCTTCTGGTGTCTCCCCTTGCCGTTAATATTTTCGATTGGATGGGGCATACGGGAGAGCTGATGGCTTACGAGAAGCAATTTTTCTACCTGATCATGGTTTCCAGCTGCGTTCAGCTGTTCATTACGGCGTTTTCCGGCCTGTTCCGAGGCGTTGCCAGCACGACGGTCATCATGATGGTCGGGATTCTATCCAACGTGTTCAATGTGTTATTTGACTGGCTGCTGATCTTCGGAAAATTCGGCTTCCCGGAGCTTGGGGGGATCTGGGGCTCGGGACTTGCGACCATCGGCAGCTCCGTACTCGCCGTGATCGTATATATGATCTTATTGGGAAGGCGCGGCGTTCTAGCGAAGTATGAGATTTCGGGGCAGATGAAATGGGACGGCTCCTTGCTCCGCAAGCTGCTTCGTTTCGGGTTTCCTGCGGGCATTCAGGCATTTCTCGGCACCGGGTATTTCAGCCTGCTGCTGCTGATCATCGGCAAGACCGGGGAGTTTCCTTTGTCCGCTTCCAACATCGCGTTCACCATCGAAGGGGTGTCGATCTTCCCCGTCTGGGGGTTAGGCGCCGCTATCGCCATTATTGCCGGTCAAGAGAAGGGGGCCGGACGTCTCGACAATGTCCGAAGAGCCGCAAAACTGGGGCTTGGGATCGGGCTTGTGTTCAACGTGCTGATCATCGTTATCTTCAATTTGTTTCCGCAGGCTTTAATCTCGATCTTCGGCGGCGGGAAGGATCAGGAGACGTTCATGAAGCTGATGGCGGTTACCGTTCCGCTCGTCCGGCTCACTTCGCTGTGGATCGTGTTCGATACGATGCAGATCATCATCGGCAATGTGCTGCGCGCGGTAGGCGACACGATGTTCATGATGGTCATCTATATCGTCGTTCCCATCCTGTTTTATATCGTGATTCCGTACCTGTTCAGCGTCGTCTGGGGGCTTTCGTTAATTTGGATATGGATCGCCTTGGTCGTTTACTCCATGGTGATGCTGCTTCTGGTATCCGTCCGCTTTCTGGGCGGGAAATGGAAGCGGATTGAAGTCATCTGAACGCAGGCGGTCCATCGTCCATTTATATATTATTCTTGGGAGAGGTGCAGGAGCACATGGAGTTTTCAAATGTATACGAGGACGCTGAACGGGCGGAAGCCTACGCCACCTTGGAGTTTCCGGGAACGTATTATTTGGCCTATCGGGATTTGCCGGAGATGCTGACCAAGCATATCTCCGGCACGAGCGCTTTGGATTTCGGATGCGGAGCGGGGCGGTCGACCCGCTTCTTGCGGGATCGCGGCTTTGACGTAATCGGCATCGATATTTCGGCCGGCATGCTTGGCAAAGCGAGAGAGATGGACCCGGCCGGCGATTACCGGCTCATTCCGGAAGGGGATCTGCGTCTGCTGGACGGGGCGACCTTCGATCTGGTGCTGTCGATGTTCACCTTCGATAACATCCCGACCTTGGAGAAAAAGCTGCAAAATTTTAGACAGCTCGCCGCTGCGCTGAAGGCAGGCGGGAAAATCGTGATGGTCGTCTCCTCTCCCGAAATATATCTCCACGAATGGGCCTCCTTCACGACCAAGGCTTTTCCGGAAAACCAGCATGCCCGAAGCGGGGACAAAGTCAAAATCATCATGAAGGATACGCACGACCAAAGGCCGGTAGAGGACGTCATGTGGTCGGACGCCGCTTACCGGGACATTTTCGATCAAACCGGGCTTCACGTGGTGGAAATGCATCAGCCTCTTGGCCGGGAGGAGGAGCCTTACCCATGGATTAACGAAACCCGTATTTCGCCGTGGGTGATGTACATACTGGGGAAGAAATAAGCGCTTAATTGCAAGGCGGGGAATGTCCCGAAGCGGCCGATTCACGCAATTAAAAGGCGGCTCGGGACATCCCCGGTCATTTTCTGCACACAATCGGTTTCCCGATCGATAGGCTCACTTACAATAGAGCGAAGTAAATAAGCGCTATATTTTTTAGTTTACATAACTATTATTATGTTTACTTATTTCGCTGACGCATGACTTGAAATAAATGGAGCAATATTATTGACCAAACGGTCCGAAAATGATTAAGACTTCTTCAGAGAAGGAAGTATTATCAGTACTACCGGGACGGGACCCAGCGGATCGAAACCGAGTATGGCCTTGAGTGGCAGGATATCTTAGGCATCGAGGCGGTGCGCTGAACCAATGCACCAAGCTCCTTCAATGCATTAATCAAATATACAATCAGGATCGCTCCCAAGAACACAAAAGCTTTGTCTCTAAACGCCTCATAGCATTCAACTTCTTACAGGAGCTGGTCTTTTGTTTTGATGTTCAGCCCTCTTTGTATCAATTCCTTGTTCAAAGCTGTCGGAGGAAGTTGCGGGACCGCGGCCGCCAAGCCGCCTCCGCCGAGGGATCCGTGCAGTTGGGAATCGCTCCACCAGTTATACAAGTTGTGCAACGACTCGTGAAGGGCTAACTTGGAATAACCCGTGTAAGTGTGTTGACGGCGGTCGCCTCTAGGGCCAGCGAGTTTGTAGATTTCTGAACCCACTACCTTACCCTGTGTTCGCGTATGGCCCCCGATATCCTCTTTGATGGGGGCGCCGGGCATTTTCTGTTGGATATACGAATGGTCAACATCCTGTACGAAATGGAGGACTAAATTATCGGTTGCCACTCCTTTTCCCCATGACACAACAACTTTGTGGGATGACCCTTTCATACATTCGTCAAATACGCTTTGAATTTTCTTCTCGAGGCCATCTAACCAACTCGCGTCACTACCAGTATGATCAACGAGCTTTACTGAATAACTTGCTGGTGAGGATGAGCTTGAGAAAGGAGCTGGCGAAAGCATGGACGTATTTAATATTCGATTCATGAGACCGAGAGGAGACACGGGAGTAATCCGGCTATCCCCGCTCACTGTGGTTGATCTTCTTTCTTTTTACAACATGGAAATATTTTTTCATACAATTTTGCAGCATTATCGTCTTTAGTAGTAACAATCTTTTGTGCCAATTGTTCACGAAGCAATTCTGCTTGAGCCAACTCGTTTGCCAATTTTTTTTCTCGTACCGTTTCATCTTGGAGTCCGTGAGAATAATTATCAAGTGCGTCCCCCTGGCCGAGCAATGCTTCAACAATAATACCATCCGTTCGCATCACTATTTCTTTTGCGGACAAGATGATGCCGGGCACTGTTTTACCTTTATATGTGGACGTCATCTCTTTTTTTACACGATAATAGTGTTTCTCACTTTCTGGGTAATTTTTTTTCTCGATAATTGAATGAACATTATCTTGGTAATCAAAAATGTGTGTCAGTTCATCTATTATTACTTGCCGTACTTTTTCCCGTTCGGTATCCTTAACCACTTCTTCTAACAAATCGTCGAGTTGAGTGAGTGGATATTCCCGGCGTGATTCAGCGAACCCATTAAAAAATGCGACACGAATATCCACTAAGTGAAGTAAGGTTATAAATTGCTGATTCATCTGTCGAAAAACAAAATTCAGTGTACGGCTGACATTAATGTTCTCCAACTGACGTTCGATGGTAGTTTCTTCACCTGTGGTTACCTTTGATTCAAAGCTCGTGTTAATTTGTACATCACGTTTGGCTGAAGCTTTAGATGAATGCTTTTGGGTGGCATTTGAGACGTTTTTTGCAAATTCTTCTCTGGCAGAATTGGAACCGCCTTTCACACCTCCCGATATTTTGGCGCTTCCCCACCCCCAGGAGGCGTTTGCTTCCGCTTCAACATGATATTCAAAATTCTCACTAGAATTTCTCTTATCTGACCGTTCAGACAGCACGTTATCCTCGAAAGATTTAGCGCTTTCTTCTGTAAACGAATCGAGAATACTCGATGCGCGTTTCTCTTCCGTTTCAGTTTTGCGGTACGTTTTGATCGTCATTTTTGTGCGTTCGCCTGGAAGTAGCGAGAATGTTTTAATTGTTCGTCCTGCTCCATAATCTCCGGCGAAAGAAGTTAGTCTATAAATTTCGACGATCATTAGGCGCGGATCTGTTTGTTTGGGTGGCGTGATAAAATTATACTCATATGTCCCATACAAATTCTGATAGATGTTCAATCGTTCCCCATTTAGAATACGAGATGCGACAACTGCAGGATCAATTTTGGCCATAACATTCCTTAAATGCAAACGTTCACCAACCGAAACTAATGAGGTAGATGCTGTCTTGGAAAGTGTTTCTGGACTGTTTTCGGTTGCGTGTATCGCCAAAGAGTTCGTTGCAACTTTCACATTCGGAAAATATTTCAATGGAAAATACCCTGATTGCAGGGCATCACGCACAACTTGTTGAACATCTGGGCCACCGTCCTTAAAGTCGCTTCTTCGTGGCGGATCGGTAATGCTAGGTCCCGGAATAAATATATCTCCATCGAACGCGAGATTTATACAATTTGTTCCAGTATAAGTAGTCGGTTCTGGTACATCATAGTTCAGAATAGATGCCTTTCCATTCGTTTCAAATTTGACTATTGGTTCTGGTTTGACTATTGGTTCTGGCATCGTTGTTGCCTCCTGATGGTCGTTTTAATTCCATTACAATTTTTTGCAAAAGGAAAAGAAGTTATGCCCCACTTTATGCATGAATAAATTGGAATTTTTCTGGTCTTGTAACAGGGTTGCCCCTCTTTACTACTCGTTCTAGTGCACGCAAAAGGCGATGTGGTACTTTTTGCATCCTCCCATTACCCCTATATGTTGGTTTACTGGTACTTTACTGGTCTTAAAAAACTAAAGGGACCCTATGATTATTAAATACCAACTTTTCCAATGCCCGTTAGACCATTATCGTGGCAAAAACCGGCTGATATTGTGTCCGGAACTTCTAAACGAGATCGTTCGGAGATTTCGTCCGATCTAACGCCGCTTTTTGGAAGCATGCCTAAGCGTCCCGAAGGATTGGACATTGTTTGCACGTGAACAAAGATTGTATAATGTTTAATAAAAGCAGAGTTTTGAGAAACTTGGAAGTAGAAAAACTCAGACAAATAGAGGTGGGGTATATCCCGTAAGAGTTTACGTCCGCCTTTGAAGCCCGTGAAAATACCGCCAATTTTAATCAAGTTCACGGGTTTCAAGAGCGGCTGGAGGGATATACCCCACCGGCGTATGCAGAGAATTTCTACGCGAAGCGGGTTTCTCAACAAGCTCAACGAAGAATATTTCGTTCTTCATCGAAGTATGGAATGCATTCTAAAAGAGTTCTGGAATAA
>NZ_JTHN01000246.1 GCF_001399685.1 Paenibacillus sp. A3
TGCTGCTGCAGCAGCATCAGCGCGCGGTATTCGTTGGACGGGTTGTTCGGAATGCCGATCCGTGCCCCTTCCTTGATCTCGTCTTTCGATTTCAGCTTGCTCGAATAGAAGCCGATCGGCTCCACGTGCACCTTGGTCGTGACGGCAAAATCATAGCCCTTCTCGCCCTTGACCGAATCCAGATAAGGAACGTGCTGGAAGTAGTTCGCGTCGATCTGCTTGTCTTTCAGCGCGGGGTTCAGCTGCCCTTCGTCGTCGTAAACGACCACTTCGAGGTTGACCCCTTGCTCCTTCAGCTTCGGCTTGACGAAGTTCAAAATTTCCGCATGCGGCACGGCGGCCGCCCCGATTTTCAGCGTCGTTTCTTTCGCCGGTTTGGCCGTACCGGCTGCATTGCCTTGCGCCGCAGCCTTCGTGTCCGGGGCCTGTGCGGTGCCGCCCGAGGCGCAGCCTGAAACAATAGCACCAAAAACAACAAAGATGGATGCGAGTGAGAAAAGACCTTTTTTACCCATACTACCGCCTACTTTCTATAATTAAAATGATGAAAATCCACCGTTTCTTCACATAACGCAATGTCTGGGTTCAATCTGGCTTATACCGCTTCTTGTCGATCGATTTGGCAACGTAGTCACCCGACCATTGGATGATCTGGACCAATACGATGATGAGCAGGACGGTCGCGATCAAGACGTCCTCGCGAAACCTCTGGTACCCGAAGCGGATAGCCAGGCTGCCCAGACCGCCCGCGCCGATCGCGCCGGCCACGGCGGTGAATTCCGTAATCGCAATGACCGCAATCGTCATCGCGCGGACAAGCGCCGGCAGCGCTTCGGGAATCAGCACCCTGAAAATGATCGTGACCGGCGAGGCGCCGACCGCTTTGGCGGCCTCGATCTTGCCCGCGCTCACTTCCTTGAGTGAATTCTCGATCACCCGTCCCAGGAAGGGCGCCGCGCCGATCGAGAGCGACACGATGGCGGCTGTCGGACCGAGCGAGGTGCCGACGATCAGCCGGGAGAGGGGCAGCAGCAGAATGATCAGAATAATGAAGGGCAGCGAACGCACGCTGTTGATGACCGTCCCGATAATTTTGTGCAGCAGCGGCGCTTCCAGGATACCGCCCTTCTCCGTCACGACGAGCGTAATGCCCAGCGCAATGCCGAGCACGAGCGCGAAGACGGAAGACCAGAGCACCATGTAGACCGTCTCGCCAAGTCCCTGCAGCAGCAGTTCGATCAGGTCGTCTCTCATATTCCCGCTCCCACTCCTTCCATCACATACCGGCTGTCGCGGTAATGCTCCAGAATGCGGACGAATCGCCGCGCCGTATCGCTCTCGGGATTCAGGAACAGCTTGTCGACCGGCCCGGTCTCGACGATGCGACCGCCCTCAATCACCGCCATGCTGCGGCAAATATGCTGCAGCACGTCGAGCTCATGCGTGATCAGAACGACGGTCAGCTTAAGTTGACGGTTAATGTCCCTGAGCAGTTCCAGGATGGAGTAAGTCGTCTGCGGATCGAGCGCCGACGTCGCTTCGTCGCTGAGCAGCACGTCGGGCTCGTTCACGAGCGCTCTCGCGATGCCGACCCGCTGCTTCTGGCCGCCGCTGAGCTGCGACGGATAGGCGTTCTCTTTATCGCCCAGGCCGACAAGGTCGAGAATTTCGCGGACACGCCCGCGGATGTGCGCTTTCGGATGCCCGGCGACCTGCAGAGGAAACGCGACGTTCTGGTATACTGTCTTCGCGTCCAGCAAATTAAACTGCTGAAAAATCATGCCGATTTTTTGCCGGGCCAGCCGCAGCTCCTTCCCATTCAAGTCCGTAATGACCGTGCCCTCGATCTCGATGCTGCCGGAATCCGGCTCCTCCAGCCGGTTGAGGCAGCGGATCAACGTCGACTTGCCCGCGCCGCTGAAGCCAATAATGCCGAAGATATCCCCCTTTTCGATCTGCAAGCTGACGTTCTGAAGTGCAGGAAATGCGCCTGACGACGTTTTGTACGATTTGCTAAGATTGCGAATGACGATCATTCCTTCACCTGCTTTTCGGGATAAAAATAAAAAAACCAAGCGTCGCCCCGCAGCCATAGCTCGGGGAAAGCTTAGTTTCCAGTGGACTGGTCAACTAATTGTGCAAGTCGTCGTTTTTAATTCCGACTATACCGATTATATTTATTTAATTTAAAGGATGGACCCGGCGCTGTCAAGAACTTTTAGCAAGGTATCTACAGTGGGGAACGAACGCCAAAAAGCAGCCGGAGTGCCGGGATTCCGGGGGATCACACCGATGCTGCCGCGATCCGCGAATGCCCTGCTTCCCTCAGGCTGCCTGTTTAACTTAACTGGACAACGCTTTTGCGAACAACGCCGCTGCCTCCTGACGAAGCATCGGCTGCTGCGCTTTGTAGTCGACGGAGCCGTCGGCGGCTTCTTTCACTTCGGGCCCGAACAGGCCAAGCGCAACGATCTGCTTGACGCCGTCGAGCGCCCAAGGATCGGCATGGCCGCTCAGCTTCGCATCCATCGGCGAAGCGCCGCCGAGCTGGATCGTCCGCGCCACGATGACTGCGGCCTCTTGGCGGGTGATCGGCTTATCCGGCTCGAAAGCGGACTGGGATGAGCCTTGGATCACCCCAAGCTCATACAGTGTTCGAATCGCTGCCGCCGCCGGATGACTTTGCGTATCCGCAAAGGCCGCAGGCTTCTTGGACAGCGACATGAACAGCAGGCCTGCCGCCTGCGCCGCGAATTCCCCGCGCGTGATCGGCTCCGACGGGCCGAACATGCCGTCCGCCTTGCCTTTGACGAGATTAAGCAGCTGCAGGGTTGCGATGTAAGAGGCGTAACCGTCCTCTTTGCGCACGTCGGAGAAAGGCTTCGGCACATTCAGCTTTTTCGAGGTGCTGAGCTCGTAGCGGTATTGCAAATACCCGATCGACTTGTCGGCGTTCTCTTGGAACACCAGAAGATTGCCGTCCGCATCCTTGAACAAGCGGTCGTCGATTTGCTTCAGCTCCTGCTTTCCGGCACCCGGCGTCTCCACGATCAGCTTGCCGTCCGGCTCCGCCGTGACTTGAGTAAGGGATGTTTTCGTCAATCGTGCGGGAAATGAATTCTGACATACGGCTAGGGAATGGCTGGACTTTAGACCGGGATGCAAAGAGGAATTGACGGGGTTGCAAGATCATGCTAAATTATAACAAATTAATTACATTGATTAACTCGGATATATGGAGGTATGACTTGTGACCCGAACAAGACAAATCAAACTGTCCGCCTATTTGGTCGGTACCGGTATGCATGTCGCTTCGTGGCGGCATCCCGATGCCCAACCGGATGCAAGTATCGACATCGATTATTACAAGCGTCTCGCGCAGCTTGCCGAACGCGGAAAATTCGACATCGCCTTTATCGCCGACAGCCTCGCGATCAACGAAGCGTCCCATCCGAATATTTTGAACCGCTACGAACCGATCACGCTCATTACCGCGCTGGCGGGCGCTACTTCGAAGATCGGCGTCGTCGCCACCGCCTCCACCTCGTACATCGAGCCGTTCAATCTGGCCCGCCTCTTCATGTCGGCCGATCATATCAGCAAAGGCCGGGTCGGCTGGAATATCGTCACGACCCGGGACTTGTCCGGAAATACGGCGCTCAACTTCGGAGGCAAGGAGCATTACGAGCACTCGCTGCGCTATAAGCGCGCGGAGGAGTTCCTCGAAGTCGTCAAAGGACTGTGGGATTCGTGGGAGGACGACGCTTTTGTCCGCGATAAGGAGAGCGGGCAGTTTTTCGACCGGGGCAAGCTGCACCGCATCAACCACCAAGGCGATTTTTTCAACGTGCAAGGTCCGCTCAACATCAGCCGGTCCCCGCAGGGCCACCCTGTCCTCGTGCAGGCCGGCAATTCCGAATCCGGGCAAAGCTTTGCCGCAAGCACGGCGGAGGTCGTGTTTTCCATCAAATACGATATCGACGACGCGAAGCAGTTTTACCGCTCCTTCAAGAGCAAGGTCGCCGCTGCGGGAAGGTCGGCCGACGACGTGTATATTTTGCAGGGCATCTCTCCGGTCATCGCCGAAACGGAGGAAGCCGCGAAGCGGAAGCTGAAGCAGCTGGAGTCCTACATTACCGAGGAGACGGGCATCGGCTTCTTGTCCGACTATTTCAAAAGCGTTGATTTTACGGAAGCCACCCTCGATTCGAGAGCGGTGGACTTCGGACTGGACCGGCTGCCAGAGACGAAATCCGATTACATCAAGCACCGGCCCGTGATTGCGCGGGAAAACCCGACGCTGCGGGAGGTTTATTCCCTGCTGACCGGTTCGTTCAGCAGCGATCACTTTGTCGGCACGCCGAAGAAAATTGCCGATACGCTGGAAACCTGGTTTACGGAAAGAGCCGCCGACGGCTTTATGCTGATGGCTCCCCTGCTTCCGCAAGGCTTGGAAGATTTCGTGGAGCACGTCGTGCCCCTGCTGCAGCAAAGAGGGCTGTTCCGTACGGAGTACAAGGGCAGTACGCTGAGAGACCATTTTCACCTGCCGAAGCCGCAGAACCGGTTCGCCGTCTCCAGAGCGGAGCAGCCGCAACATTAGTTTACATGATGAATAGCGAAAGACCGGGCCCCTTCGCCTGCGAAGGAGTTCCGGTCTTTCGTTTGTATGGATGGTAACCGTCGTCTTGTCGGACGCGGAGATCATCCGTTTACATTTGCAACACGCTGAGCTTGTCCTTCACCTGCTCCACCAGCTTCCGGGCATCTTCTTGGTTGTTCACTACGTCCGTTAGGTCCATATCGACGATTAACACGTCGGACTGATTGTAATATTTCATTAGCCACTCGTCGTACCCTTTCCACAAATACCGGTAATACTCGACAAGTGATTCGTCCTGCTCGAAATCGCGTCCGCGCAGCGAAATGCGCCGCAGCACCGTCTCGAACGAGCCTTTCAAATAAACCATCAGATCGGGAGCTTTCTTCGGCAGCTCCTCCAGCTCTTCGAGCATATTGTTCGCAAGGTTCTCGTACACCTGGAATTCCAGATCGTTGATACGTCCGAGCTCGCGGTTTACTTTTGCAAAATACCAGTCCTCGTAGATGCTCCGGTCCAGAACGTTGCGGTTGCTCCGCAGCGCCTTCTTGATCGACTTAAACCGGCTGTCCAGAAAGTATAACTGAAGTAAAAACGGATACCGGTGCTTCTCGATCTCTTCCTTCGATGCCGTATAGAAAAGCGGCAAAATCGGATTATCGTCCACGCTCTCGTAAAATACTTCCGATCCGAGCTCCCGCCCCAGCAATTCGGCTACGGACGTTTTCCCCAGACCGATCATCCCCCCGACAACAATCACTGACATTGTCCCCTTTCTCCTTATGCCGCTTCCGTGAAGCTTATCATTTTAACAATGCTCATTCATGGCTTAAAACAACTGCTTTATTATAGCAGGAAAGCCCGGTTTTGTCTCAATTTACGATAAACGGCTGCACGTTCGCATCCAAAGAAAAAAGCGGTCATGGCGACCGCTTCCGTAGCTTAGCCTTCATCCGTTAAAGCGAGGAACTGCTTCACGTCTTCGATGGAAAGATCGACCGCCTGCTGCCAAAACTCCGGCTGCTCCAGGTCCACTCCCAGGTGCTTACTTGCCAACTGCTCGACCGTCAGGCGGCCGGTGTCCTGCAGCAAAGCAATGTACTTCGCCTCGAACGATTCGCCTTCCCGACGCGCACGCGAGTAGATGCCCGAGGAAAACAGGAAGCCGAACGTGTACGGGAAGTTGTAGAACGGCACGGAGGTCCGGTAAAAGTGCGATTTCGCCGCCCAGAAATGCGGGTGGTACTCGCTCAGAGCGCCGCAGAACGCGTCTTTTTGAGCCTCGATCATCAGCTCGTTCAACCGGTCCGGGCCGACGAGTCCGGCCTTGCGCTCTTCGTAGAACCGCGTCTCGAACAGGAAGCGCGTATGAATATCCATGAAAAAGGTGACGGCCCGCTGAATTTTATCATTCAGCAGGAACAGCTTGTGCTCCCGTGTATCCGCCTGCTTCAGCGCAGCGTCGCTGACGATCAATTCGGCAAAGGTTGAAGCCGTCTCCGCCACGTTCATCGCATACCGCTGCGTCATCGGCGGAAGCTCGTTCATCACATGCTGGTGAAACGCATGGCCGAGCTCGTGCGCCAGCGTCGACAGGTTCCCCGTCCCGGAGTAAGTCATGAAGATCCGGCTCTGCTTGCTGATCGGGAATGAAGTGCAAAAGCCGCCGGGCCGTTTGCCCGGGCGGTCCTCCGCCTCCACCCAACGCTCCTCGAACGCGCGCACGGTAAAGTCGGCGAGCTGCGGCGAGAACAGTCGGAACTGCTCCTCGATCATCACGGCAGCCCTGTCGTAAGAGACGTCCGTGTCCTTGCCCTCAAGCGGCGCATGCAGATCGGACCAGGCTAGGCGCTCCACGCCCATCAGCTTGGCAACCCGCTCCAGATAAGCGATAAATACCGGCTTGTTCTTCTCAATCACATCCCACATCGTTTGCAGCGTTTTGTTGGTCATCCGGTTGTTTTGCAGCGGCTCGCGGATCACCGAATCCCAACCCCGGTGCTTGTACAGTTGGAGACGGAAGCCTGCAATCCGGTTCAGCGCATCGGCGCAAAAATCTTCCTGGGCCGTCCACATCTCTTCCCATTGCCGGAACAAGCGCCCCCGTTTCTCCCGATCCGGCTCTTTGAGCATTTGGTTGAAAAACTGCCCGACCGAGAGCATGGCAGTATTCCCGTCTTTTTCGTAGGGAAGCTGGATTTGCTTCACGATCGTACTATACAAGGCGCTCCAGCCATGATAGCCGTCTACAGCGAGGTCGTTCACCAACGTTTCCTGCTCCAGCGGCAGCTTGTCTCTCACTTGCGTCCGGCGTTCCTCCAGATTGAAGGCGAGCTCGGCCATCGCTCCGCTGCCGACCCATTGTGCGAAGGCGGAGTCCGGCATCTCTGCAAGCAGCACGTCGAAGCGCGTCATGGCGGACTGGTAGTTTGCCTGAATGCCATCCAACCGGCCGCCAAGCCGAACGGCGCCCCGGTCCGCCTGGTTCTGCGCGGACAAGCAGACGATAAAGGCGGCCGCTTGACGCAGCCGTGTTTGCAACTCCTGCAGCCGCTCCACGAAGCCCTGCAAAGCGGCGACAGCTTCTGAAGTCTGCGGCGACGGCAGAGCATCCAGCCCGCTGCGGAAGCGGTTCGTGTCGGCTTCAAGCGCGTTCATATATTGCGCAAATTCGGGAGAGTCGCTGCCTCCCGGAAAGAATACGTCCAGATCCCAAGTTTGCTGCAAAGGTCGGTTCATCCAAGGGAACCCCTTTCGGATAGAGTATATGTAAACGAATGGTAACGCGAAAAACTGCGCACTTCATGTTATTCTACAAACGGTCAATTATCCCTTCCGGAAGCCTTCAATTCGGCTGTGCGCCGCGTTGCCCGGCCGGCCCGGCCTGAAAGCGGAGAACGTCTGCGAATCATTTTAGAAAACAACGGCTTGAGGCAGATCGCGAGGACATACCGTGAGATTTGTAACAAAAACGAGATTGGACCGTCTTCAGACACTCCTCCGATCCATCGCTGACGAGCAGCAGCAAAAAGAAGCTCTGCATCTTCTGGAATCGCTTAAACGGGATATCGATGAAAACTATGCGGAAATCCGCAGACCGATCCGCATTTATGAGAAAAATCAATGACCTTCCAACGCGTGCAGCGCCAGCATAATTTTCTCCACGTTATGTGTCGGGGAATTCTCATTCGTATGAATCGTGAGCTCCGCATGCTCCGGAGGCTCGTAGACGTCGGATAGTCCGGTAAAATTCGGAATAAGCCCGAGCCGCGCCTTGGCATACAGCCCCTTGACGTCCCGCCGTTCGCATACTTCCAGCGGGCACTCTACATAAATTTCCATGAACCGCGGCAGCACCGACCTCGCGTAAGCTCTCATGCTGCGGTACGGCGTGATGGCCGACACGAGAACGACTGTGCCGCTATCGGCGTGCGTTTTCGCAAGCTCGACAATCCGGCGTATATGCTCAAGCCGGTCGGCAGGGGTGAAGCCCAGATCGCTGGACAGCGTCTTGCGCAGCTCGTCTCCGTCCAGCCATTCGACCCGGCGTCCCTGTTCGCGCAGCACGGATGCCGCCTCCCGCGCCGTCGTCGTCTTCCCCGCACCGGATAGCCCGGTAAACCAGAGAACGGCGCCTTCCCTTTCGTTCAGAGGCCGCATGGCGATTCCTCCTTCCTGGCATATCGCGCATCCATACTGGGAACTCGTTCCAATATACCTTTTCCGTAAACCGACTCCATCGACAGCTCCGGCATATGCACGTAGCCGATATAACAGCCGCACGTTTTCATCCGGCACGGTCTCTCTGCGGACAATCGTTCCAAGCCGTCGCGGTACAAATGCCCGATCACTCCCCGGTCCTTATAGCAGCGCTTGACCAGCCCCGAGCCCGTAACGAAAAACACGCGGCTTCCCGTGGCGCAAGGCTTCCCCATGCTGTCATAATCCCGCGTGTTCCACTCGAAATAAGGGTCGATCTCGCGAAAGGCCGCTATCTCCTCGACCGAATAGTACGCCGGCTGGTCCTTATACGCGTTCACCCATAAGTAAACATCCTGAGGCAGCGCGCGTCGCAGCGAACGGATCGGCTCAAGATAGCTTTTGATTCCGACGGAGCCGACGCTGAAAGAAATCCCTTTGTCGTAAAGCTGCACGCACTGGGCCAGAAACGACGCTTCGCTCGTTTGACCGGGATGGTACGTAACCCAGAACGCCGCCTTTTCCTTGTTCAGCCCGTTCGTCCAATCCAGCTTGACGGACAAGTTTGTCTGGATCGCCACTTTGTCGACGTGCTCCAGATGGGACAGCTCCGTTAACGCTTCGCGGTACCATCGGTGGACGAGCGCCTCGCCGTACGGATTGAAGAAGAGGGACAAACGCCTGCCGTCCTCCCCCTGCTCCCGGACCCATGCTACAAACCGCTCCAGCTGCGCCTTGTCCTTCGCCAGCGTCTCGCGGCTGTCCGTCGTTTTGCTGAACGGACAATACGGACAATCGTAGTTGCAGGAGGATAACGCGCCCCGGTAGTACAGCGTGGTGCTTACACGCATACGTATTCCTCCATCCGCTCCCTGACCTCCGGCGAGATCACCCAGTCGCCGATCGCATCGGAATAGGCCATGCCTTCGTCCGTTAGGCGCATCGTACCGTCTTCCAGTACGGCGAACCCGGCAGACAGCAATCGGCTCAGCTCGGGACGGTCGGCGAACGGATCGCTGCCGAACCTTGCTTCATAAGCGTGCCGCTCCAGCCCTTCGCGGTGAAGCAGTGCCTTGATGACGAAACGGCGCTGCTGCTCGGCCAGGTTCAAGACGTAGCCGTAATCGGCCGTACTGTAGTTTGACGCGGAGACATAGTCGGCGATAATGCTTTGGGTCGCCTTGTAGCTTACGCCGTAGCGGGAAGCGTAATGCACTTCCCTCGTGTACGAACGCGCGCCGCAGCCGAGACCGACCATCCCTTCCTCCTGACAGCCGTAAGGCAGCAGGTTCTTCCCGGACTTCGCGTCCGGCTTGGCGAACCGTCGCATCGAGAACGCCTCGTAGCCCTTCTCCTTCAAGCGCTTGCAAGCAGCTCGGTACATGTCTAGCCGATGATCCTGCCCTGTCCGGTGCAGTTCCTCCGGCTTCAAGATCGTATTCTCGCGCGTATACAGCGGGTAAATGAAAATTTCCTCCGGCTCATATTCCAACGCCCGATCCAGCGAATACAGCCACGTTTCCACCGTCTGGCCGGGCAGTCCGTAGATCAGATCGAGATTGAGCACGGCAAAGTCGTGCCGTTTCAGCACTTCGAGCGCGCGCATCACTTCACCCGGCTTTTGCGGGCGGTAGATCGCAGCAGCTTCCGCTTCGATGAAGCTTTGAATGCCCATGCTCACCCGGTCGACCTTCCGCTCCTTCAGCAGCTTCATTCGCGCATCGGTCACGGTATCCGGGGATGTCTCGACGGAGATCGAGGCACGGTCCGGATCGAGCCCCATCACCTGCTCCGCGATGTCGAACAAACGTTCGAGCAACCGCTCGTTCAGCAGTGTCGGCGTCCCGCCGCCGATCGCAAAGCGGGAGAAAGGCCGGTGAGAAACCATGGGCGCCCACTGCCTCGCCTGACGCTCCAATGCAGCGACATACTGCTCGTGCGCGTCGGCGTTACGGTCGGGTAGCGTAAACAGATTGCAGAACCCGCACCGGGCCGCGCAGAACGGAATGTGCATATATAAAAAGAACGACTCCCCGCTCTCGCTTTTCCACAGCTCGTGCAGCGGCAGCGGCGGATTCAGTTCGCGATAGGCCGTTTTATGCGGATAGGAGTACAAGTAAGACCGGTAGGGCGATGCGGCGATCTGCTCCGACCAGCGCCGGATGTCTTCTGATTCCCGGAATTCCACTTGATATCCCTCCTTTGATAGCTGTTATGTCTAAAGAATGAATTCCCGGTACGGCACGTTCCATACGACCTCGTGCGCCAGCCGGTGGCCGTGATACCCGTCCTCGCCATAAGCGGTTCCGTGGTCGGAGCAGACGATACAGAACGTCTTGCCCCGCGCGCGCATCGCCTCAAACAGCCTTCCAAGCTGTCCGTCTACATAGCGCAGCGCCGCCCGCTGAGTTTCCACCGAATCGCGTTTTGCTCCGGGTACGAAATAATGGTTCGGACCATGGATGGCGCTTACGTTCATGAAGAGAAACAGCCTCTGGTCCGGGTCGGCAGAGCCGATCAGCTTCAGCGCATGGTTCACCTGATGCTCCGTGGAGCGCGAATTCGTTACGCCGAACGTCTGACGCCAGTAGCTCTCTTGAAAATACGACGGTAACACTTTCGCCAGCGGCACTTTTTTCGTAAAAAAAATGACACCGCCGATGCAGATCGTCCGGTACCCTTCCCCGGCAAGGCCGGAGACGATGTCGGGCGTATCGAACAGCCATGTGTTCGGATTGGTCGGCAGTCCCGTATTTTTCGAGTGGAACAGCCGGACATGGCTCGCTTTGTCCGTATTCGCAGGCGTCGGCAAAAAACCGCCGAAGAACGCGTGATGCGCGGCATACGTAAAGCTGCCCGGCGTATGACGTTTTTCCCAGCCGCCCGTGCCGCACAGATTGGGGCAGTTCTCTTCCTCCAGCTTCGCCACGTCGTAGCGAAGCGTATCAAGCGTCACAAACAAAATGTCGTGGGTGCCGACAATGTCGTTCATATTGATGCCCATGCTTCATTCATCCTTTAACATGCGGGTCATTTGCCATTCGTAGGTGTCCATGCCTTCGTAACGAACGTTCAGCAGCAGATCGCCGAACGGATTGATATCGACGATATAAGGACGCAAGGCGCCCTTGGCAAGAAGCACGTCGATCCCTGCCACAGCGGAGGACGGAAACAGCGATGCGACCTGTTCCCCCGCTTCTGCCACCGCCTGAACGGTAGCCGCGGACAGCCCGAGCTCCTCCAGACCGGCCCGCTCGTTGCGCAGGTGCAGATTCGTGATCGGCGTGCGGCTGAGCCGGGCAATCCGGTGGCACGCTTCGCCGCCGACGACGAGTTGGCGGATATCGAATGCACGGCCGTCGTGCGATGCTTTCTGCACCCACTGCTCGACGTGCATGCCTTGAGCGCCCAGCCAATTGATGATTTCGCGGATGATCGGGCGCTCCCGGTATCTGCGAAGACGGCGCGAATTGTAATATACCCGTTCGTACCCAAGGCGCTCGAAGCCGATCGTCGTGTCGGCCAGTTCCGCGCCGGTAGACGGGTTAATCTGGTAAGCCAGCACCCCGGAGGCCGAGGAGCCGAACGCCAGCTTGACGAAAACGCGCCGCATGCCGGTCCGCTCCATCGCTTCGCGGAGCTGGTCGTAGCTCCGGATAGAACCGGCCTCCCCCGGAGCCGGGGGAACCCGCACGCCCCGGGAGCTGAGCAGCCTATGGCAGCGGCGCTTGTCGAACATGACCGCGATTTCCCGCGGATCGTTCGTCCAGCGCGCTTCCGGCGCCGTTTCGGCAAAGTCGGCGCGAAGCCCGGACAGCATCCGGCAAAATCCGCGAAACCATTGCGATGGATAGTAGATGCGTCCCGGTTGTTCGGGCAAGTTCCGGGCCGCTTGCGCCGAAATGACCGGCATCGGCAGAAACTCCGGCAATGGGAACAGCTCGTCCGCTTGCTCGCCGTCGGCCGCACCGAGCGCAATCAGCTCGCGCTCCACCGGGAAATGCTCGCCGGGCGAGTCCAGCCGGACAAGGACAGGCTCGCCGCCCGTAATTTCCCGCCAGCGAACGCGTCCCTGCAGCAGATCGAGATACGGCACGATCATCGCCGGAGGCATCCCGATCCTCCGGCGAGCTTCCTGCAGCATCGTTGTCCTCCGGTTGCCGGGATTGCCAACAACAATCAGCGGACGGGGCATCTACTCCGTGACCGCCGGATAGCGCCAGTCGTCGTCATCGTCGCTCTGCTGCTGGTCGCTGACATCGACGGACATGCCCGACGTTTGCCAGCGCCTTACCATCTTGTCCGACATGTAGTGATAGTTCAGGTCGAGGAACGAAAGCTTCCGGACGCGTTCGCTCTCCAGCAGCGCTTCCGCGCCTTTGTCGCTAAGGGTTCCCAGCGATAAATCGAGCGTATGCAATTGATCGAGAATCGGCGAATTCGCGATCTCAATCGCGATTTCGTCTTGAATCTCGCTGTCTTTCAGACCGAGGTAAGTCAATTTGGGAAAGCGCCCCGGTTCCATGAGCGGTTTAACATCCTCCAGGCTTCCGTCGAAGCCATAGTCGTCTACGCCGAGATAAAGCTCCAGCTTTCGAAGCTCCGGCAGCTCGGCGTCGCGAATATCGGCGAGCACTTCCTTGCTCAGGCCGCCGCAGATAATTACCAATTCTTCCAACCGTTCGTGCTTCAACGGCTTTAAGGACAAGCCGGTGCTGCCTTGAATGCAGAACGAAGTAAGCTGCGGAAACGCCTCCAGCAGCGGAGCCAGATTCGTCTGCATAATCCACGAAATTTCGCATTCCTCCGAATCCATGTCGCCGATAAACAGCTTGCGCAGCGCCGGAAAAGCGTCTTTATGCCCGATCAATACATCCATGAACGTATCAGGCCCATCTTCATAGGCTTGTCCCCACGAGCCGATCGTCAGCTCTACGACCTCCCGGCTCTCGGGCTTTGCGGCCAGCTGCTCGATCAACTGCTCCATGCGCATTCCATCTTCGTATTCGTCGTAGCCGATTTCCAAACGGACTTCTGTCATCGATAACCCTCCCACTATCTGCCATACTCTTTTCTAAACTATCATCCGGTTTTGGTTTCGTCAATCCGAACAAGCTATGCGTCATGCCGGAGGTACGGGATCATGAGACATTTTATTAACTTAAGAGAATTTTCTGTAAATTGTATTGACTGCGAACAAATGTTTGGTATAATAGAGTTTAAGAACGCATGTTCCTATTTCCTGAGAGGAGTGTAGATACGATGGTGACGAATGTTAGATTTATCGAACGGGACTACTATAAAAGTGTCATGGCCGAAAATGGCGAACAGCTCACGGAGCAGCAGATCGAAAAAATTTTGGATGCTTCAGAGCCGTTCTCGGCCGACCTTACTTTTAAATTTTTCGAGAACGGATCGATGATCATTATCGACAACCATACCGAGCTACAAGTTCCTCTCAGCAGCCTGAGTGGAGCGGCATGCGAGTTTTACGCCCAGCAGCGGATCAAAATGATTAAAGCCAAGCTAAGAAATCAGAAAATTACGGAAGCTTCCTAAAACTAAGATTAAATACAAAAAGTCCGCGCGGTCTCCGGGGTTGTCCCTTCGTTCCGCAACGGACCTTTATCCTAGCTATTTTTATAACGTATTATGCTTGTACTAAGTTATTCCGCAAAGGCTTTTAGCACGATGACCGCATTGTGTCCGCCGAATCCGAAGGAGTTCGATATGCCGATCTTCAGTTTGGCTTGACGCGCTTCATTTGGCACATAGTCCAAATCGCAATCCGGGTCCGGCTGTTCCAGATTAATCGTGGGAGGAATGATTCCTTGCTCCAGGCTCTTGGCCAGGGCAATGGCTTCCACCCCGCCGGCCGCTCCCAGCATATGACCAGTCATGGACTTATTGGCGGTTACCGGAATCCGGTAGGCATGCTCACCGAACAGCTTCTTGATCGCCATCGTTTCGGACTTGTCCCCCAGTTCCGTACTCGTCGCGTGCGCGCTGATAACATCTACTTCCTCGGGGTTCACAGCCGCTTCGCGAAGCGCCGATCTCATGGCTTGGTAAGCCCCGATCCCCTCCGGATGGGTGGCGACGATGTGATAGGCATCGGAGCTGGCTCCGTAACCGATCACCTCGGCGTAGATTCGAGCGTTCCGACGCTGTGCATGGGAGAGCGATTCCAGTACCACAATGCCCGCCCCCTCGGACATGACGAATCCGTCCCGTCCCGCATCGAACGGACGGCTTGCTTTGGCAGGCTCGTCGTTGCGGCCGGACAAAGCGGTCGCGTTGCCGAAGCTGGCAAGCGATATTTCCGTCACGGCGGCTTCCGCACCGCCGGCAATGATCGCGTCCGCGCCGCCCCCCCGAATTAACCGGAATGCTTCGCCGATGGCCGTATTTCCTATGGAGCATGCGGTTACCGGGGACAGAGTTGGACCCAGAGCTCCATATTTTATGCTGATCATCGCTGCAGCCATATTCGATATCATCATCGGTACCAGCGTCGGACTGACGCGCTCCGGTCCCCGATCACGGAGAATTCCATCCTGTTCAAGCAGCGTTTGAATGCCTCCGATGCCCGATCCTACATATACGCCAAGTCTTTCCCGATCGATTTCGTTAAGCTTTAAGCCTGAATCCTCCAACGCCTGCTCCGCGGCAGCCAAAGCAAACTGACAAAACCGATCCATCCGCCGCGCTTCTTTGCGGCCAAACCGGGCATCGGCGTCAAACTCCCGGACAACCCCCGCGATTTTCGTTTTAAAGCGGGACGTGTCAAAAGTATCGATCCGGCTTATCCCCGATTCCCCCCGGCACAAACAATTCCAAAAGGTTTCCACTTCATGCCCAAGCGGCGAGATAATGCCCATCCCCGTTAACACGACTCGTTCCATCGTATTTCCTCCCTATCGTTCATCGGTTAAGTCCTATGTTGTCACAGTTATTATCCTATTACAAGTTGCAGTTTATTATAGTATAATGACTACCATGTTAACGAAACCAAAAGGCGGAATCGAAATGAATCATCAAACGAGGCTTCAGGCGCTATCGGCTTTTTTAAAGGCACAGCGGGCCAAAGTGCTCCCGCAAAACGTCGGACTTCCGGTGGGAACTCGCAGACGCACCCCGGGTTTGAGACGTGAGGAAGTCGCTCAACTTGCCGGGGTTAGCCCCACGTGGTACACATGGCTTGAGCAAGGACGGGATATCAAAGTATCCAAATCGGTCCTGGACTGCGTCGCCGCCGCCCTGCAATTAACGGTAGACGAGCGGAAATATTTGTTCTCGCTAGCTCTGGAAACCGGGGCGGGCTCCCATACGCTGATAGAAGAGCTGCCCGAGATCAGCCCTTCGCTGCGAAGAATTTTGCAGGAGCTGCGCTTTTGTCCGACCATTATCTCTGACCGCCGCTGCCATATTGTCGGCTGGAACGAAGCAGCTTCCCATGTGTTTCTCAACTTCCACCATATTCCCGTCGAACAGCGGAATATGATCCGGCTTCTGTTTACACAAAAAGAATTCCAACGGCTCGCCGTCAACTGGGAACATTTTGTCCGCGGTTTTCTCGCTATTTTCCGGGCGTATTACGGGCAATATGTTGAGGACGAATGGTACGAGCGTTTTCTTGCAGAGATGAAGGAGGTACACCCGGATTTCGACCGGCTGTGGGAGCAAAGCGAGGTCAGCTCGGCCCCGGAGGTGTTAATCGAATTCAGGCATGCCAAAGCGGGCAAGATGCTGTTTCACCTCACCTCACTGCAGGTTCAAGGAAGCTCCGATCTGCGGTGCAGCATATATACTCCTGCGCCCGACTCCTCGACGGAATCGAAACTGAAGCAGTTGATGGAGCGCAGCTTAAGCTCCCCTGATCGTTCGGATTGACCGATCCGGCGGCTGTGAGCGTGGTTTCCCACTCGCCGCCCTCCTGCCAAGCCTTACTCCTGACGTGCCACGGACATTAAGACCGTTTCCGTTTCCCCATGGGCGAACAGCTCGTCGAGGGTCGCCTCTACTGTCAAGCCTTCGTTGGTGATTTTATAGAACCGGGCCGCGAAGCGATCTTGATACGTCCCGAGCAAGCGGTGAAATTCGTCCCAATGTCCGCTCAGCATTAGCGGGTTCAGTTCGAAAGCCACTTTGCCGACGGCTTGTCGTCCAAGCAGCGCCTCCATCCCAAGAAAGGCGTGATACTCCCCTCCTTCAATGTCCATTTTAATAAAATCGATATAATCGAAATTCCCCTCGTTCGCATCCAGCGTCTCCGTGATGACCTCTTCTTCCTGCATGACATCATTGGCAAAGTAATCAAAATATTGTTCGCCGGGTTTCACTAACGAGCTTGACCCCGTATACAGCTCGCTGTAGTAAAGCGTCTCGGAGCCAGGTGTATCGGAGATGGCCTTTTGGAGCGCCGTTACCTGTTTCTTGGCAAACAGCATATTCATCGCGACGTTGTCCCGCAGCAGTCCATAGTTTTTCCTGCCCGCTTCGTAAGCCAGAACCTTCCCCTGCTCGCCGACGAGCAGCCCCATCAGAACGGTAAAATAACCGATATTCGCCCCGACATCGATCACCTTGTGACCCGGTTTCACATTCAGAAGTATGTAGTTGGTTAAAGCAACGTCGAACACCCCGCTGCCTACAAGCTGCGGAGTCAAGCTCACATCGTCGGCAAAGGAGTAAAGGAGCCCTCCCCACACCGGATAGATCAGCATGCGGTTTTTTCCTACATATGTCCCTTTCATTCTTCACCCGCCTTTATCTGCTGGAAAATAGGCAATCTCGATTCAATCATTATTTATGTTGGGGCCCCCTTAAACAGAACCTTGAACAGGCTCTTTCAAGAGGGGTTCCCCTTATTCGCCCGGATTGGCGCAGCGGTAGGTTTGGACTTGAAAAAACAGTCTGACATGCGCCTCAACATCAGCCGATCAAACTTTATGCTTCCGGGTAAGACAGCATGCCACTCCCGATGCCCTTTTCACCGCCAAGGCCGGATAAGCGCTGAACCATGGCCTATTCTGATGTTTTTTCGCAAATATGGTACAATGGATACAGCCTAACGACGAAGGAGAACAAGATGGCGCGCAATCATAGATTGGTAACCGATGCGGATTTCCAGGAAGCGATGGAACGCGAAGCATCGATCCGGGTTTTTCAAGACGATCATGTGGTCGGTTCCGGCGGGGTCATTACCCGCTTCGACAACGACACGGTCGTGATTCAGACCGGGGTCAGCGATGTCGCTTATCACCGCAGGGACTTGTGCGAGTTTTTCGAGATGAGAAAAAGGTAGAACACGCGAAACAGCCCGGGACTTGAACCACAAGTCCGGGCTGTTTCTTGTTAGGTGCTTCCGCTTCTTTAATGCTCAGGCTTGGACAGGCGGATAATGTCGAACACATTGACCTTGCATCCCGTTTCGTCGTGAATAAGCGCATTCCCTTCGATCCGGTCGATGTAGAGCACTCCGTCCAGGTGGTCCATTTCATGTTGAATGCAGCGCGCAAGGTACCCTTCCGCTTCGAGAACAAACGTCTCGCCTTGACGGTTCAAGCTGCTGATCTTGACTTGATTAGCCCGCTTCACGATACCGGAATGCCCGGGAAACGACAGGCAGCCTTCCGGCCCGATCTGCTCGCCTGACATTTCCAACATGACCGGATTGATAAGCTCAATGAGCCCTTCGCCGCAGTCCATCACGACCACCCTGCGCAAAAACCCGATCTGCGGCGCCGCAAGCCCCGCCCTGCCCTCTGCGGCATACAGCGTATCGACCATATCGTCAAGCAGCTTAACAATTCTCGAATTTACCTCATCCACCGGCTTGGCCTTTTTGCGAAGAACCGGGTCACCAAACGGCAGGATTGTTTTTTTAGCCATAACGTTAACGCCTCTTTTCAGTTTTAAATGGATGCGTTTCTGACTTGCGACGGCGTATGCACCCACAAGTCGTTCGGAGTACAGTCCAAAGCCGTACATAGCGCGTCCAGCGTCTCGGCCTTCATCTGCTTCGGCTGGCCGGTCAGCAGGGCGCTGATCGAGGGGGCGGACAGCTCGTAGCCTGCTTTTTCCTTTAAAAGCCGGGCCAGTGCGGCCCCCGTTCGGATGCCCCGCACCATCATCATCTCTCTTAACATCCATACCAGCATGAGCCTTCCCCTTTCCGAACCCAAAGATTAGGCAGCACCTAATTTTGTTAGGCAATACCTAATATATCACATCGGCTTCTGATAATAAATGGCATGGGTATGTCACCATTAAAAAAAGAGGGAAGCGGCGTCAAACCTGACGCAGATCCCTCTTCCTTGTGTTGCGCGCGATCCTTACTTTTCCCGGTTATATCCCCGCTCGCCGTACGGCTGAAGCTGCTCCAGCCATTTCTCCTCCAGCTTGTGCAGAGCTTCCTTCGCGTCGAAGAAGCCGGTCTTCTTCTTCTCCAGAACCTCAAAGCACTTCGATTTCAAACGCTTGCTCACCGTATTCCTTCCACTCGTGCTGAAGCGTTTTGTTCATCATGGTGCCGAGCTGCAGCTCCATCCTTTTTCCGTTCAGCGATTTCAGATTCATGGTGCTCCCGACTAAAGCCTTTCCATTGGCGTTGTTCTTGATCTGATAAACGCCCGCCTGGGGCTTCATTTCTTTGTACAACTGCTTCAGTTCTTCCCGCCGATTCATGGCCAATTCCCCTTTTCTCCCCAACCGTTACTTCAGCCAATATTGGCTTCCATCCGGTTTTCTGTCTAAAAATCCGTATTCGATCAAATAGCGCCGTAAGGTAACGAAGTCGTCGTATGCGGACTTCAACATTTCATTGACTTCCATCTCGCTGTAGACATGCCCGCTTTTGAACCGTTTCGCGATCTCTCTCAGCACGACCAGCTTGTGCTTTTCCTGCAGATAGAACGTTTTTAAAGGCCCGTCCGTGCCCTCGGGAAAATATCTGCACAATCTCTTCGATTTCTTCCGCTGTCACGTTGTATCGCTCATCCACCATTTTGGCGGTTCTGTGAGGCTGGAAGCGGGCGATATGCCGAAGCGGCCGAGCTATACTTGAAATTGCAGACACTCGGCGAATCGCTCGATTCATCCCGCACTACCATACGGTTGACTGCCGATGCCATGAATGCAGCGAAAGCGGAAGCTTCCTCCTTGATTTCCATTGCCAAGACAAGCTACTACAAAGCCAATGAAACGCTAACAAACCTAACGAAGGAAACAACGGAAAGCATCTATGAGGATTTCAATAAGTATGGCATCGATTCGAGCCAGATTAGGTTCATCTTGGCCGAATATCAGGGTAGCGCCCGGCATTATCAGCTCGCATTGGATTATCTCGATAAATATGTCCGGGACAAAAAAGAAAGCGATTATAAGGAATATTTAATTAACATTGGAAAAGCCGACGATTCCGTCAAAATCGCAAGAGAGAAATCCTCCAAAGGATACGCCGAGTGGTCCAAAAATGTACTGAATTTTTAATCTTCCGCTGTCGAATAAAACATACAAAGCCCCTTTCCGGAGCTTTTTGTTATGGACCTTCTTATCGTGCATCTGGCCCCGTCTCGCGATAAAATAGATTCGGATAGACCAATACGATGCCGCTTGAATCGACCGTAATGTTCTCCGTAAAATTCCCGCTCTGATATCGAAAGACGGACGAATCCTTCCCATTTTCCAGCAAGGTATAGTTCTGCTTAACCGGTCTATAGTTCAATTCAGCGGCGGAAATGTAGACCACTTGGATCTCCTGCTGCTGCGAAGGCTCGTACGACAATCGGTTGATCGGAAGTGTATTCGTAAACGGAGTGCATAAAATATCAATATCGATACAGCCTGATAATTCGGGAATAATTTGTCCCTGTTCATCTTTCCAGATCCCCTTGCCGTCAGATGAAAGCCTCAACCCTTGATCTTCACCCAAGTAACGTATTGTGACTGCTCTGGTGACCCAGCTTTGATCGAGCACGATATCATATTTAATTCTGAAGATGTCATTGTTAGGTTGACTTCCGATAACAATACTATCTATGAGAATTTGATTGTTTTCCTCTCTGACTTTAAGGTGTTCATAACCGATCCCCGTGCTCGATCTCCAAACAATATCTGCAGGCAACATAGGTAAATCCTCCCATCGTTTGTTCACAAAGGAAGTTTATCATGTTCTTCGGACCTTGTTAAGAACGATGTTTAAGAGCGGTTCCCGTTCCGGCGGATCAAGTCCCGGACGGCGGCATCCACGGCATCGGCCAGAGAATAGCGGGGCGCAAAGCCTTGCTGGCGAATTTTACCGTCATTCCATAACCGGTTGACGGTGAAGCTTTTTATCGCAAAAGGGGTCAAATGAAGCTGAGCCAGCTGCTCCTCCGTCGGGTTTTCCGGAATCCGTATCGTTGCGGCAGCTTTTCCGGCGGCGCGATCGAGCTCGGCTTTCAGTCCGCCCCAAGTCGTGTCGAAACCTTTCAATAGGTAAGCGTTGTCCGCTTGACCGTTCATATCCAAGGACCCAAGCCATGCCATCGCCCGTCCGATGTCGCGCGTATCGATCAGCGAAACCCGGCCGGAGCCGTCTCCGATAACCGGGTATTGATCGTGTACGTGCGCCTGGTACAGCCTGGAGAAGAACGACGAAAGATCACGCACCCCAATCGTACTGGCCGGACGCAGCAGAATCGTCCCGATCCCGGCTTCCCGCCCGGCTTGCCGGACCACTTCCTCCCTCTTCACGGCCAACGCCTGGATCGGATATTCCGGCACGGTCACGTAAGATTCGTCGATCGGGTCTCCTGTCCGAAAATCGTACATGACAATCGTGCTTAACTGGACAAAACGTTCGGCCCCTTGGGAAGCCGCCGCTTCGATTAGCCTTCGTGTCAGCTTGACCTCTACCTCCGCTTCCGTGTCGATGACCGTGTGCAGCTTCGCATCCGCCGTGCAATTATAGACAAGCTCATGTCCGCGAATGGCGGCAGCAATGGACGACGGATCGGAAAAATCAACCCGGACAACGTTCACCCCCAGACTATCCAAAAAAGTCGAATCGCTCTGCTCGCGAACGGCCGCGGTCACCCGATACCCGGCCAGCACTAATTGCTCCACCGTATGACTCCCGATAAATCCGCTGCCTCCAAACACGACTGCATTCATTCATGCCACCCTCTTCATTTTATCAAGTTTAAACTTATAAACTTATAAATCAAAAAAAATTAGTTGCTTTCCTCCACCGCGACGATCAAATCTTTAATCCGTTGCAGCGAACCGCGCAAATTTTTGCTTAAACGATAATATTTCTCTTTGCCGCTGCGGTCGAAGTCGATCAGATCGGCCTGTCTCAAAATTTTCAAATGGTGTGAAATCGCAGGCCTGGAAATATTCATGCGCTCGGTAATTTGATTGACATTCAAGCTGTTCAGCTCCAGCAGAAGCGTAATGATCTGCTGCCGGTTGACATCGCCTAAAGCTTGGAAGATCGGTGTGCTTAATTTGAATTTTTCGAGAATAACCTCTTTGTTCGTACACTGGTGCTTTTCGATCGCCATCACCTTATAAGTTTAAACTTTTAAACACGTTTATTGTACTGCATCATTTTCATACGTGCAACCCATTCGTTCTTTGCGGGCTTTTTGCTCATTTTCTCGATTCGAAAAACCGCAAAACGATTAGCAAAATCTCGCAAAAAATTTTCCACAGCACAACGGCTACCACAAAAGCGACAACGCCGTACACGATTCCTTCCGGAAGATCGTTTACCGCCTTGGCCGTGTCGAAATATCCTTCTTTAACCGTGGTCATATAGGTATTCGTCCTATAGATTTCTTCTCCGAACAGGGTGGCTTTATAGGCTATCGGAATCCATCCCGTATAAAACAAAACCTTGATTAACCGGATCGGCGGCGTCTCCCCAAATTTGAACAATTGCAGATCTCCTCCCCTTCGCCGGAACATCGCAAATTATTGCTTTTCAAGTTAATTTTCTTCGTTGCCCGACGCCTCATTTCTGCTTATGCGGTATACATAAGTCAGCAGATTCCGATTCCTCGGATTCGTAAACTGCGCTTCCCGTTTCATTCCCAGTTTTTCGGCCACCTTCTGCGAGGCAAGATGGTCGTGCGCCATATTAGCGCATATGCTGTCAAATTGCAATGGGCCGAAGCCATACTCCAAGCAAGCCTTGGCCGCTTCGTACCCATAGCCTTGATGCCAGTAATGATGGTGAATGATATAGCCCAGATCGTTTTCGAAACGATCTATAATTTTGTACCTCAAGAAGCCGCAGTCACCGACAAACTTCCCATTTGCCTTCAGAAAAATAGCCCATCTGCCATAACCCAAATCCCGATAGTTCCGAATGCTTCTTTCCAGCCAACTATGGACTTGGTCATCGTTAAAAGGCTGGGGCCAGAAGCGCATCGTCTCGGCGTCGGATAGCAGCTTCTTGAGTTCATCGAAATCGCTTTCCTTATACTCCCGAATGAGAAGTCTTTCCGTCGTCATCGTTAACATAAGAGACTCTCCTATAATTTAGATTCCCTTTCGCAGCTGGGCCGCGGCTATGTTTTCTTCATCGTCTGCTGAGATCGGCAAGCTTATTGACCGTTTCCCAGTTCCTTGTCGTGGCGGCTACCTTCAGTTTCTTTTCCACAAAATTATTCGAAAATAATGATTTCCCGTACCCCTTCCGGGATAAAATATATACCTCCCGGTTCAATACCCGGAAATCGTCCACATCGTTGTTGTACGACTCGAAATGTTCTACCGCTTCGGCGGTCGGCTGCGATGCAAGGAAGGTTACGTATACTTTCTCATCTTCCAAGAGCTCCGTTACGGCAAACGGATTTCGCCTGACGACCTCATCAAGCTCGTCGTTGCTCCTGATCACGACAGGAATGTCGTACCCCAGCGATTCTTTTAACGTGCTTTCAATTCGACCGCGAAGAACAATCTTATCCGTTTCCGTCGTCTGGAAGATGACGTTCCCGCTCTGAATGTAAGTCGACACCTCCTGCAGCTGCATCGATTCGAAAATGCTTTTCAAACGATCCATTTTAATAATTTTTTGTCCGCTCACATTAATCCCGCGCAGCATCGCAACGTAAGTATTCATTTGTTAGGACCCTGCTTTCTGCAATTGCTTTTCGATATAATCGATCGCCTCGTCTTTATTCTTGAACACCCATTCGATCGTTTCCAGCCCTTCATCGCTGTCGATTCCAAGCAGCAGCGTCCTGACGGCCTCCTCGCAAGGCGGGCCTACAATAACAGCCATGGGCAGGGCCGGCTCGCAGCAGCCGGTATCGATATCCAGCGCCATCTCCAGCATATCTCCCCATTCGTACTTCAGATCGGACCAGTCCAGAATAATAGCATCCGGTTTCCAAGCTTCCAGCGCCGCCCGGCCCATCGCTTTCATATATACCGCATCGCTGTTCCCCGCCGAGCCGAAGCCGTACTCGCCCGAGTATTTAATAATCATCATATCGCAAAATTCCACGGTCTTGGACGGCCCGATAAAATAATCAACTTGAATATCGCTTAATTCGGATAATTTCACTTCTCGAAAATCGGATTTCATCGCGTCCACCTTTTACATTTATTATATTGTGCATGCAAATTTGTGTGTAGCTGGGAATCCCATTATACCAAATACACCACGAACATGGGAGTCCGTGGTGTAAGGATTACTGAGCCGCCTTCATTCTTTGTTTCATCTCGTCCAGCATTCGTTGTCTGGCTATTCGGGGATCGAGTTCAGGGTTCAAGATATGTTGAAGGTACTGTTTGGCGCTGCTTTCGATCTGTTCGTCCGTCGCTTGTACCGCGCCGTACAATTTGAAATGCGGGAGCATCGTCATGCCGATTTGGTTAGCGAGAGCTTGCAATGGCCGGGTCAGTTCGCTGATAGTGTATCCGATCAAGCCTCCTGCCTGGTAAGACGCTTCTGCACCTCCGATGGAGATGGCAAGCAAAAGCTCTTTACCTGCTACTGCCCTCCCGCCGGGTCCGAACAGCCAGGCCGTTGTGAAGACTTCATCCAGCCATTGCTTTAGCAGCGAAGGCGTGCTGTACCATTGAAGAGGGAATTGCAAAACAAGCCGATCATGCTCGGCGATCAGAGCTTGCTCGCGCCCGATGTCGATTGTTTTTTCCGGATACGCTGCATACAACTCATGCACCATCACTCGATCGGGATACTGGCGCAATTCCGTTATCCAGCATTTGTTGACGCGCGACTGCTGCAAATTCGGATGGGCTGCGATCGCCAATATTTTCATATATTTCATCTCCTTTTTATGACATCAGCTATCCGCTTTAACTTCCGCCTCAATCGTTTGTTTCATCACTTCAGCTCCCCGTTCTACGCGCATTCGGATTTCCGTTGCGAGCTCATGAGGCAAAAAGTCCGTGATCCAAACAAGCCGGCTGCGGCTATCCTTCTCGGCAAAGACTTGGAACGACGCATGGTGATGCACAAGCGGCATGCTTCCTTCCACTACTGCATACGCCAGCCGACGCGCTTCATCATCTACGGTAACGATATGCTCACGCACGACCGCTCCGTTCGCAAAGGTGAGAATTCTGAAATCGCCATCCAGACGTGTATCCACGGTATAGCCGGGTACGAAGCGCCGATGTACCGCGCCGATATCACGCACAGCATCCCACACTTGCTCGGGCTTGGCGTCAATGATGATTTCCTTGCGTATCGTAGCCATATTCCAATCACTCTCCTTAATGCCATCTTATTTTTGATTGACATACAAGTCAATAATAAAAGTAAAAAAATTTATTGAGGCTTAAACAAAGACACGGACGATTCGACCACCTGATCCAAAATCTTCTTCAACTGCTCTTTCCGTGCCGTTTCCGGAATACCTTGCGCTATAAGTTCCTGCTGCACCTGATCCAGATAATTCATCCCCTGAGACACGGAACCCCAGAACTGCATAGCCATCAGATTAGCGTCACCTGGTTGTATCGCGCCCTGCCCGATCCCCTTTTCAATCGCTTGTGTCATCGGATACATGAAGTTTTTCACCCACTCGAATGGAGAAAACTCTTCCGGCGTATACAAGTGCTGTAAATCCAAGCTAATCCGCATGTAAAATCGCGGTATTACAGGATCCTCCATAACACGTTCACACACGATGTGAGCATAACTCTTGAACAACTCAAACACAGACCCCTCTTGTTCGAAGAAGTTCTTCGTAAACTGTCTGGATTCCTCCATCATGACTTCATAAAGCTCCCGGAACAACGCCTTCTTATTCTTAAAATAATAGTAAACCAGCCCATGCGCAAGCCCAGCCTGACTCGCAATATCCCCCATCTCGGATGCCGAGTAGCCTTTATCGACATACACGCGGATCGCCGCCTGCAAAATTTCTTGTTTGCGCTGCTTCCGAATTTCTTCGTTTTGTTCTCTGGTACGAGGAGACATGTCGCTTTTCACCTTTTAATTTGACTTTGATATTAGTCGAAATTATAGAGAACAACAATCCCGATTGTCAATCCAAAAGCAAGTAAAATTAAAAAACTCCCCGTTCCAAAAGGATGGAGAGTTTGCGACCTTCCTGCTTGCTGCACTTACTGTTCCAGCAGTCGGATTAGACGCTTCGGAGCCGTCCGGAGATAAGCTTCCTGGATCAGCTCTTCAATCTCTTGCCAGCTCGCCCGGTTTGCAAAGCGGATCGAGACCCAGCCGTGCTGTCCGATGTAGGGAGTCTTAAAATATTCCGTTTGATCCTGCTGCAGAAGAATCTCTTGGGTCGCTGGGGAGGTCTTGATAGCCAGCGAACCATCCTCCCTGTGCTCCCCCATCATGACAAAAGGCTTGTCGTTCACCCGAAACGAGGTATGACCGAAAGAGTCCACCTGCTCCGCCACTTCGGGCAGCCCCATACAATACGTTCGAACCTTGTCCAGCAGCTTTAAGCCGCTTTCGGATTTGACAGTCTTGGTATGATCTTGCTCCACTGTTCGACACTCCTTCGGCTTTGATTGGGAAAGCTTGCCTTCTACGCTTCGGCTTCGACAGGAAACCAGCCCGGAACGGCCAAAATCATTCTCCAGAGCGAATCCGGGATGGCGAGGCTTTCCTGATCGTTCTTGGACAGCGTCATGCGAAGCTCCTGCTCGCGTCCTTGCGCCACTTTGGCGACCCAATCCGGCTCGATGATAAGCGCGCGGCCGACCGCGATGAGCGGAATTCCCAACTCCAGCGCCTGCGCGGCGTCTTGAGCGGTGCGGATCGCTCCTACACCGATCACCGGGACCCGGGTGCCGACCAATTCCTGAATAAGCTCCAGGCGGGTTCGGGAATCGTCCGCCCCGCGGCGGGGGATGGACCGGAAATCATTAAGCGAGATATGGAGATAATCCAGCCCTTGGCCCGCAAGCACCTCGACAAAAGTCAACGTATCCGCCATCGTAATCCCTGGCGTTTCCGGTTCCTCGGGGGAAAGCCGGTACCCGACGATGAACGGCTCCTTCGCATGCTCGCGTACGACCCGCTGCACTTCACCGATCAGCTCCAGCGGGAACGTCATGCGCTTCTCCAGCGTTCCGCCCCAGCGGTCGGTACGGCGGTTGGAGTGCGGGGAGAAAAACTGGTGAATGAGAAATCCGTTGGCCCCGTGAAGCTCCACACCGTCGAAGCCGGCTTCGATCGCCCGCCGGGTCGCTTCGCCGAAAGCCCGGATGATCCCGGTAATCTCGGAATCGGTCAGCTCGCGGGGCACCGCTGCCCCTTCCTTTTCTTCCGGAATCGCGCTTGCGCTCACAAGATCTCCGCCCGGAAAGCACTTGCGTCCGCCGTGAACGATTTGCAGCACCGCCTTGGCTCCTTCGCTCTTGATGGCGGAAGCCAGACGGCTCAGCCCGGGAATCAGCTCGTCGCGGTCGACAAGCGCCGTCCCCGGGAAGCTGCCGCTGGCAGTGACTCCGGCCGCAGCCGTGATCAGCATGCCGACCCCGTTGGCGCGTCTCGCATAGTACTTGATTTCCGCATCCGAAACCGCCCCGTCCGGCTGCGAAGCCGAATGCGTCATCGGCGCCATGACGATGCGATTTTTCAGATCGATCCCATTCGGTAACGTGAACGGCTCGAGCATTGGTTGAACGGATTTCATCATTGCTCCATCTCCCTTACTGTTGATTGTGCTTAGTATAACAAACAATGACTGACAACGACTGTCAGGGAATCAGCTTCATCAAGATCGTCTCTTGCGGATACTCGGTGCGGCACCATCTATACTTCTTCAATACGCCAGGATGTACGGCAAACTCGTCCTCCACCCGTTTGTAGCCGAACCGGCTGTAAAAGGACTCCAGATGGGCGAACGGAATGCAGTAGACGTGCGGAATCTCCCGCCGCCCGGCTTCCTCCACCAGGAAACCGACGATGGCGCCTGCCGCCTGCTTCCCGCGGAAGCGCCCCTGTACATAAATGCCGCCCATCTCGTATGTATCTTGCCCCATATTGACCAAACGGCCGACGCCGGCCTTTTCTCCGTCCCATTCGGCGATAACGATGATTTCGTTCCCGTAATCGGATGCGGCAAAGCCTACTTCCCGGTATTGCTCGTTCACCCATGGCATGTCTTCTTCCCGTGCGGCTGTCAAGGTTAGCATGACCGAATTCACTCCTTTCACGGTAACATTATAGCACGGCCTGACAGGCGGGGCCTGTCCAAGAACGAGTTGCAGCAAAAGTTGCCGCAGCAAAAAATCGTAAATATCACTGAAAATTTTCTCAAGCTACGCTCTTCTCAAGTTGATGAATCCCATATTTTCTCGTTTTATGGTATAATTTTACTCAACATGATGATCACCACTTTAAGCACCTTGAACACTCCCACCACCTGCGCTAATGGCGCTGAGGTGGGGGATTCTTGCGAACAGAGAAGCATCCTTCTCTTCTTGAGCAAGCGATCCCTGCGGTTCCCGCAGTTCAGCCCAACTTCGCCAACAAACGCAGTCCTTCTTGCAAGATGTTCATGCTGGCCTTGTGGTCACGGTCATGGTGCGTACCGCATCCTGAACAGGTCCATGCTCGCAAGTTTAGATTTTTCACTTCGGGGTTGCGCCATTGGCATACATGACAAAGCTGACTGTTTGGATAGTTTTTGGCGACCGTGCTGATCGTGCGACCATACCACATTGCTTTATATTCAAGCA
>NZ_JTHN01000247.1 GCF_001399685.1 Paenibacillus sp. A3
TTTATTTATTTTACTCGCCGTGACGCTCATGATCGTGACGGAATTGATCAACACCGCCGTGGAAAAAACGGTCGATCTGGCGATGCCGGACCTGCATCCATTGGCGAAAATCGCCAAGGACGTGGCCGCCGCTTCCGTATTGGTTACGGCAGCTTTTGCCGCCGTAACGGGAATGATCGTATTTTACGATCCGATCGAACGGCTCATTCAAACGGGCCGGGCGGGAGGTCATCCCATCACCGCGGGAACGGTATGGATTTTGCTTAGCTTGGTCATCCTGACAGTGATTGCGGTGCAGACTCGCTTTTCCTCCAAAGGGAATGGGGTGAAGCCGAGCCTGCTGACGGCCGTCGCGTTTGCGGTCGCCGCCTTGATCGCTTGCCGGGTTCAAGATACGCTTGTCGCTTTGCTGGGCTTTTTGTTGGCTACGGTACTGCTGCTGGCGCTTCACGACAAACGCAAGCGGCCTTTCGGTTCGCTGCTGCTTGGTGCGCTGCTCGGCGGATTCATTACGGTACTCGCCTATTATTTATATTCTATGTAGGTTGCGAAAGGGGAGCTTCTCTTGGAAAAAACGGAATTGATCGCATTGGCCAAAACGGCGAGAGAGCAAGCATATACACCTTATTCCCATTTTAAAGTCGGCAGCGCTTTGCTGGATTCCAAAGGGCGGGTTCATCTGGGCTGCAACGTGGAAAACGCCGCCTACGGGCCGACGAACTGCGCCGAACGCACGGCGTTATTCCGCGCGATCGCGGACGGCGAGCAGGCGAAGTCGTTCCGGGCCATGGCGATTATCGGGGATACGCTTCAGCCGATTTCGCCTTGCGGCGTATGCCGGCAGGTGCTGGTCGAGCTGTGTCCGCCGGATATGCCGGTATATTTGGCTAATCTGAAAGGGGATATCAGCGAGACGACCGTAGCCGAGCTGCTTCCCGGCGCATTCACATCTTTAGATTTGGACGGAGGAACGATTGATTAATGTCTTCGAACAGCAAGGCTGACTCTAAATTCAAATCCGGCTTTGTGGCGATTATCGGACGGCCCAACGTCGGCAAATCGACGCTGATGAACCAGATGATCGGCCAAAAGATCGCCATCATGTCCGATAAGCCGCAGACGACCCGGAACAAAATTCACGGTGTCTATACGACCGACCAGGCGCAGATCGTCTTTCTGGATACGCCCGGCATTCATAAACCGCAATCGAAGCTCGGCGACTATATGATCAAAGCGGCTGAAGGCGCGCTTAGCGAAGTTGACGCGATCCTGTTTTTGATCGACGTTGTCGAAGGCTTGGGCGGCGGAGACCGGTACATTATCGAGACGCTGAAAAAGGTGAAAACGCCGGTCATTCTAGTGATGAACAAAATCGACCAGATCCACCCGGAAGCGCTCCTGTCGGTCATTACGACCTACAAGGATTTGTACCCGTTTGCCGAAATTGTGCCGATCTCGGCGATACACGGCAATAACGTCAATACGCTTTTGGAGCAGGTCATCAAATTTTTGCCGGAAGGACCGCAGTATTACCCGGCGGATCAAGTGACGGATCATCCGGAGCAATTTGTGTGCGCGGAGCTGATCCGGGAGAAAATCCTGCATTTGACCCGGGAGGAAATTCCTCACTCGATTGCGGTTTCCATCGAAGACATGCGCGTGGAGGCCAACGGCGTCGTTCATATTTCGGCGGTCATTTACGTCGAACGCGATTCGCAGAAGGGCATCATTATCGGCAAAAAGGGTGCGCTGCTGAAAGAAGTCGGACAAAAAGCGCGGGCCGATATCGAAGCGCTTCTCGGTTCGAAGACCTTCCTGGAGCTATGGGTCAAAGTGAAGAAGGACTGGCGCAATCAGGACCGGGTCCTGCGTGATCTAGGCTTCCGGCATGAGTAAACCGGCGTTCCGGCTTGTTTCAAGCAGGTTCCGCCGCGTTTCATCCATCATACTATGCAAACAATACATGGCAGTTTTTGCAGAGCATACTTCGCATCGGAACGATCCATCCTAATCCTAGAAACAGGTTGTAGTCATGTCATCAAGGGGAGGATGTACCATGAGAGACTTTTCGTGGAAATACTTTTCAATGACCGGAGATGTGGATGCTTACCTGCTATACAAAGAAGTAAATACCCGGGACGGCGACGAGGCGGAGCCGGAAGAAGAGGACGCCTTGGACGCTTCCGATTGGGTACAGTAAGTTTCGCCCAATATCAGGTTACCGGCGCGGTAACGCAGGGAGAGGCTGTAAGGTGCAGTACAGAGTTCAAGGGATCGTCATCCGAAGCATGGACTATGGGGAAGGCAACAAAATTATTACGCTGTTTACCCGGGAGCACGGAAAGCTGAGCGTCGTGGCCCGGGGCGCCAAAAAAGTGAAGAGCCGTTACGGCTCCTCCGCCCAGCTGTTTACGTGCGGCGACTACTTGTTTTTCAAATCCGGGCAGCTCGGCACGCTGAATCATGCGGAAATTATCGAGCCTTTTCATAAAATAAGGGAAGATCTGCATAAGGCTGCCCATGCTTCCTATCTGTCGGAGCTGACCGACCGGATGTTGGGGGATCAAGAGGGACAGCCTTTTCTATACGATCAGCTGAAAGCCAGCTTGCAGGCGATCCAGGAAGACAAGGATCTGCAGATTATCGACCATCTGTACGAAATGAAAATGTTCGTCCTGGCCGGATATACGCCCGAGCTGGAGCAATGCGTCGTTTGCCGCGAGAATGCGGAGCCGTTTGCCATAAGTGTCGGCATGGGCGGCATGCTGTGCGAGCGCTGCAAGCTGCGGGATCCGCAAGCTATCCCGCTGACGCCCGGCGCATACAAGCTCCTTCGGCTGTTCATTCAGATGGATGTGCGCCGGCTCGGTCAAATCGACGTGAAGCCGCAGACGAAACAGCTGCTCAAGACGATTTTACGGGCCTACTTCGATACGCATGTCGGACTGAAGCTGAAATCGCGAGATTTTTTGGATCAAATGGACAAATACGGAGTATAGCTAAATAATTGACATGTTTTTGCCCATTTGCTATTATAATATGATACATCCGTTAGAAAACCTCTTGTTACGAAGTCTAAGCCATGACTTTGTCAGCGGGGTTTTTTGCTGTCCGGAAAGAGAAGCTCTTTTTCCGGAGCAGATCGTTTAACCCGAAGTCTTGAAACATTTTTTGCCACAGCAACGTAGTAGTAATAGACAGGCCGATCCATTCCAAAATGATCGGCCTTTGTTGCAGCCCGACATGAGGGACTTCGGCCAATATCTGAAGCGCCGAGGAACTGCATACGGTCGCAAATTTACTTGATGTTGCGAAATTTTTGCGCAGATTGCTGAAACCAGAGAACAGCAGCACAGCTCATGGTCTGTAAAAAAGTCAGGACGAAAGGCGGGTTCGCATGGAACGGGCGGTTAAGCCGGTAGTGTTTGTAGCATCGGATTCGGCGGGGGAGACGGGAGAAGCGGTAGTTCGGGCGGCGGCCGTGCAGTTTCATCCTCAGCAGGTGGATATTCGCCGGGTGCCTTTCCTGATCGATACGTCGGATATCGACCGGATGATCCGAACGGTGATTGAGCGCAGCGGGGCGATCGTTTTTACGCTCGTCATTCCCGAGCTGCGGGATTATTTGATCGAACAGGCGGAGCGCTACAGAATTCCTTACATCGATCTGCTCGGTCCGATCATACGGACGCTGGAGCAAACGCTGGATCAGGAGGCAAGGCATCAGCCGGGCATGATCCACAAGCTGGACGAAGATTATTTCAAGAAAGTGGAAGCGGTCGAGTTTGCCGTCAAGTATGATGACGGCCGGGATTTTAACGGGATTTTGCAGGCGGACATCGTGCTTGTCGGGGTATCCCGCACATCGAAGACCCCGCTGTCCATGTATCTTGCGCACAAGAAATTCAAGGTGGCCAACGTGCCGCTTGTCCCGGAAATTCAGCCTCCCGAGCAGCTGTTTACGGTGTCGGGGAAGAAGATCGTCGGTCTGCGGATCGACCCGGTCAAGCTGAATGTCATCCGCACCGAACGGCTTAAAACGCTGGGCTTGCCGGGCAATGCCACTTACGCGAACACCGAGCGGATTCATGCGGAATTGGAGTACGCGGATAAGATTATGCAAAAAATCGGCTGCACGGTAATCGACGTTTCGAACAAGGCGGTTGAAGAAACGGCCAGCATCATCATCGATATGTACCGTTCGCGGTAGCGGTCGATTTTGAGGAAAGGAAGCAGGATTTTTTATCCTTTCATCGTATATAATATTACGGTAATGCTTCAGTCTTGAAATTCACAGTCGGCGGGGATCTATGACGTATAAAATTGTAGTGGATGCCGACGCATGCCCGGTGAAGACGGAAATCGCGCAAACGGCCTTGCGTTTCGGAATCCCGGTGCTGATGGTCGCCTCGTTCGATCATCGGCTGCAGCCGATGG
>NZ_JTHN01000248.1 GCF_001399685.1 Paenibacillus sp. A3
ATGGAATTCGGCTTTTGGGGATGCTCGCCTTGTTGGTCCGCATGAAACAGTTGGAGCAAGGTGCTGCGATAAACCGTTAGCAGCATCTGGACCGAAGTGAGCGCGATCAGCGCGGCAAACACGAGGACCGTCTGAAGCGCAGCCGGAGCGGAGAACGTCAGCGCGATAAATCCTTCGAACCCCAGAAGCTTCATAAGAATGAGCAGGAACAGACGCGATACGAGAGCGCCGCTGCCGATACCCATTAGAAGTGCACCTGTACCCAGCAGTACATTTTCGATAATAAGAAGACGCGCTACCCCCTTCTTGGTCAAACCTATCAATTGATATAACCCGATTTCCTTGCTGCGGCGTTTCAGGAAGATACGGTTCGCGTAAACCGTAAACACGGCTACGATAAGCAGCAGCAAAATGCCCGCCACTTGGAACGAAGTGGCGAAATTCACATCCGAACTCGACGTACGGACAATGGATGAGTCATGCTGTAACGTGGCAAAGACGAAATACAGACTCGTGCTGAAAATAAGTGCGAAAAAGTAAAGATAATAGTGTTTAATATTTTTCCGCATGCTGCGGGCGACAAGCTCAAATAACGTCAACCGTGTCACCCCCGAGAACAGCCTGCACGTCCATAATGTTCTTAAAGAAGGCCTGTCTCGTTTTGTCGCCGCGGTATAATTCCGAATAGATCGTCCCATCCTTCAAAAAGACAACACGGCTGCAATAGCTTGAAGCCACAGGATCGTGGGTGACCATCACAATGGTTACGCTCCGTTTTTGATTGAGAGCTTCCATCGTTCCGAGCAGCGAGGAAGCCGATTTGGAATCAAGCGCACCCGTCGGTTCGTCGGCGAATAAGATTGCCGGCCGGTGAATGAGCGCGCGGCAGGCGGAAGTCCGCTGTTTTTGGCCGCCCGATATTTCATGCGGGTATTTGTCCGCCAGCTCTTGGATGCCTAGAATACTGGCAATGGTATGGAACTCTTCTTCCGCTTCCTTTTTATTCATTTTTCCAAGGGAGACAGGAAGGAGGATATTTTCCTTGACCGTCAGCGTGTCAAGCAGATTATAATCCTGGAAGATAAAACCCAGTTTATTACGGCGGAAAGCGGACAATTCGGCATCTTTCATGTTGGAAATGTCCGTATCTTCGATGAGAATCGTCCCTTCTGTCGGGCGGTCGATGGTAGCCAGAACATTCAGCAGGGTTGTCTTTCCCGATCCGGACGGCCCCATGATTCCGACAAATTCACTCTCGATGACACGAAGCTCGATGCCTTTTAACACTTGCTGTGCGCTTCCCTTCGTTCCGTATGATTTGCAGACATTTTGAGCGTGCAGCATCGTTTTTTGCGAATGTAATTGACTCATACCTTACCTCCAAGTTTGCATTAGCCTTATTGTAAGGTGTCCCTCAAGCTTTGTCGCACGTTTTAGATGATAAACGGGAAAGGCAATGTGACAATATTGTCATGTTCCGCTATAGGGCTGCCATTTCCCATAAAATAAGCAGTCAGGAATATCCCGACTGCCGATGTGTTCGTCTATTGCTCATCCGTTTCGGATGGATTCGAAGTCATTTTTCGCGGTGAAAATCATACGCATCACGGTACCTTTCCCCTGTACGGATGGCGCCTCAAGGGTAATCCCGATTTTGGCGGCAACGGTCTGCGCAAGATACAATCCGAGTCCGGTCGCCGCATTTTGAAGTCTTCCGTTTCCGCCTGTAAACCCTTTGTCAAAAATGCGCGGCAGGTCGTGCGCCGGAATTCCAGGCCCCTCGTCCTTGATGGCGAGTATGACATGGCCGGCCATCGTCACTTCAGTGGAAATCACGATCGTTCCGCCATTCGGACTGTATTTCACCGCGTTAGTCAATACTTGCCGGATCATGAAACGGCACCATTTGCTGTCCGTGATGACCTCCGTATCTTCCCCTTCGAATTCGACCGCTATGTTCTTCTCCATACACCATGAGGCCAAATCCCGGACTTCTTTCGCGACAAGCCGCTGGATAGCCGCCGCTTCCAAAACGTAATCCGACTCCAGGGAAGGCAGACGCGTAATGTCCAGCTGCCGATTGATCAGCAAATAGATCCGTAACCATTCCGCTTCGATTTTGCGTATCTTCGGATCGCTGCGATTGGCATCGATGGTCAGCTTCATGGCGGTGAGGGGAGCTTTTACTTCGTGTACCCAAGAGGCAGTATAATTATTTTCGATGAGGTGTGCCCTTTTACAGTCGGATAGTTTTCGTCTAAAAAAGAGATCCACGGTACGCAATACTTCACTCGTTACCTCATCCCGTACATTTTCAGGTGTCGGCAAGGTTTCAATCCAGTCGTCATCCATTTCTTCGGCGAGTGCGGCAAGCGCAGCTGCATATTTCGTCTCTTTGCGATAACGCCACAGGAAGAAGCCTATAAACGAAAGAAGAAACAGGGTATTCAAATAAACGATGGAGCTGATTTGTATATAGATGCCTTTATCAAGCAAAATAAGCAAATCTGTAAAACCAAGCAGCATCATAAACAATAAAATCCAACTTTTCATACTGCCAACATAGCGTATAAACACCCCTCTCGTGTTCCTCCTCTATAAAGTGATGGCCATGTAGCCTAATCCTTTTTTTGTTATGATGGCGTCTTCCAAGCGGAGGATGGCCAGCTTCTGGCGCAAACGTGTGATATTCGCAGTCAGGGTATTATCGTTGACGAACTGCTCGTCCTCCCATAACTTTCGTATGAGGTCATGGCGTGTAATAATCTCGTTCTTCGCCTTCACGAGGACGGCAAGTATGAAAAATTCGTTTTTCGTCAATTCGACCTCTTCTCCATCCAGGCGGATGACGCCGCGTTTCATATCGATCAGCGCGCCGTTCCATTCGATAATATCGGGCGATTCTTCTACGTAAGCGTACGTGCGACGAAGGATGGCTTGGATTTTGGCAAACAGCACCTCCATGTTGAACGGCTTCTGGATATAGTCATCCGCTCCCATATTCATGGCCATGACCATATCCATCGGGTGATCCCGCGAAGATATAAAAAGAATCGGCACCTTCGATACCGCCCGAATTTCCCGGCACCAGTGAAAGCCGTCGTACTTTGGAAGTTGAACGTCCAGGATGACAAGATGAGGCTGCTCCTTCAAAAAAGGCCCCATGATATCGTGGAAATGATCAGGTCCTGCGACACGAAAAGACCACTTTTCCAACCTTTCCTTCAGTGAATCGAAGATGGAGGTATCGTCTTCCACAATGAAAATGCTCATGTCCATGCCAATACACTTCCTTTCTAAAATAGTTTAAATGAAAAGAAGGGGGAGAACAATTCGGTGATAACAATGCATAGAATGTCCAATAACAAAAAACCTATATGCGACGTTAATAAAACGCCTCACATAGGTTTTGTTGCAGCCTGCCTGTATGCGGGAATTACCATGGCCATAATCGGGATTGGCACATCCGGATTGGCAACCGTCCATTAAATGAGGGCAAACTGACGCAGAAGCTTCATAACGGTCTCTCTCTTGACCGGCTTGCTGATATACTCATCCATTCCGGCCGCCAGGCATTTTTCCCGATCGCCCTTCAAGGCGTTGGCCGTGACGGCAATGATTCGGGGGCTCTTCTCTTTGAGACTCTTTTTTATGATTTGTGTTGCCTCCAGGCCATTCAGAATGGGCATATGCAGGTCCATAAAAATGATATCAAAATGCTCTTTGCCGGTGGCTTCGGCCGCTTCTTTACCGTTGGTGACGACGGTAACCTTATGCCCCATTTTTTCAAGCATTTTGCTCATCACAAGTTGATTGATCGGATTGTCTTCAGCGAGCAAGATGTTCGTCTTCATCGCGTTATTTGGCATCGGCTCACAAACCTGTTCGCCTGGAAGTTCCGGAGCTTCCTTAAGCCTGATGGTGAAAATAAACGACGATCCGTTGGTGCCGTCACTGACGGCGTGAATTTCTCCGCCCATCATACCGACCAGCCTGCGGCTGATCGCAAGACCAAGGCCAGTGCCTTCGTGTCTGCGGGTCATAAAGCTGCCGATTTGTGCGAACGGCTCAAATATGTGGTTAAGCCACGCGGGATCAATGCCCGTCCCTGTATCCGTAACGGTAAAGACCAGCTTGTCCGGATCTCCCTTCCGTTGCTCCACTTTTACCGATATGCTGCCCCTTGGTGTAAATTTTACAGCATTGCCCAACAGGTTGATCAGCACCTGTTTCAGTCGCTCGTGGTCGCCATAAATATAGTCGGGAACATCGTGATTGAGGGTGTACGTCAGGCTTAAGTTCTTTATTTCAGCTCTGCCGGAAATGACGGAAAAGCTGTCTTTGATGCATTTTCGCAGATCGAAAATCTCCTCTTGAAGTTCGATTCGCCCCGCTTCGATTTTGGAAAGATCAAGGATGTCATTAATGATACTGAGCAAGGTCTCTCCGCTTTTGCGGATGATTTCTATACAACTCCGCTGCTCCTCACTTAAATCGGTCATATCAAGCAGAATATCCGTCATTCCAACCACCCCATTCATGGGTGTACGGATTTCATGGCTCATCATGGCCAAAAACTCGGTTTTTGCTTTATTTGTGGCCTCGGCTGCCTCCTTGGCAAGCAGCAATTTTTTCTGTTCAGATATGTCCTTGCAAATCAGGTAAAACCCGATATTATTCCCGCCTACAAAAATCGGCGCTATACTTGCAAGCACTTCGACGGTTTTGCCATCTTTGGTAACTAGCATGTCGATGTCATGCTCAATTGAATTATCGTAAAGAGACTTCTCAAGTATCTTGCTTACATTTTCATTTCCGATCAGATTCGCAAGCTTCATGCCGATCAATTCCGTTTCGATCAAGTACCCGGTCAGCTTCTCGGCCATGGTATTGGCATTAATAATGCGGCCGTCGAGGCCAAAGGAAATGACGGCATCATGGTTGTATTTTTTGAGCGAAGTATACCGTTCGACGGACTCGTGAAGTTGTCGCTCCGATTCTTTTTGTTTCGTGATATCAATCATTTGGGTAATGTAATACATAGGGGTGTCCGTCTCGTCGCAAAAAAGCTTGAAGGATAACAGTCCCCACATGATCTCGCCATTTTTTTTGATGTATCTGCCTTCAATCTGTACTTCACTGCCATTGCTCGATAGCGCCTTGAGATCGTCAATGCCGGTTTGCGCTTCATCGGGGTGAGTAAAGTCGCCTATTCGCTTGCCGTCAAACTCCGCTTTGGAATATCCCAACATCTTTTCCATTGCGGGATTGACCGTCAAAATAAGACCATCGGGCGAAACAAGGGAAATTCCAAAAGAAGCATGGTCAAACACTTGTTGATTGAAGGTGACTTGATTCAAATTCACGCGATGCATGCGGCTTACCTCCGTAGGTTCTACAAATAACTTCGTTATTTCGTTCAAATGACACAACTCCTAGGGTATTTACCCATTTTTGGGTCCATTGAAACATAAAAGTTTTTAGACACAACAAAAAAACTTTCAAAAAGGTTGAGCTTGGTTACTTTATCATACTGCTTAGTTTTTGGAAAGTATATCCAAGACTGCCGCGTTGAACGGCAGCTTTGTTGCGCTAAAGGGCGTCTTCTGGCCGTACCTCCTATCTGCGGAAATCCGATTTAACGATAGGCAATCTGGAGACGACCTTCTCCGGCAAGTGTCTCCGACAAGGAGATCTTTTTTTTTGTGTGCGAACGGCAATTTAAAACCAGTTTTGGGTGCATGTCGGCCGTGCTTCATCGCAGAGTTCTGGCAACGGAAGTATTTCATTGATATAATAAAGAGGCATTGTCCTGTTTTTTTGTTGGTTGTTCGCAGTTCATTTGGAGGTATAAAATGGAGCTCAGAAACCTTAAAACCTTCCAAGTCGTCGCTGACCAATTAAATTTGTCCAAAGCAGCCGAAATTTTATCCTATACACAGCCTACGATCTCTGTCCAAATTCAAGCATTGGAAAGAGAATTAGGACATCCCTTATTTAATCGTGTCGGTAAAAAAACGTTCTTAACCCCCACCGGAAAATTGGTAAAACACCATACAGATATCATTTTGAACGCTTTAAGCGATTTGGAGACCGCCTTAAAAACGCTTGACGAACCGTACGGTAAACTTGCCATTGCAGCCCCTGAATATTACTACGGCCGACATCTCTCGTTGTTAATCAGTTCTTTCATTAAAGACCATCCGAAGGTTAAATTAGATTTGGCTTGCTATAATAGTAAAGAAACAATAAAGTTAGTAAGCTCCCATCAAGCCGATATCGGAATCATCGCAGGAAAGTATAACTCACCTGAGATGGAATCGATTAACTTGGACACAGAAGAAGTTATGATGGTTACGACACAAGAAATCGCCCAACAATATGACTTGTCCACGGTTTTCTCCCATTACCCGCTGATCACCTATAGAGAAAGTTGTAATTTAGAAGACGTCATTAAAGGATGTCTATCTGAATTAGAATATCAACCTACGAACATTATTGAGTCCGGCAGCGATGAAGCGATCAAACATTCGGCAATCAATCAAACAAGTATCGCTTTGCTAAGCTCAGACGGAATCAAGGAGGAGCTGGCTACGGGTAAGCTTGTCCCCATCCATCGTTTTCAACATCGGGTTGAAACATCTCTTATTTACCTCAAATCCAGGTCAGAAGAAGCAAATATTCAAAGCTTTAGCGATCTTCTCAAGCAGGCTTGGAAACCTTTAGAAGATTGAAATTGGGCAGAAAGAATGGCAGGAGGAGCACGCATGCCCTTCTACCATTTTTTCTGCCCAAATGGTTCAACAGGAAGCGATTTCAATTTTTATACTTCATGTGATAAATACCATAACAACAAGTAACAAATGGCACTGCGCAGTACAGCGCAAGCCGTTGATTCGGATCAAAGGCAAGCCCGATGCAAGCAACCGTACATAGGATGAAGGCCGCTATTGGAATAAAGGGATACAACGGGGTACGGTATTTCAAGTCAGTAAGCCGTCCGCCTTGCTTGAGGAATTTTTTTCGGAACATATATTGAGAAGCGGCTATAGCCATCCAAGCCATAATAGCGGTCAATCCAGCAAGCGAAACTAGCCATAGATAAACGGTATCTGCTGCATAAACGCTAGATAACAGCGACAAGCAGGCAATACCGACACTAATGATTAATGCATTTAACGGTACTCCTCTTGCTGTTAATTTTCCTAGAGCGGCAGGAGCCATTTTATTTCTTGAAAGAGCCCAAAGCATACGGGATGAAGCGTACAGTCCCGAATTCGCAACGGACAATAGAGCGGTTAATATAACAAAATTCATAATGTCCGCAGAATAAGGAACACCGATATTATCAAAAACCATAACAAACGGACTTTCTATGACTCCCGCTTCTTTCCACGAAATTAATCCCGAGACAACAAAAATGGATAACAGGAAAAATAAAATAATTCGCCAGACTGTATTTCGAATGGCTTTAGGCACGGAAGTCTCCGGATCTTTGCTTTCTCCCGCGGCAATTCCAACGAGCTCGCTGCCCTGAAAAGCAAAATTAACCGTGACCATCGACATCAGCACGCCACCCAAACCATTAGGAAATAAACCGCCTTCTCCCGTAAAGTTAGAAAACATAGGCGCAGACGAATAACCTTTCATATGAATAAAACCGAACATAGCAGCGCCGCCTAAAACAATAAATGCGATGATCGTAAATAGTTTAATACTCGCAAACCAGTACTCCGTCTCGGCGTATGCTCTTGTAGAAAGAGCATTCAGTAAAAAGAGCACAATCACAAAGAGGGTACACCAGATCCAGGTCGGTATATCAGGAAACCAGCGCTTCATGATTAACCCGGAAGCTGTAACCTCAGAGCCTAATGTAATCACCCACCCAAACCAATATAACCAACCGACCGTAAATCCTGTAGCAGGTCCGATATATTGGGTCGCATACGTTTGAAAAGAGCCTGATTCAGGCATGGCAACCGATAATTCGCCAAGGCACATCATAACGAGATACATAATGAGTCCGCCCACCAAATACGCGAGAATAGAACCGCCGGGTCCCGCCTGACTAATCGTATAGCCTGAACTGATAAACAGCCCTGTGCCAATAACTCCGCCGAGTGAAATCATATATACATGCCTGCTCTTCATCGTGCGCTGCAACTCGGTCACACCATGTATCCTCTGTTCTATAATGAATTCGCCTCCTTATTGTGAAGCATACACTCATGAGTTTTGGCGATTGAAAGAGAAATCCTTACTGGGTTGCAGCTCCTACTTCATGAAAAACCGATACAATTCGTTCAAGCGCCCAATCCAAATTTTCTTGCGAAATATTTAACGGTGGAGCAAACCGAATCGTCGTTTCATGCGTTTCTTTGCACAGCAGGCCCAGCTCTTTCAGCTTTTCGCAATAAGGACGCGCCGGTTCGTTCAATTCAAGCCCGATAAATAAGCCGCGGCCGCGAATTTCCTTCAATTTGCTGCTTTTGATCTCTTTTAGCTTATTCATAAAATATTGTCCTGATTGTTCGGAACGACGAACCAAATCCTCTTCTTGCAGAACATCCAATGCCGTAATTGCAACGGCACAGCCTAACGGATTCCCGCCAAAAGTAGAGCCGTGAGAACCCGGGTTAAACACGCCGAGAATGTCCTGGTCGGCAGCGACCGCAGAAATCGGAAACACCCCTCCGCCCAACGCTTTACCCAAAATGTACATATCCGGCTTCACATTCTCCCAGTCGCAAGCGAATAACTTGCCTGTACGCCCAAAGCCCGTTTGGATTTCATCAGCAACGAACAAGACATTGTTTTCCTTGCAAAGCCTTTGCGCTCCTTGGATAAATCCGGTTGCCGGAATATTGATTCCCGCTTCTCCTTGAATAGGTTCGAACAAAAATGCAGCTGTATTCGGCGAAATCGCATTTTTCAAAGCTTCCAGATCGCCGTACGGAATAATTTTGAACCCGGGTGTGAACGGCCCGAATCCAGCCTTATACTCTTCCTCGGAGGAAAAAGAAGTAATCGTAATCGTACGTCCATGGAAATTGCCTTCACAAACAATAATTTCAGCTTGATTGGCAGGCACTTTTTTCACGCTGTAAGCCCAGCGCCGAATGGCTTTGATTGCCGTTTCCACGGCCTCTGCGCCTGTATTCATCGGAAGAATCATACTTTTTCCCGTCAGTTGCGACAGTTTTTCGTAAAATGTCCCTAGCTGGTCATTGTGAAACGCGCGGGATGTCAAAGTGACTTTATCCGCTTGATCCTTCAAAGCTTGAATGATTTTGGGGTGTCTATGCCCATGGTTTAGCGCGGAGTAGGCACTTAGCATATCCATATATTTATTGCCTTCCGGATCTTCAACCCATACTCCCTCAGCTTTAGATATAACGATAGGCAGCGGACGGTAATTTGCAGCTCCGTATTTTTCAGTCTGTTCAATAATTTGTTTTGTTTGTGTCATGGCAAGGCCTCCCCGATTAAAATAATTTATTTATAGAATTCGTTCTCCAAAAAGCGAGCCGGCCAAGTCGACAGCGGATTTGGCCGTCCTGTTGTTCACATCGAGCATCGGATTCACTTCTACAATTTCCGCCGAGACAAGAGCGCCATGTTCATGCAGATATTCCATAGCAAAATGACTCTCTCTATAAGAAATCCCGCCCTCCACAGGCGTTCCAACACCGGGCGCTTCTCGAGGATCCATCCCGTCCAAATCCAGACTGAGGTGAAGACCGTCCGTGCCTGCCGAAACCCGCTCTAATGCCTCATCCATGACCGTTTTCATGCCATATTTGTCGATGTCATACATCGTAAATACGCGAATGCCTTGCTCCTTCAAGAACAGCCTTTCGCCTGGATCGATCGATCTCGCCCCGATAATAACAACGTTGCGCGGATCTAATTTCTTGTGCGCTCCACCAATGGAAGTAAGACTCGGATGCCCGTGACCTAACAATACAGCCAGCGACATTCCATGAATGTGACCCGAAGTGGTGGTAAATTCCGTATTCACATCCGTATGCGCGTCGAACCAAATGACACCAAGCTTATTCACATGCTGCAGGATACCTTTAATTGTTCCAATAGCAATACTGTGATCTCCGCCGATAACGAGAGGAAGCCGGCCTTTTCCCATCTCTTGGGCCACCGCTTCGGCCAATTTCGTGTTAACGCGAGCGATTTCCGCCAAATATTTTAATTTTTCATCAGGATCACACCTATCCTGCAAGCGGTTGACCTCGATATCGCCGCAATCACTGACCCGGAAACCCAACGCTTCCAGCCTTGCCTGAATATTTGAACTTCGAATCGCAGTCGGTCCCATGTCTACACCAGAACGATTGGCACCGAGTTGAAGCGGTACTCCGATAAGTGAAATATCGTTGCTGTTTTTTGTAGTAATCATAGAGAACCCCTCGGTTTCATATAGTTTTTTTACATAATATGTTATTTTTCAACAAAGGTAGCGCTTTCTTTCCAAGTCATCCCGCTCGATGACATCTCGAATGTATCATAGCTTCGGCGGATTCTGAAATTGAAATCGTCTATTGTTACTATTTAAATTATTTATGGTCAACGATTTTGGAGGATGGATAAGCAGAATAGTGTAAATGAAATGTGACCATATAGCGGCTGGATCTGTCTAATTAGTATAAATACAAAATTTTAAAAAAAGGAGTGTGTGAAGTGGATGTAACAAACCTTGCGATTCAAGCGACAACGGGTAACCGTGATGCTTTTATCAGCCTTGTTAAGCACTTTGAGGAATCTTTATACCGTATGGCCAAATCCATCTTGGGTAAAGACGAGGATGTCGCGGATGCCCTGCAAGAAACCATTTTGAAAGCCTATCAATCGATCCATGCCCTTCGCGAGCCTAAATTTTTTAAAACCTGGATCTTCCGTATTCTGATCAATCAATGCAATACGATTCTCGCAGGCCGATCGCGTACCGTAGTTTACTCAGAGGCTCAGGAACCTTCTTCGCCCTCTAAAGATTACGATAACGTGGATTTGAGAGAAGCGGTGGACCGACTGGATGAGCAGCAGCGTATCGTTATCCTTCTTCATTATTTTGAAGATCTGCCGGTGCGGCAGATCGCCAGCGTCCTCAACATCTCGGAAAGCGCCGTCAAGATGCGCCTTTCCAGAGCGCGCGATACCCTTATGCAAAATTTTAAAACACTTGATGAAGGGAAGATGAACTATGGAACGATTTAACCTTGAGAAAGAACTCATAAAACTGAAAAGGACAAATAGCGCAAATATGGCGATGTCCTCGCTTGTCCGTTCGCGTCTGGATGACACTTACGCTGCACTCCCTGAGCGGCCTGCCCAGCGCTTAAGCAACAAAACACGAACACGGTCGCGCCGAAAAAACAACCGCCACTGCAGCAGCAGTCATCCTCGGAGCAGCGTTCTTCGC
>NZ_JTHN01000249.1 GCF_001399685.1 Paenibacillus sp. A3
AACATATCGAGCGCCTGCATGTATACGCCAAACAGTGAGCCGGCCTGCGGCATGCCATCATCAACGGCAAAAAAAGCGGACGCCTTGTACAGGAGCGTCCGCTTTTTGCATGGGTCCTGCATTCATCCGGCTTGCTTCTCCGCCAGCTGTTTAATGTAGAGATTTCGTTTCAGCAAAAAATTCTTCATGTACGATTCCAGAAACATCCGGTCCGCTAGCTTGCCAACAGGCCCTAACGGTGACGTATAATCAAATTCGTCAATCATCAACGTTCCCGAATCGACGGCGCAGAACTCATGTGTATGCCGAAACCGCTTAAATGCGCCCCGGACCATCTCGTCCACAAAATAAAAAGGCGACTCAAACTCCGTTATTTTAGCGGTCAGCCGCTGCTTGATGCCAAAATGGACGGCCTCCCACGTCACCGTCTGTCCCAGCTCGATCAACCCGCTCATGACTCCGCCGACCGCTCTTTCCTTCGTTTGCGAAGTCGATTGGGCATGTACGTCGATGCTTCGCGCCAGATCGAAGCAGGTTTCAATCGGCGCTTCTATGTACAATTCGGATCTGATTACCGGCATATTCGTCCTCCTCTCCAAATCGAACGAAGCGCTGCGTCTTCCACGCCCCCCGGTAACAAACACCTGTTCTGATATTACTACAAAATGGTTATTTGAGCAACGAAACCGTATTTTCTAATGACCAAGAACATGATGCACTGCAACCGCATTCAAGGTGTCGGTGAAAGTCAAAAAGCGCCCGAAACTCACGAAACCCGCGAGTTCAGGCGCTTTTTGGCGGCAGGGTATAAGAGCTGCTGCCCGCTCCTACTCAGCCTTCTCAAACAGCGAGCGGATAACCAGCCGAAGTGTCTGTACGGCCCCCTCGGAGAGTCTCATGTTTGCTGGGAGTTTGCTTTTTCCTTTAATACATTCTCCAGCAGTTCGTTCAGCTTCGTCAGACCATGTACAATATCTTTCAAATCGTTCTCCGACGCGTTCTTCACGAACAGCTCCTGGAAGTCTCTCACGTTCCCGAGAATTTCCACCATCTTATCCCGGGCCGTGTCGGTCAATTGAATCTTGACCACCCGCTGGTCTTCCTTCGTCCTTACGCGCTCGATCATATCCATCGTCTCCAGCCGCGAGCACACTGCCGATACGTTGCTGTCCACCATATTGAGCCGCGCCCCGATATCGCCCACCCGGGTCGGACCTTCATGATGCAGCAGCAGCAAAATGTTGATCGACGGGCCGGTCAGATTGTGTGGAGAGTAATGCTGGCTCACGATCTTCGAATGCTTTGTATCAATGACCCGCAGCAGTTCCCCAATCATGATACAGTAGTCGATTAGACTCATTGCGTATCCCTCACTGAACAATTTATTTATCGCGATAAATATTATTAAAATAAATATTATAACGATAAGGACGAGCCGTCAATCTTTTTCCTGTTTCACCTATGAAACCCATTTATTGCGTCAAAAGAGAACCCACCTTCAACGAATAAGGCTCAGTTTATCTGCATCATGGTGCACGTGGAAATTCAGAAGCTCGTAGGCTGTCATGGCCTGGAGTTTCTCGTGCAGGTCGAAAATAGTAATGTCCCCTTTATGCGTCTTGCCTAAAATTAATCTGGCGCCGCATTCCACGTAAATTCGATGATTTTGCGTCCGGGAAGCCATGGTATAATGAACAATATGGCTTGAAATAAAAAATGCGTGCGACTCGTCCGGCGTCAAATAAGCATCTGTAAGTTCAAAATCATTTTCACCTGCTTCGAGAACAAGGGTTACCCTCTTCAACATGTTCTGCCACTCCTTTTTGTTTTAGTTCCGCAGAAGTACCAAAGATGAAGTTGCAAAAAGAACGTTGATATCATGACCGTTAAACGTTCATATCACCACTATAACAATTGATCGTTAAACGGTCAATAGATTACTTATTATCTTTTTGCTATATTTATTTCTAGTGGAATGTGAATAGGAGCTTATTGATATGGATATTAACGATGTGAGATTACACTGTCATCTTGGTGACATCATCAAGAAGAAAAATATCTCGGCGCTTAAACTCTCAACCGAAATTAAATATCGCCGATCAACAATCAATGACTTGATTAATAATGTCGATATGGAAAATAAACGAATTCCTGCGGAACTTATAGCCAAATTGTGCGCTTATTTTAACATCACTCCAAATGAACTTTTTAGCGTAATACAAAAAGACGGCAGCCGATCGGAATAAGGGAGTTAACCTCTGACCGACAAGCTGCCGTCTTAATTTATTTTCCATATACCATTCCCACTTTCAAGCTTACAAACAAAATACCCCCCAACGATTATTCCGAAAAATAACGTCAAGAGGTACCTAAAGCACAACCCCATTCTCGGGTTGTTACCGTTTATTTAAAAACTGCTTTGACAGAGCCTCAATCCTCGCAAGGCTGAGCCAGCGCTTCTTCCTCCGGCTTCGTACGGAAGCTGGAGCCGCAGCCGCATGTGGCTACCGCATTCGGGTTATGAATGCTGAACCCGCCGCCGATACCGGTGTCTTGAAAATCGATCTCCACGCCGTACAAATATTTGGCGCTCTCTTCGTCCACGACGACCTTCAGTCCGTGGATGTCCATGACTTTGTCGCCTTCCTGCTCGTTGTCGTCAAAGCCCATCCCGTAGGAAAAGCCGCTGCAGCCGCCTTCCTTGACGCCCACGCGCAGGAACATATTCGGAGCTTCCTCCGCCGCGAGCATTTCTTTAATTTTATCGCAAGCCGTTTCGCTGATTTTAATCATATCGCCATACCTCCCTTACCTGCTCGAAAATGTACTTCTATATAGAAGTATACTCCTTCCGGCCTCGGTCCTCAAGGGCTGCCTCATTTGCGGTTGTCCGTTTTATCGGCTTCATAATATCGAAGCAGCAATTGGTCCAATTGTCTGCTGCAGTGCTGCACTTCCGGATGCATGAACCCGAGCTGATTGCCTAAGCTTACCATCTGCTCACGCATGTCTTCGATTTCTTCGGAAATGGAGGCCTGCTCATCGAGAGCTGGAGTAAGCAACTTGGCACCGTCCTACCCAATGTTATTTCAATCTAACAGTATACTAGACTCCTCTGCCCATGAAAATAGGAACTAAACCCTATCTTGTTCGTTTTTACAACAGGAATATAGTTTTAACGATTCATGTATTGCCCCTCTACGGCAGTAGGTTTATAATAAGGAGTATTGTTTATCACACGTGTCATTCGGGAGAAACACATTGTCGGTCTGACCAAGCGCTCAAGCGAAGCTTCGTATTTCATGGAATACGTCCAAGCTTCGCCTGCCTGTGTGTCCTTGGCCGGTTGACCATGTGCAAGCTTTCACAGCTTCCGCCGGCTCGCCCGCAGCAGACTGTGAAAGACGCATTCCCAGTATCGTTTGCACAACTTCATCGACAGAGCGTCCCGTCAGCGGAAACCAGGGGCGCCTGACCCATTTACGGAGGTGGCTAAACCATGAGTATGATTATCAACAGCCAGGAAAGGCGCATGGCCGAAATCGCCGAAAAAGTGGAGCACGGAGAGCGTTTGACCCTGGAAGACGGCGTTTTTCTGTACGAAACGGACGATTTATTAACCATCGGACAATTAGCAAACCAAGTGAACCTGAAAAAGAACGGCAAAAAAGTGTATTTCGTCGACAACATGAGCCTGTACTTCACCAATGTGTGCGAGGAGCACTGTGCGTTCTGCCATTTCCGCCGCGACGAAGGCGAGGACGGCGCGTATACGCTGACGGCTGAGCAAATGTTCGATTACATCGACAAGCACTACCACCCGAACATGCGGGAATTCCACATTACGGGCGGCCACAATCCGAACGTGCCGTTTCAATATTATGTCGACTGTATCAAGGGGCTGAAGCAGCGCTATCCGAATGTGACCATCAAGGCCCACACGGCGGCAGAAATTGAGTTTTTTTCCCGGCTCAGCGGGTTAAGCTATAAAGAAGTGCTGCAAACGCTGATGGATGCCGGACTCGGCACGATGCCGGGCGGGGGCGCGGAGATTTTGTCCGAGCGTTACCGCAAAAAAATGCACTTGGTCGACAAAGCATCCACCGAAGCGTGGCTGGAAGTGCATCGCACCGCGCATCAACTCGGTATGAAAACGCACGCCACCATGCTGTTCGGCTCCATCGAGACGTTCGAAGAACGGATCCGGCATATGATGTACCTGCGCGAGCTGCAGGACGAAACCGGCGGCTTCATGGTCTTTATACCGAACTCGGTTCAGCCGGCCAGCGTCAATGCCAGCATCAAGCGCCGGGTATCGGCCTTCGACAATCTGAAGACGATTGCGATCAGCCGTCTGATGCTGGACAACATTCAGCATGTCAAAGCTTATTTCATCAATCTCGGTACGCAGCTTACGCAAATCGCCCTGACATTTGGCGCTTCGGACGCCCACGGCACGATTATCCAGGAACGCATCAGCCATGCCGCTGGAGCGACCTCGCCGGAAGGCATGACACGGGACGAACTGGTTTGGCTCATTCAAGGAGCCGGCCGCATTGCCGTCGAGCGCGATACTTTCTATAACGAGATCAAGGTCTACTAATTAAGTCATAAGAGAAAGGGTTAACCGTTGTATGAAAAAACTTGTCATTTTGGGCGGAGGCTACGGCGGACTGACGGTAGCGAAAGAATTGCTGGAAGGAGACATCCCGGCCGATACGGTGATGATCATGGTCGACCGGATGCCTTATCAGGGATTGAAGACGGAATATTACGCACTTGCTGCCGGAACGGTGTCCGAACAAGACATCCGGGTGCATTTTCCGGTAGATCCGAGATTGATTCTGAAATACGGCGAAGTCACGGCTGTCGATCCCGAGCAGAAGGTGATCCGTTTCGCGAACGACGAACCGCTGTCGTACGACTGGCTGGTTATCGCGCTCGGATGCGTGGACAAATACCATAACATTCCCGGGGCGGAGGAATTCTCGAACAGTATTCAGTCGTTGTCCGCAACCCGCAAAACATACCAGGCTTCCAACGATGCGGCTCCTTACGGTCAGATCACTATTGTCGGAGGCGGTCTCAGCGGCGTAGAAATGGCTGCGGAGCTGCGCGAAAGCCGGCCGGACTTGAACATCCGCATCCTGGACCGCGGCGCCAGCGTCCTGTCTCCGTTCCCGGAAAGGCTGCAGCGGTATGTGCGCGAGTGGATGCTGGAGCACGACATCGAGCTGCGCTCGCACGTATCGTTAAGCCGCTTGGAAAGCGGTCTGCTGTATAACCAGCAGGAAATCATTCAGACCGACATTACCATCTGGACCGCCGGCATTCAGCCCAGCCCAATCGTGCAAAACTTGAATCTGCCCAAGGACAATCAAGGACGGTTAACGATTAACGAATACCACCAGTTGCCCGATTATAATGAAATTTACGTCGTCGGCGACTGTGCGGCCCTGCCCTTCTCCCCGAGCGGACAAGCGGCAGAAGCGCAAGGCAAGCAAGTGGCGGAAGTACTGCAAGCCGTATGGAAAAATGAAACTCCCCGGCTCGGTAAAATCAAGCTCAAGGGAGTTCTCGGATCGCTCGGCAAAAAAGCCGGTTTCGGCCTGATGGGCAAACGGACGGTCATGCTCGGCATGGTGCCCCGCGCTTTGAAGAGCGGCGTGCTCTGGATGTCGAAGCGCCATCTGGGGTAAACTTTATTCGTCTTGAAAGAGATCGAGCATATCCTCGATCTCTTTTATTTTAAGCTGAATAGCCGCCTCCAGCTCCTCTGCGGTGGCTGCCGCTACGATCTCGCCGTTCACCAGCGCGAACGGAGCCAAATAGCATTCGCCGCAGTTGCCGAGACATCCATACTCGATCACGTCGTATTCCGGATTTTGTTCCAGCTCCTGCATCAGTTTGGCTGTCCCGTGGTGCATATTGTTCGTACAAAATTCAATGATCGGTCTCATCGCACTTCGCCTGCCTTACAGCCATTTTAATTTTCGATCGATTGTACTATAATAAAATAAGAAGGGAGATGATGCAAATGAGCGAGAACACTCAGCAAGGCACCATGTACGACGAGGTTCTTGAAGTTCTAGATAAGCTGCGCCCGTTCCTGCAACGCGACGGCGGCGACGTAGAGCTGGTCGACGTTGAAGACGGCATCGTTAAACTGCGCTTGATGGGCGCTTGCGGCAGCTGCCCGAGCTCGACCATCACGCTGAAAGCCGGTATCGAGCGCGCGCTGCTTGAAGAAGTGGAAGGCGTTCAAGAGGTTATGCAAGTATTCTAATGCATTGACCGCCGGATCGCAGTCCTACGAAGAACAGCCCCGAGCCCGCATGCTCCATGCGCCGCTCAGGGCTGTTTTTTTGTGCCGCTTGCGGCCGTTTGCACGGACCCGCTGCCGATCATGGCGCGGATCGGGTCCAGTCCTCCGGACACGTCCATAATGTTGCCGGTAATGAAATCCGAGCGCTCCTCGCATAAAAAGGCGATGACCCGAGCGATATCCTCTCCCGTTCCGGGGCGTCCGCGTGGAGATTCGTCATCCTGCAAATGCTCCACCTCGCCGATCGTCCGCTCTTTATTCGCGCCGCGAATGTCCCCCGGACATATCATGTTGACCGTAATCCCTTCCGGCGCTTCTTCCACGGCCAACGTTTTCGTGAAGGAGACGAGACCGACTTTGGCTGCCGCATAGGCGGCCCGGTGCGGCCATCCCCGCGCCTCCGCCGCATGGCCGAAGCCGAAGTGAATAATCCGGCCCCACTGCTTGTGCCGCATCATTGGAATAACCAGATGATCCAAATGCATCACGCCAAGCAGATTGCCCTGCATCAGCTCGTTGATTTCCCCAAGTTCATACTCCATAAACAGCCGGCGCTCGCGGATGAACGGACCGGCGTTGTTAATCAAAATATCGATCGAACCGAAATGGCCGACCGCTTCCTGCACGAGCCTTTCCCTGTCCTCGGGAACGGCTACGCTTCCCTGAACCGCCTCGCAGCGCACACCCTTGCCGCGGATCGCCTCGCGCAGCTCGAACGCTTCCTTCTCGCTGTGCACGTAATTGAGCACGATATCGCTTCCCCGTTCGGCAAGCAGGAGCGCGGTCATTTTACCAAGACCTTTGGCGCTTCCCGTAATGAGGGCGGTTTTCCGCTGCTCCTTCATGCTCCCACCTCCCGCTTCTCGTTCGTTCCCGTTCTATACAAAGTATAGTGCAAGCCGGAGAGCGATTCAACTTAATCCGAAACGCAACTTCAGCCCGTCCCGGATCACCGGACCACATAACGAAATACGGTCGTCACCGAGCGGAACGCCATGTCGCAGCCTTGCTCGAGATCGGCCAAATTTCCGCGGACATCCTCCGTCTCGGAACGCAGCCGTTCCCCGTATTTCGCTTCCTCCGCTTTCATCAGATCGTCCAGCAGGTCGGCGTTAATCGTATGGATTTCCATGTTGCGCTGATTCCGCAGACGCGTAAGCGGCTCTTTGTAGCTCGTTTTAAGCTCGTAGAGCCTCGCCTCCAAATCGGTAAACAGCTTATGTTGATGCATATTGCGAAGCACAGTGAAATATGAGAACCGCGATTTGATTTTTTCGGTCTTCAAAGCAAACCGTTCGTTCATAAAATGCCCGAGCTTATCCAGCACGGCGAACAGACGAATCAGTGCGTTGTTGTAATAATATAAATGGCGGTGGTAATCGTCCAGCTCTTCGCGTTCCATCCGGTCGACGAATGCTGTTTTCACACGCTCCCCGTAACGGGCAGCCGCATACTGGCTTTGCTCCAATTCATCCAATGCCCGCAGAAAGCTTTGGCACCAGATCCCATAACGGCGCTCTTGCGGAGTCGGAGCTGCACCCTTTTTTGTCCGGGTGACGGTTCGCAAATATCCCCGGATCGCCTCGTTGGCCTCAAGCAGCAGCCCGCTGTCCTGCCGGGGCGGCTCGCCAAAAATCGCTCTTAACATAGGTGTCCCCATCCCATCCCGTTGTCCCATTCAGTATACCCGATCCCGTTTTGCAAAAACAATCGCATCTGCAAAAAAAACGACAGCGGCGCATGGCCCTGGGTAAAGGACACGCCGCTATCGTCGGTTGCTTTCATGATATTAAGCAAAATATTCGCTCCACCTGGAATCGACCAGCTTCACGATATCTTCCCGCGGGAAAAGCTCGTCCGGGTAACCGGGCTTCATCCGGGCATCGATCACGAGCGGCAGCTCGTAGCCTATATGATGACGCTTGACCTGCGTGCGCGCGTAAATATCGGCCGCCGGGTTAAAGCGGGTGAACACCGTCCACAGAAACGCCGTCTGGTCGCCGGCAATGGACGTCTCGTCCGCGACGATGACAAGCGGCCACTGGGCCAGACGATCTCCCGCCTCTTCCGCCAACCGGTTAGCCAATCCGGGATCGTCCGTATAGGAGGCGCCGGAGACGACGAGACAGCCGCGGCAGTAGACGGCGGCAGCCGAAATGCCCGGCAGCTCCCCGCCCATATAGACGGCCGGCAGCTCCCGCTTCGGCTCGCCGACGCCGACCAGTACCGCTTTGCTTCCGTGGTTAAGCCGGTCGCCGGTATAATCGAGCGTATCGTGCGACGTATTGCCGAATACGTACAAGTCCTGCAGCGGATCGAACCGCTCCAGCACCGTTTCCAGCAACGTCGGAAAACGTTCCAAGTCTAACTCCCGATCCGTCACTATCAAAAATTTCGTCAGCGACAGCTGGCCCTCGCCGAGAATACGGAACGCCGAGACGATCGCTTCACGGCTGTAGCTTTCACGGACAATTGCCGCGGCAAGCGCATGAAATCCGGTTTCGGCATACGTCCACAGGTCTTTGACCCCCGGCATCGCCATCGGGAAGGCAGGCGACAGCAGCTTCTGCAGAAACTCTCCGAGATAGTAATCCTCTTGTCTCGGCTTGCCGACAATCGTTGCCGGATAAATCGCATCCTTACGATGCCATACATGGCTCACGTTGAACACCGGAAAATCGTGAGTCAGCGAATAATAGCCGTAATGATCACCGAACGGACCTTCGGGACGGCGCACATGCGGCGCTACCGAGCCGCGAATCGCAAATTCCGCCTCGGCGACGAGACGATGTCCACCTTTCGGATCAGCCACGAGCGGAAGCTTCTGCCCCATAATCAGCGAGGTCAGCAGCAGCTCCGGTAAATGCTCGGGCACCGGCGCGATCGCCGATGCGATCAAGGCCGGCGGTCCGCCGAGAAAAACCGTCACCGGCAGCGCTTGTCCTCGCTTCTCCGCTTCGTGGTAATGGAAGCCGCCGCCCTTATGAATTTGCCAGTGCATGCCTGTTGTCCGGTCGTCGTATACTTGCATCCGGTACATGCCCAGGTTATGATGACCGTTCTCCGGATGCTCGGTATATACAAGTGGCAGCGTAACGAACGGTCCTCCGTCTTCCTGCCAGCTCGTTAATACGGGAAGCCCGGCAAGCGGCGCGTCGGTCTTGCACTGCTGCAACACCGGAGCGGCGTCGGAGGACACGTTTTTGGTCCCGACTTTGAGCAGGTCCAGAAGAAGCTGCCGCTGGTCCCAGACCGCCTTCGGCGTCGGCGGAAGCAGCGTATCCTTCGCCGCGATAATATCCTTCATCAGCTGCTCGGGACGCGGCCCGAACGCGAGGTCTACCCTCCGGCTTGTGCCGAACAGATTCGTTACGACCGGGAAGGAAGCGCCTTTTACATTGGTAAACAGCAGCGCAGGCCCTTGCTCGTCGATGACCCTGCGGTGAATTTCGGCAAGCTCCAAATTCGGATCGACCGGCGCGGAGATGACTTTTAATTGATTTTCCTTACGAAGCGCTTCCAGAAAGCTGCGTAAATTTTCGAATCTCATGGCCGAGCGTCTCCCTTCTTTCATCCCACGAAGTGAAATAGATCATTGCTAAAGGTCCCCCAAGAGGACTTATAGTAAAAAGAGAGGCTTACGGCAGCCGAGGAGCCGCGTAAGCCTGTACCTTCCCCTCTGCCGCATGCAGAGACGTTATCCCCAAGTAACATAGGACGCCGAACAAGCAGGAGATCAACAGCGCATGCAGCATGCTGGCGACCAGATAAATGTCGTATCCCATGGAGAGCGTAACAAAGCCGCCGCTTAAAATTTGTAGGATGATCAACACCAGCGATAAGCGGGCCGCCCGATAGATCGAGCTATCCGTATGCGCCTGCATCCGCACGACCAGGAATAGCACCAGAATGGCGATCCCCAGTACCGCAGCCGCGGCGCGGTGCATGAATACGATGCCGGTCGCCCCGGTCAGCTCCGGAATGACTTGTCCGTTGCACAAGGGCCAGCCGATACAGCCGCCGGTCGATTCGGTATGCCGGACGAAGGCGCCCAAATAAACGACGACATAAGAGTAGATCAAAATGCCCCAAATGGCGGCACGCACCCCGCGGGTCAATCTCGTTCCGTCGCCGCGGTGCATCGCCTCTCCGAATTTCGTGTATACCAGGTACAGCAGCAGCGTAAAGGCAAACGACAGCAGCGAGAAGCCGAAATGCAGCGCAAGCACCGGCCCGGATTGCGGCCATACGACGGCCATGGCGCCGAGGATCGCTTGCAGCACCGTGAACGCCATCGCCCCGCCTACGTACCATTTGGCATCCTTGCGATGGCTGTACAGCAGCACAAGAATGGTCGTAGCGAGCAAAATCATCCCCACAATGCCGACCACAAAGCGGTGGCTGTACTCAATCATCGATTCGATCGTATAAGCAGGAACGAACTTTCCGTTGCACAGCGGCCAATCGTCGCCGCAGCCCCGGCCCGATTCCGTTTTCGTTACCAACGCGCCCATCAGTAAGATCAAAAACATGCCGGCCATGCTCGCAAAAGATAAGCGTTTTAACCAACGTTGTATGTTCATGCGTAACATTCACCCGCTTCTTCTATAAAATACGTCTATCAAAATTTGTCGACAACATTAGACAAAAGCGAACGTCCAACCCCTATTATAGCGATAAAAACTACCTAAATCCATGCGGAAATGTTACAAAGCCTTGAAACCGGACGAAACGGCTGCACCGCCCTCTGAACGAACAAAAGCCCGCCCGGAACGGTTTCCGGCGGGCTTTTGAGCTTTGGCCCTATATGGCTGTTACTTTTGCAAGGCGTTCGATACTTCCAGCGCACGGTCCAGGAACTGCTCGATCTCGTCACGCGTTTTGCGCAGCTTGCTGACAAAACGGACAAGCTCTTGCCCGTCGCGGAACGCGATAAAGCTCGGGATGCCCAAAATGTTCAATTCCGAGCAAAGGTCCGGCAAATCGTCGCGGTCAATATGAATGAAGTTCAGGCGATCTTGGTACGCTTCCTCCACTTGAGGCATGAACGGATCGATGAAATGGCAATCCTTGCACCAGGTCGTTTTGAAAACAGCAACGGTCGGCTTGGAGCCGGCGATTACTTCTCTAAATCGTTGTTCGGTTGTCACTTGTTCCACGGAAAGCACCGCCTTCGGTCATCGTTTTTCGCTATTTCTTTCGCTTACCCCACTTATAGCACTCGGAGCGGCTTCTGTCAATCTTCCGTAGGCGGGCCCAATTTCATTGCAAAATTAAAATTTCCACTTCATCCTACTTTACAATTATTACTAAAAGTGATATCATAAAAATATCAAAGCAATATAACACCCTCAAACAAAAGGAGTGCTTGCGATGAAGGAAAGAAAAGCATGGGTGATGAACGGATTTGTCGGGCTGCTGCTGGTGCTTGCGCTGGTCGGAGGAGGACTTTTTCTGCTGATTACCGAAGCTTCACCCGCTCTGGGTATCGTCTTGATCGTCCTGTCGGTGCTGCCGCTATCCTCATTGACGGTCATTCAACCGAATCAGGCGATGGTCGTGACGTTCTTCGGCAGCTACGCCGGAACGCTGCGCGAGAGCGGTATGTGGGTAACAGTTCCGTTCTCCGGACGTAAAAAGGTATCGCTGCGCGTCCGCAACTTCAACAGCGCCAAGTTAAAGGTGAACGATATCGACGGCAATCCGATTGAAATCGCCGCCGTCGTCGTCTTCCGCGTCGTCGATTCGGCCAAAGCCAGCTTCGATGTCGACAACTATGAGCAGTTCGTTGAAATCCAAAGCGAAACCGCACTGCGGCATGTAGCCAACAAATATCCGTACGATTCCTACGAGAACGGCTACTCCTTGCGCGGCAACTCCGAAGAGGTTGCCCAAGAGCTGAGCCGAGAGCTGCAAGATCGCCTGTCGGTAGCCGGCGTCGAAGTCCTTGAAGCGCGTTTGACGCATCTGGCTTATTCCACGGAGATCGCGAGCGCCATGCTGCAGCGTCAGCAGGCAACGGCGATCATCGCCGCCCGGGCCAAAATTGTAGAAGGTGCCGTCGGCATGGTGCAGTTGGCTATCGCCCAATTGCAGCAAGAAGGCGTCATCGAGCTTGACGAAGAACGCAAAGCCGCCATGATCAACAATCTGCTCGTCGCCATCGTGTCGGACCGTTCCGCCAATCCGGTCATCAATACGGGAAGCTTGTACTGACGGTCGCCATGGCCGGCAAAAAAAATTTCCCGCTGCGGCTTGATCCGAAGCTGTACGAAGTGCTGGAAAAATGGGCGGCAGACGAGTTCCGCAGCGTCAACAGCCACATCGAATACCTGCTGCGCGAGACGGCTGCCCGAGCCGGTCGGCTGCCCTCCCCCCGGTCGCTGGGACCGGGAACGGAGACGAAAGCCCCGACTTCCGATTCAACCCAGGATTAAGCCTGATCCTCGTATATAAAATAAGAAACAGCCCCCCATCTTTCCGAGGCGGAGTCGGATGGGAGGCTGTTTTTTGCTTCCAGGGCCGGAATAGTCCGGCCGTTCAAGCACATATTAAGGATGAAGCCAAATTAATCGCGGGTAATTTTAACGGTTTGCGTTTCTTGCTCCCAGCCTACTTTCGCTCCGAGACCTTCGGAAACGACGCGAACAGGAACATAAGTAACGCCTTCTACGAGAACGGCCGGCTTCTCCAGCTTCACGGTCTTGCCGTTAACAGTAGCTTCGTCGCTGCCGATCGTTAATACGAGCACCGCGCCGTTGAGTGGATCGGTCACTTTGACTTGCTTGGTTGCCTCATCCCACTTCACGTCGGCATCCAGTTCCTCGACGACGAAACGCGCCGGAACCATAATCGTGCCGTTGTCGTTATACGGGAGCGTGCCGAAAGAAAGCTCTTTGTCTTCGCCGACGATCATGCTGATATTTTTCTTCGTTACGCCAAGATCGTCTTTCAGCAGCTTATACAGCTGGGAGTTCGGATCAAGCGATGCGACGAATTTGCTTGCCCTCATGCGGCCGTCCGCACCGTTCATTTCGATAACGCCGCCGGCGGTATCAATCGTAGCCGCCTGTACCGGCTTGTTCACGTTCCACACTTCATAGACCGACGTGATTTTGACGCTTTTCAAGCCGTCTCCCTTGCCTTGTGGAAGGGTGAAACCAATTTCCGTGTTCGATTTGCGGGTTACGTAATCTTTGTCTACATACAGGTCCATCTTAAGCGATTGATTGTCGCTCAACCAAGCTTTCGCTTCCGGACCCATCGCGTCGACCGACGTGTCGAAATCCTTGAGCATTTGCTCCAAGTGGGTTTTAAGGAACGTATGAATGAATTCTACCGCCAGCGCTTTATTGTTCAAATAAGGCGTGAGCGTGTCGTTCATCGAATTGGCCTCACTCTTGCCGGCTTCCTTGGCTACTTCCTTCAAAATCGGCACGTACAGATCATACAGCACGCCGATAAAATCTTTCAGGCCTTGATCGTCGGCGAGCACGTTCGTCAAGAAGCCTTTCACCAAACCAAGCAGCTCGTTGCCGTAAATTTCGGCATGAACCTTTTGCAGGGTCAGCGCTTCGCCGTTTACGGTTTCGTTCACTTCCGCAGCCGTAATTTTGCTCGGGTTCGGGAAGTTGCGGGTGAAGAACGACGTGAGCGAAGGCATCGCTTCGACCGCCTTCTTGCTAAGCTGCTGGAGCTGCTCCTGCACTTCCTTCGGAAGCTCGGCAGCGGAGCCGTTCATCGCTGTCGCGCTGTTGCGGATCACGATCGGCTTTTTCGCGCCTTCGATTTTGAGCGTGTAATTCATGTCGGACATGACCAGCTCGAACGGCACGCGGCCCTTCTGATACTCGAATGCACCTTTCATAGACATATGCAGCTGATCTTGCATCTTCATCTCGGTAATATCAATTTTCACCTTGCTGAACAGCTCGAAAACCCGCTTGCCCTCCAGCGACATCGTGACCGCCGGGTCCGGCGTCAGCTCAAGCGTCACCGTTTGCTTGCCTTCCGAAGATTTGACGGCCAAGCTTCCGGCCATCGCCTTGCCTACGTCGACATTGCCGACCGGTTGGCAGCCGGCGAGCAGGATCAGGATGCCGACCAGCACGAGGCTGAGCATGGCGTTCCAACGTTTTGTTCTCATCGGGAACCTCCTAAAAATATGTACTATAATGCATGCAACCTACCGTCTTATACGAAATAATTGGCAGAACGTTGCGCACGTGCATATGGAATTATACGACAGCAGTTTGGAAAATCCTTTTTTTTAAGGCGGGAGGTTTCGGATCATGAACCGGGGAAAATACCGTTGGAACGGCATCGATCTGCTCCATAAGCTGGCGGATTTGCCACAAGAAGCGGTAGAGTGGATCAAAGGAAAAGCGCAAACGGTAGCGCATGAAAAAAAGCTGCTGGCCGCAGCGCATCGCATTCCGATCGATCCGCTTTCGGTCGAAACGCTGCGCAAGCGGCTGGAATGGAAGCTTGCACTGCAGGAAGGGAACGCGGAGCCGGCAAAAGAAACCCCGGAGACCGGGCCTGAGGCCAAAGAAGAGGAGCAGGAGCTGCTGGAGCGCATCATACGTGAGCGGGACGTGCACATCCGCAACAACGTAACGCGTACCGCGGCTTATTTGCATATGTACCGGGAGCATCCCGAGCTGCATTGGGCGTTTCTGGCCCATATGGTGTCGCGCAACGGGGGCTGGAGCATGACGGATCTGCGGGGAGATCTGCTGCCGTTTCTGCTGAACGAAGAGCAGTGCGAGAACGTCTTCGCTTTTTTAGAAAGGGCCAACGCGCTCATCTTCCGGGACGCTTACCCGCAGCTTCTGCTGTACCGGGCGAGCCTGCAGCTGAAACGTCCGTTGTTTCATCTGCTTCCCCGGCTCGGCGTCTCGCGCTTTATGCGCCCGGTCTGGGACCGCTTCTGGATCGAGCGGGAATCCGGGCTGCTCACCATCGCCTTAATCATCAATGAGCAGCATTATATTGAGGAGCGCGTCGTCCGTCACCCTTCGTTTCAAAGCACCGTGCTTGACACGTTGTTTTTTCAGACGCAGACGCTGCTTCAGCTGAACCAGGTTGTGTTTCCATATGTTCAAGGCGAACGTATACGGCTCGCAGGTCTGATTCTGGAAAACTTCAGTAGCGTGCGGGAGCGCATCGAGGTCGGCAAAAAGCTGTATGCTATTCTATTCGGGATACGTGCGGTAGCCGAAGGCGCTCGGGCATTCGCCTGCGGACGCCGTCACAGCGGCTCCCGCGCGGATTACTGGCCGCACCTGTTCGCACCCGTTCGCAAGGAGCCGCCCCGGCCCCGCGGCCAGCTGCTGGAGCGGCTTGACGGCTGCAAGCTGCGGCCCGGCGCGGCCCCGCTGTACAGCCCGGCGCTGACGGATGCATGGAAGGACAGAGACATCGAACCGCCCGTCCCCGGAGATTGGTTCCGCGATCTGTCCGTCCTTGACTATTTTAAGGAAATCAGTGCGCCGTTCTCCTTCGAAATGACGCAGGAATGCGGTATCGGTCTGAAAAAAATCGAGCTTGCCGTGCTCGCCAGCGATCTGCTCGTTTAATGGGCAGGCTCCGTCGGGCGCGCTTACTGCTCCCGGAAGCCGTAACGCTGCGCCGCGCTCTCGTAGAGCCAGCCTTTGGCGACCTGCAGCGCCGTCTCGCGGTCGATCCAGCCCCGCTCCGTCTGCTCGAAGAGAAACTCGGCCATCAGCCGTTTGACGAGCGCGATTTTGCCGTAGCTCCATTCAATGCAGCGCGCGTCGGAGACGATAAGCGAGCTTTTGAGCGCAGGCAGCGCCTCCAGCCGGTACTGCATCGCATCGCGGTATGTGCTGGCGCGGAAATTGAACCACCACTGCCCGCCCGTGTGCACATTGGGAAAATTCCACGCGGCTTGGACGATGTCCAGGTTGTTCAGCTCCGAGGCGACCACCAACTCGAACGGAATGGCATAACGCTCGAACAAGCCGGACAGCTTGACGATCTTAAGCGGATCGTTGACAGGAGTCGCGGTACCGCACCAGGACCGTTCCACGCCCACGAAGATTTGCACCATCAACCCGTGACGCTCGGCCGCTTCGCACACCGCATGCAGAAGCATCATCAAGATCTGGTCCTCCGTCGCACCGGCTTTCAACGAATACGAGCGGTTGGCGCTGGCCTCGAAAGCGGGCAGCGTCGTCATCACGCCCGGGCACCCCTGTTCCCGGTATGATGCGAACAGTGTATTTATGCTTTGCCTCGCTTCTTCATACGCTTCCTCCGGCTGTGCCGACGCCGCTATGTTGCGGGTCCACTGCGGCAGCTTGCCGTCGATCCGCGGAAGCAAAATCGCGTCGCGCTTCATGCCGACAAACTTCGCGTGGTCCGGGTGATTGACCACGAAGGCGCGGACGTTCAGCTTGTCCGCCACCTGCTGCGCCCAGCCCGCCTTGTGAGCCGACGCCCGCACCGCCTCATCGGCTTCGTAGACGGAGCGCTCGTCACGAAGCTCGATCCCGTACAGCTGCTTGAAAATATACGTGACGGTCCAATTCATCAGCGTATTCCGTGTGGCGCGGTACGCCTTCATGAAAGCTTCGATGCGCTCCTTCCCCGGCAGCTCCGCCGCGTCGGCGGGATATCCGCCCGCCTGCATTTCCCGGTTAAACCAGAAATAATGGGCAATGTCCCAAAAGCTCTGCGCACACAGCTTGTCCCCGATCAAATGGGTATGCGTATCCAGCGTTTCGATTCCTTCGACTTCCGCAATCCACGTTTCCCGCGCGGTCATGACGGATCTCCCCTTCCCTAATCCCTTGATCTCTTCATCATACTACTTGTTCGGATAGGAGAGGATGGATTTGTTTTGGAATCGGCTGTATTTTTTTAGGCTTGCCGGCCCCGACAGCCCGTTACAATCCTTCGCTCACAGGCCTTTCCCCGCCTCGCGCTCTTTTGTCCCAAGGCTTCACGGACAGCAGGACGGACGAAGCGACGATAAACAGACCACCCATGATTTGAAAAAATTTCAATGGCTCCGCAAGCCAAAGCATCGAAACGACGATCGTCACGAGCGGCTCCATGACAGACAGCGTGTTCGTTTCGGCGGGCTCCAGGTAATGAAGGCTTTCCAAATAAAACAAAAAGGCCAGACACGTACCGAACAAGACGATAAACAGCACGAGAATCCAGGAGATGGCGTCCATGCCCTGTACAGCCGAGTAAAAGCCCCCCGAGACAGGCAGTGCGTTAAACACGATCCCGCCGATCAGCATCCCCCAGCCCAACACAAGCGTGCCGCCCCAGCGGCGGATGAGCGGAACCGGAAACAACGTATAGAAGGCGAACGCAGCAGCCGTGGCCAGCCCCCAGCCGACGGCTTTGAGCGACAAGGAAATCCCTTGCAGCGACCCGTTCGTGACCATGAAAAACAACCCGATGATACAGAGCGAAACCAGCACCGCCTCGATCCAGGTCGGCAGCTTCCGCTTCTTGAACGCCAGCACGATCATAACGACCGCCGGGCTCAAAAATTGAAACAAGGTAGCCGTCACGGCATTCCCCGTTTCGACGGTGCTGATGAACGCGTACTGCAGCACCATGATCCCGCAAACCGAAAAGATGATTAAAGACAGGACCATGCGAAGATCGGTCCAAACCTTCCATATATTCTGCTTTCTGACCATGGCGATCAATAGCAGGATGACACCCGATAGCATGAACCGGAATTGCAGAAGCGCCGTGGACGACATTTTCTGATGGGAAAACAACCATTCCATCATGGGGGACGACAATCCCCAGCAGCCGGCACCGACAATGATGAGCGCCAGCCCGAGATTTCTTCCTCGATACGACTTTTTCAACATGCTGCTTATGTCCTTTCCTGTCTGTGTTTTTTCGATTATAATCATTATTTGAACGGATCATAAGCTTCAGTTTTATGCAAAACGATGAGGTCAGTTTAAGGGAGGGGCATCGTTCATGGACATGTTCACGGTTCATTTGGACCCGGGACGGAAGCAGCCTTTATACGATCAGCTCTACATGCACATTAAGCGGGAAATTGAGTCGGGGCATCTTTCCTACGGGACGAGACTGCCGTCCAAGCGCAAGCTGGCCGGATATTTGCGCATCAGCCAAAATACGCTCGAAACCGCCTATCAGCAGCTGGTTGCGGAAGGCTATGTCGAAGCGGTTCCGAAGCGCGGATTTTTCGTCAGCAAAACGGACGAGGTGCTGCGGATCGGCGCTGAAGCCCCGATACCCGCTCTGCGAATGCTTTCAATGGACACGGACGCCATCGTTCCCCGGTACGATTTTTCGCCGACCAGTATCGATTTGGACGTGTTCCCTTTTACCGTATGGAAGAAGCTGGCTAAAGAAACGATTCAATCCGAGCACAAGTCGCTGCTGCAGCTTGGGCATCCGCAGGGAGACGAAAGGCTTCGCAGCACGATTTCCCAATACCTGTACTACTCCCGCGGAGTTTCCTGCACCCCGGAGCAAATTATCGTCGGCGCCGGAACGGAGAGCCTGTTTCAGCTGCTGCTGCAAATTTTGGGCCGGGACAATTCGTTCGCCGTCGAGAATCCGGGATATTACCGGATGTACCGCATTCTCCGAAGCTACGGCATTGACGTTCAGCTGCTGCCGCTGGATGAAGAGGGCGTCGACGTTGCGCAGCTTGCGGACGGACGCTCGAACATCGTGTACACGACACCCTCCCATCAGTTCCCGATGGGCATGGTCATGCCGGTCAACCGCCGGATGCGGCTGCTCCAGTGGGTCAACGAACGGGATGGCCGATATATCATCGAGGACGATTACGACAGCGAATTCCGCTACAGCGGCAAGCCGATCCCTTCGCTGCACGGGATGGATTCGAGCGGCAAAGTGATCTATATCGGCACGCTGTCGAAGCCGCTGTCCCCTTCTCTGCGCATCAGCTATATGGTGCTGCCCGGCCGGCTTCTGGAAGTGTACCGCACGCATTACATTTCTTATGCCTCGACCGTTTCTCGCATCGATCAGCACGTCCTGTACCAATTTATCAAGGAAGGGCATTTCGAGAAGCACTTGAACAAGATGCGCCGCATTTACAAAAGAAAAAGGGACCGGCTTGTAGCGGCAGTACGCAGGTTTCCCCAGCCCGTCGACATTATCGGGGAAAACGCCGGCCTGCACCTGCTCCTGAAGGTGCGCAACGGCCTGAGCGAGGAAGAACTGGTATCCCTCGCGAAGGGAGCGGGCATCAAGGTGTACGGCATCTCCGGCTATTGCTTCGAGCCTGTGCCCGAAGGTTCGGACCCGGTCATCCTGCTTGGCTTCGCCGGGCTATCTGAGGCAGACATCGACGCTGCGGCGAGGATTTTGGAGCAAGCTTGGTTTTCCGTAGAGCCTCCATCGAACAAAGCATAAAAGATTCCATGTCTTTCTTAATTTCTTCAATACCCATCGCAGCCCGAATCGGATATGATCATTACGAAATCGGAATTACCCCTTTTCCCAAAAAACGGAGGGATCACCGCGAATGAAAAAATACCGTTTGAGCGAGCTGCCGGACGCCCGCGAAGGGCATATTCTGAATCAGGTGCTGCCAGGCGCCTATGTATCCTCGGGCGGCCTGGCGTTCAGCAAGCCGGGCGAGCGCAGCCACACGAACGAAGGGCCGGACGGCCGGGACTATCACGTCCATACGGACTGTGAGGCGTTCCTGATCGTGCAAGGCCGCGGGACAATGGAGATCGACAAGACGTTCCACCCTGTAGCCGTAGGCGATATTATCGTCGTGGAGCCGGGGGAAGATCATCACCTGCACTCCAGCATCGATGAGCCGATCGTGACCCTTTGGTGCCATGCCGGCCCGATACGGCACAAAAATCAGCAGCCATGAGCGGCGAACAGCCGTCCGGGTGGTGCGGCGTACGCTGCAATGATAACGTTCTCATCGAGGCCGCTTCCTGACAACGAATAGCCCCGAACCTCCGCAGCAGCATCTGCTTGGAAGGTTTGGGGCTATTTTCATAATCGTCTATCAGCGCTAACGCTTCGCTTAGCGCTTTTCTTGCTGCGTCGTGCGGCCCAAACGGGCGAGCAGCGGCTTCGCCAGCATCCGGAGCGGTCCGGGCAGATGCTGCAAATCGTGCAGCGTCATGACCCGCGTCAGGAAGAGCAGGACAGGGTAAGCCCCGCCGGCGATCGCACAGATGATCAAGGATTGTACCATATCGTCCCAGCGTTCGATGCCGAACGGATGGATGTAGGCAACACAAAGCTGCTCCAGTCCATAGCCGATCAGGCAGATCAACGCCGTCGTCGCCGCGAGCGACAGCCAGCGGCGCAGGCCGAACACCCGGAACGGCACGGCGGACCGCAGCACTGCCAGGTTGAGCCACGTCATCACGATGAAACACAGAGCGGTGGACGCGATGATGCCGTAGATGCCCCAGTACGGAGCCAGCGCATAGCTGCCTGCCAGCTTGACTGCGATGCCAAGGATTACGCTTATCACGAGCGGCCTCATGCGGCCCATCCCCATCAGTGCCGCGCCCGAGGTCTGCATGACGATCTGGAACATCGCGCTAACGGTGAGCAAGGTGATGATCGGAGCGGCATACGTATCGACAATCGGCGAGCCGGTCGTATTTCCGAAAATAAATCCGTTAATCGGACGGGCCGCCAGACTGATGAGCAGCACCATCGGCAGGCCGGAAAGAATCGATAATTGCAATACTTTGGCCGTCTGATCGGATACCTGCTTCATGTCCCTTTGCGAATACGCCGACGAAATAATCGGAACGACTGATTGGCTGAGCGCTACGGCGAGAATGATCGGAATGCCTGCCAGCGATTGCGCCCGGCCGGTCAAGATCCCGAGGATTTCCCGGGCGGCCTCCTCACCGAGCCGATCTTTAAGCAGCAGGGTAACGATCGACGAATCGATCGTATAAATCAACGTAACGGTCATCGAGAAAATGACGATCGGCACGGACAGCTTGAACAGCTGCGCATAGATCGCTTTGAATGTCAGCGGTGCGGCACCCGTGCTCTCCTCGGCGGTGTCTCCCCCCCCCGCAGAGCGTTCGCGGCGGTCGCTTTGCTTCAGCCGCATCGCATAGTACAGCATCACGGCCGCAGCAGCGATGCTGCCGACCACGCCGCCGAACGAAGCTCCCGCAACGGCATAGTCCAAGCTGTGGGTGAGCAGCAAATAAGCAAGCGCCACCGAAGTGACGACGCGGAACAGCTGTTCGATGATTTGCGATATGCCGTTCGGCATCATCATCCGGCGTCCCTGGAAGTAGCCGCGCATGATAGCGATCAGCGGAAACAGCAGCAGCGCCGGTGCGATGGCCTGGATCGGCAGCGCCGCCTGCGGGTTAAGGATGCTGTCGGCAAAATACGGCGCTGCGGCGTACAGCAGTACGGTCATCAGCACGCCTGCGCAGACGGCGAACCACAGCGCCGCCTTGTAGATCCGGTCCGCCTCCGCATGCCGGCCGAGCGCGCTCAGCAAAATGATCTCCGAGAAGACCGCGCTCGGCCGGCATGCGGAGGCGGACCGGATCTACAAGGCGGCGCTGTGGTTCGCCGTCTGCGCAGGCGTGCTGATGACCGTACTGCTGTACGCCGCAGCGCCGTATTTTGCCGACAGCATCCTTAACCCGCAGGCGGCGCTGCCGATCCAGGCCATCGCACCGGCGCTGCTGCTGTTTCCGCTGATCG
>NZ_JTHN01000025.1 GCF_001399685.1 Paenibacillus sp. A3
CTCCGGCCGTCCGGACGGCGCAGGACGTTCAGGAGCTGCTCGGAATCGATCCGGAACGGTACGAGTTGTTGAGGGAGGTGGAAATGGACGACCATATGACCGGTATCGTCTGGCGGCGGCGCGATTGGCAGCCGGCTGTGTCAGAGGATCGTTCGCTGGACGCCTTTTTCCGGCAGCGGTCGGAGGAGACGCTGAAAGCGAAGATCGATCCGGTTGGCGGGAGGCTGGTGTCGTTTATTCGTTTTGAAGAGGAGATTCCAGGGGAGCTGAGGCTGTCACGGGACGAGTGCCTGGACATCGCACTCGGATTTTTGGCCCGTATGCAGCCGGGACTGGCGCCGTTTTTGCAGCTGAGGCAGCAGGTGGAAGCGTCCTCCGATTCCGACAGGGAGCATTTCGATTTTTGCATCGGGAAGCAGGGCGTCTGGCTGGAGTTGGAGCATATCCGGTTGTCTGTCAACAAGACGTCGGGACAGATTGGACACGTGATGGGCCTATCCGTCGATCCGGCCCAATTGCAGGCCGTCGAGGTTACGCCGCTCGTGGACGAGCCGGAAGCGCGCCGGATTTATGCGGAAGCTCTCGACCTGAAGCTGGGGTGGGAGACGGATTACTCGGGCAGCGGCAAAAGGCGCCGCTACGTTTTGAAGTACCGTCTGGTGCATAAGGAGAAGGGCCGCGAAATCCGTTGGATCGATGCCCGAACGGGCGAGTTGATTTGTTCGAAGCTGGATTAAAGGGGATGGTTCGATGGGATGAGCAAAAGACCGGAGCAGAGGTACAGCATGCGTTTGCTGAAGCTGTGGATCCGCATGCCCCGAGAGCTTCGTTACCTGGCGATTATTGGATCGCTAGTCTTCTTGCATTGGTTCTTCAAGTGGCTTAACGGGTAATTTTGCGGGTTCAAACGATGCCCTCCCCGGGTAAGGAAGGACACATCTTCCTTTTCCGAAGGAGGGCTTTTTATGGCGGATTACGCCTATATTACCATCAAGCTGACGGCCGGACTTGCGGGGCTGTGGGTCATTACGAGACTGCTCGGCAAACAGGAAATTTCCCAGCTCACCGCATTCGATTTCGTCTCCTCGTTAATGCTTAGCGAAATTGTGGGCAATACGCTGTATGACCGCGAGGTCGGGCTGGAGCAGCTCCTTTATGCGCTCGCGCTATGGGCCGTGTTGTCGTTCGCGCTGGAGAAGCTCGTGCAGTTCGTCCCATGGCTGTCCAAGCCGCTGAACGGGACGGCCGACCTCATTATTGACAACGGCCGAATCGATTGGCAAGCGATGAAGCGCAACAACCTCGATTTTGATCAATTGCTCACGATGCTCCGGGAACAAAACGTATTTTCCGTACGGGAAGTCGCGTTCGCCGTATTCGAGACGAACGGGAGCATCAGCGTGATGAAACGAGCAGATGCGGACAGCGTGACGCGGAAGGATTTGCGCCTGCCCGACGCTCCGGTTTCCCTGCCGGTCGTGCTGATCGAGAACGGGCGCATCCTGCGGCAAAAGCTCGCAGCTCTCGGCCGGGACGAGGCGTGGCTGCTCGGCGAGCTTCAAGCCGCAGGAATCGGACGGCCGCAGGATGTGCTATACGCGGAATGGACGGACCATGACGGGCTGTACTGCCAGAAGAAGCCGGGGGCGGCCGGTCAGTAGCCGTCCGTTCTCTGCCCCATCTGCTCCGCCAAGTCTGCGCCTTGTTGCGCGGAAACGGAGCCGAGATGCGGCGAACCGGCATCCGCCTGGGCCAACCCTTCCGCAACGCGCCGCCCATACTCGGGATCGGCTTGCGTAAAATAGTCGATCATCCGCTGACGGATCGGAGGCCGGCATACTTGAAGTGCAGCGACCAGATTGCCGATCAATTCGTCGCGTTCCCAACCCTCGAATTTCCGGTACGTTTCTCCCGCCTGTTGGAAATCGTTCGTCCGGTCGATCTTGTGCCGTACGAGCTTCGCCTGATAAGCGGGTTCGTGGTCTTTGCCCTGCGGCTTCGCTTCGGTCAGTCCGTCCAGCAGCGAGGGCTCATAGTTGACATGCGGACTTTGCCCCTCTGCGCGATCCACGTAGTAAGTCATTTGCCCGTCGCGCTGATTGGTGGCGACGTGCTTCTTGGGCGCATTGATCGGAAGCTGAAGGTAGTTGGTGCCGACCCGGTGGCGCTGCGTATCCGAGTAAGAGAACGTCCGTCCTTGCAGCAGCTTGTCGTCGGAGAAATCCAGGCCGTCTACCAGAACGCCCGTCCCGAAGGCCGCCTGTTCGACCTCAGCGAAATAGTTCTCGGGATTTCGGTTCAGCACCATTTTTCCAACCGGCAAAAAGGGAAAGCGCTCCTGATCCCACAGCTTGGTCGGGTCCAGCGGATCGAAGTCGAGCTCGGGATGCTCGTCGTCGCTTAAAATTTGAACGCAAAGCTCCCATTCCGGGAAATCGCCGCGCTCGATCGCCTCGTACAGGTCCTGGGTCGCATGGCTGTAATTTTTACCTTGAATCTCCTCGGCTTCGCGCTGGGTCAAATTTTTGATACCCTGTTTCAGCGGTTCCCAGTGGTATTTAACCAAGACCGCCTCGCCTTTGGCGTTGACCCACTTGTACGTATTGACGCCGGACCCCTGCATCTGTCTGTAATTCGCCGGAATTCCCCAAGGAGAGAACACGAAGGTCACCATATGCGTCGCTTCCGGCGTGCCCGCGAGAAAATCGAACATACGCTCCGGATCGTTCAGATGGGTTACAGGGTCCGGACGGAACGAATGGACCATGTCGGGAAACTTGAGAGGATCGCGAATGAAAAAGATTTTCAGATTGTTCCCGACCAAATCCCAGTTCCCGTCCTCCGTATAAAACTTGGTCGCGAACCCGCGGGGATCGCGAAGCGTTTCCGGCGAATGTCCGCCGTGAACAACGGTGGAGAAGCGGACGAAGACCGGCGTCCGTTTGCCGGCTTCCTGAAACAGCTTCGCGCGCGTATACTGCGCGACCGGCTCGTCTCCGACTTTGCCGTAGGCCTCGAAGTAGCCGTGAGCCCCTGCTCCGCGGGCATGTACGACCCTCTCGGGAATGCGTTCCCGGTCGAAATGCGAGATTTTCTCGATAAAATGGTAATTTTCGAGAGTGGACGGCCCCCGATTGCCCACGGTCCGGATGTTCTGGTTATCCGTAATGGGATGGCCCTGCCGATCCGTCAGCGTCGTATCGGTTTCGCCCGGCGAACGCCGCTCGTCGAGCGATCCTCCGACACCCTCAACCGAAGTTCCGTTTGAATGGTTATCTTTCATTTCACTTTTGCCTCCCAGCAGTGAAAGCTCTTCATGACATATCCATTATTTGACTTGCTTCCTGAAAATATGCGCATGAGCTTGCCTGAAGGTGCTGGAGGTGCCGTAGGATCGCTTTGGAGCGGCCGCGCCAATAGAGCGTTCCGCGGACCTGCAGCGGGACCTTCCCCTTAGATACGGCGGCCCGACCCCGCTGCAGGCCTGCGAAAGGGCGCGATCCACCGGCCGAGTGTGAACCCGATACCGATGAGAAAAAACACGAGCGGGAGGACGATGGCGATGCCGAGCCATAGGGCGGCTGGCTCTACTAAGTCCGCCTGATAAAAGCGGTAAAGGGCGTACGAGGCGTACGGGATTTCCACCAGCGCCGCCGTTACGGCCCCGACGGTATAGCTCCGCTTCCCTAGTGATAAGCCTACATGCTTAATACCGTCCAGCAGCATGACCGCGACCATGCCGATGAAGACGGGGCCGAGCTTCCCGCCGTTCTCCACTGCCGCTGCGGCAATGCCCGCTCCTAGGCAAACGAGCGATCCGATCAGCACGACAGCTGTCGCGAACTGAACGGTAATGCTTTTGTCCCAGTTCAGCGCCCGCTGCATCAACGGGGACAGGGTGTGCTTGCGCGGCCGTATCCAGCGTTCCACGACGACGATTTCCTCGCCGTCATGAAGGAAGAAGGCGACCGGCAGAAGCCAGATCAATAGATGCAGGGAAATCCAGTCGTTCAGCAAAGCGAGCATGTGCGGTTCCTCCTTAGTTTGCTTCTTATGGAGTTAAAATTGAGTAAACACTCAAAAATTGCTTAAAAAAAATTTGGCCTATCAACGGAACGCATTACGCATCACCCTTGTAAAGGCCGTGGAGCAGCAGGCCGACCAGTTGGCGAATATAAGCTTCTTCATCGCCCAGCACGGCCATCTCGCTGCCGAAGCGGGCATGCAGCACAAAATAAAGCAGGATCGACGCGTTAAGCATCGTTGCGGCAACGTGATAGGTCTGCTCGCTTATTTGCCCAACGGGTGCCGACTGCTTCAAGATGCTGCTGCCGGAAGCGCCGATGCTTCCGATGAGCCGGAGCACTTCCTGAGAAACGGCCTCATCCCGCATCATTTCCGGGGACCAGATCAGCAGCAGGTACTCCCGGTTCTCCTTCAAAAATTGCAGGTACCGGCATCCGTACTGTACCAGCGCTTCGTCCAGCGGCAGCCGCTTCCACCGGTCCGCGCCGTCCTGCGCCAGCAGCGCGAAGGAGAAACTGTGGACAATATGCATAAGCAGCTTGCGCTTGCCGCCGAAGTAGTAGAAGATTAAGCCTTCCGTTACGCCGCTTTCCTCCGCGATTTCCTTGGTCGTCGTCGCATGGTAGCCTTTCCCGGAAAAAAGGCGGAGGGCCGCCGCAACGATTTTTTGTTTTTTCAGCTCGGGATCGTTTTTTTCGCCTCTCGCCATCGCCATCATTCGTCCTTTCAGCTCGAAATTTGAGTGTTTACTCAAAATTATAGTGGAGTCTCTCCAATTGTCAAGCCGCGTACGCACAGGGTCTATGAAACACGAACGGCAGCAAGCCCGCCTACAGAGGACGGATTGCTGCCGCGCACTGTCTAACTCGAAGTCCGATTTACCGTCCGAACGGCATTCCGAAATCCGCAGTCCGGGTTCAGCCTTTGATGGCCGCAATGACAAGGATCGCTCCGACCAGCACAAGCGGCGCCAGCATAACGACCCACGCCATCGGCCGGGCTACGTTGATCGTCCAGCCGATACCGACCCGTTTCTCGATAAACAGCGAAGGATCGTCCGGATTATAGTAGATCGATCCCAGCTTCCAATACTTGTCGTCGTCGGCTGCCCCGGGCACCGGCTTCTCGTTCGTTCCGGTCGATCCGCCGAGCCGGCTCCCGCCTTGCCCGGTAATGAACGAGACCACGAGAACCAAGATCAGCATCAGAGCGGGAATCGTGATCGCCACGGTGACGAGTACCGAGCCGTCAAAGGGGAATAATAAGAAAAACTGGATGAACGAGAACAGCACGAGCATCAAGAAGCCCATGACCATCAACACGAGGGACCAGATCCGGCGGAACCGGATGTTCTGCTCGCGCGATTGCTCGGGCGCGTTCGCGTCGATCTGCTGTTTGCTTTTGCGGATCACCGTATTGATGGACGCGAATATGAAGATCAGGACCAACTGCATCACGTTCGGGAAAAAGACGTTCCAGTACGTTTTCGGCTGGGTGGCTGTCGGGTTGCCCTGCATATCGTACCGCGACACGAGAGTGTCCGGAAGCTTGTCGTAATTCCACAAAGCAACGACGGCGCACAGAGCGACGAAGGCCAGATGAACCAGATACCACCAGTCGGAATACGTCGTTTTCCGGTTCCGAAACGAGGTGTCGACGGCAATGAACCGGGCGCTGGCGTTCTCCGCAGGACGCGCCGCCTTCCACTGCTTCATTTTGTTGTAATAGATGAGATAGCCGATCGTCGACGCCGCCATAAGCGCCAAGGCAAAGCCGATGATGAACAGCCCCTGCTGTGTCTCGTTCGTCCGCTGGATGACGAAAATCAAGACGATGAGGAGCACGGCTCCGATCGCCCCGTTCCACCAGGCATAGCGGCGGCGCATCGATTGCAGCTCAGGATCGTGATAATGCCGCGAATCGATCGATACGCCGAAATGATTCGTCGTTCTTGTAAAATACGGTAAACCGGCCAGCATCACAATGACCGGCACAAAAATGGCCGCGACCAGTAACGCGATTCCAATATGCATGTAGCCTCCTCCTTAGTTCCCTTTGATATCGCTGAAAATGCCTTGGATAAACCCGAGCAGCTCCTCCTCGCGCATGCCGCGGCATATGGCTTCGGCTGCGATCGGCGCCAACTGCTCGCGCAATTTATGTTTATACGCCTCGGTTACCTGGGGCATGCCGTCCGGCTGGACGACAACCCCTTTTTGGCGGTGAATTTGAATGAAGCCTTCCTGCTTCAGGAGCGTGTAGGCTTTATTCACGGTATGCAGATTGATGCCGATATCTGAAGCCAGACTGCGCACGGATGGAAGCGCCTCGCCGGGCTTCAAGGCGCCGCTCGCGATGCCTTCGAGAATCTGATTCATCAACTGGGCATAAATTGGAGTCTCCGACTGTAAATCCAATTTAATAATCATGGAATCTCCTCGTACTTTGGGCTGCCGGGGTGAACCCCGCAGTTCCACCTCAAAATTAGTGTTTGCCTTTCAACCACCCGGCGATATCGTCAATCACGTAGGACGGCACGTTGCCGGGAAGGGCGTATTCCTTGCCGGTGGAAGGCTGATCGAACTCGACGAACCCGTGGTTCAGCTTCGGATAAAGCTTGTAAACGACGTCTTGGCGCGCAGACAGGGCGGACTTCCAGCCGTCCAGGTTGCTTGCCGTCACTTGAAAATCGTTATCGCCCTGCAAAACGAGAAGCGGCGTAGATTGACGCTTGGCGATTTCGCCACCCCGATAGTTCCGGAAGTCGAACCACCAGACCGGATCGCCCAGAACAAAATCTTTCGGAACGTTCGCCGCGGAATATTGCTGGTCCTTCAAAAGAGAGACTTGGTGCTCCATCGCTTTCACCTGATGTTCCAGCCCTTCGGTCGGCTGTCCCGCTTCCTTCGCCCATGCGAGCGCTTGTTTATTTTGCTCCAGAACAATGTCCTCTAACGGCCGGGAAGGGCCGGCCATAACAATCGCTCCGGCAATGCTTTTCTGCGTGTCGGATTCGATGATGGACGGGACCAGCATCCCGCCCTGGCTGTGACCGAGGACGAAGATGCGCTTTGTATCGATGCGGCGGTCGTTTTGCAGCATGCGAACCGCAGCGACCGCATCGTCGACCGTTTCTTCCTTGACGGTAAAAGCCGGATGGAGCGCGCTCTTGAGCGTGTGTACCCGCGTCCGCTTCTCGTAGCGCAGCACGGCGATGTTTTTGGCGGCCAGACCGACGGCCAGATCGCGGAACGTCTTGTAGCTGCCGAACGTCTCGTCGCGATCGTTCGGCCCGGAGCCGTGTACGAGCACGACGGCAGGGAACGGCCCTTCGCCCTTCGGCAGCGTCAGCGTGCCGGGGAGCGGCGCTTCGCCTTCGCCGACCGTCACTTCCTCCTCCGAATAAAGCTCCGGCTTGTCGTAATCCGGCTTGCTGTAATCACCTGCTGGAGGAAGCGGCAGGAAAATGTCATCGATTTTGCCGCTCGCGTCGAACCGGACGGCGATGCCCAGCGGCGTCGATTTTTCCGTCATATAGCCGAGCAGGGCGTTGTTATGAACCGCCGTGATTTCCCGCTTGAGCGATATGAGCCGTTTCGGCGCTCCCAGCATGCCGGTATTGCCGGTCCAGTATCCCGCAAGCTTCGCTTCCGGTAGTCCTGCCCGCAGCTTGTCGCTCAGCATCCGGCTTGCCGCTTGAAATTGGCCGTTTTGCAGCAGGTAAACAAAGTGGCTCCCCGCTGCGGTCACATCGGAAGGATCGATGGTCAGCCCGTTTACGGCGTCCCAATCGATGGAGACTCCAAAGACTTTCCGGATCGTCTCCAGCCGAATCAGCGTCGTATCATTAACGATGGCGGCTTCCTCCGGCAAGGGGATCATTGCGATTCCATTGACTTTTGCGTTCCGTTCGCCGATTTTTACGGAGAGCTCGTTTATGCCGCGGGTGACGGTAACCTGCCTGTTCTCCGCGTCCCATTCGACCCCCGCGCCGATGGCTTCGGCGACGGCGCGCAGCGGGACCATCCGTGCAAGTGCGTTTGAAGAGCCGGCATCGGCTTCCTTAGCTGCATCGGCGGCTTGGACGCTCGTCTGCCCGACCGGCGCTTTTTCGGCCAGGGCGTTTACCGGTTGGACGATCGCCGCCGCAAGCAGCGAACCAACGGCTAATTGCTGCATGCTGCGATTCCATCGTTTGCTCATATCGTGTTCCCCCAAATTTGTAGTTATAACTGTTATGCTATATATATAACAGTTATACATAAGGAGTCAAGGGTGATTGCAAATTGCAGATGCTAAATTATAATTTTTACAAGTAAGCTTGTAGGAGATCCGGCAACCCATTCGGTTTTCTGTTATAATGGGAGCAACGGATAAGCTTGATTAGGATGAAGGCGGTGTTGTGTCTTGGAAAAAGTGCTGCAAGATCAATGCGATGAGACCTGTGAAGGCACCTCTCAGATTGAAGATTTGAAGGAGAGTCTGATCCCGGAAGCGACGGCGGCCGGACTGGCGGACGTATTCAAAGCGCTTGGCGACCCGACGCGGGTGAAGATCATATATACGCTGCTGCAAAAAGAGCTTTGCGTGCACGACCTGACATTGGTTCTGGAAATGGGGCAGTCGGCGATTTCGCATCAGCTTCGCTATTTGCGCAATTTACGCATCGTGAAGCGGCGCAAAGTAGGGAAGACGGTGTTCTACTCGCTCGACGACGAGCACATCGAGCAAATTTTCGTGCAGATGCTGCAGCACGTCAAGCACGGCTAGCGGTAAGCGAGCATACTAAAGCAGGGGGAGATCCTCCTGCTTTTTTATATTCCTTTTTATCGCTGCTTCAAAAGAAGGGCGTATGACGGTTGACAGATCTGCAACGGATGACATAAGATGGTAATAAACGTATGAACAATTAATCATGTATTGTATAGAGGAGATGGAGATATGTCCGGCAAACCATCCTGCTGCGGGTCCGGAGCGTCGCACAGCAGCAAGCCTGACGTTCATGGAAACGGCGATCCCCGGCACGGCCAAGAGCTTAAGCATGCGCATGATGCCGGGTGCGGACACGACCACGGCCATAGCCACGATCACGAGCATGGTCATGACCACAGGCACAGCCATGATCCTGAGCACAGTCATGATCACAACCACAATCACGGAAACGATCACGGCCACAGCCATGACGCCTGCGGCTGCGGGGATCATCACGATCATGAAAGCCATGGTCATAGTCATAGCCACGATCACGGCGCCTGCGGCTGCGGAAGCAGCCACGAGGCGGAGGATGCGGCCAACGCCGCCCTGGCGGCGGCGGCTGCGGAAGCTGCGGCGGCCGGAGCGATATCCAGCGTGTACCGCATCGAAGGAATGGACTGCGCGGATTGCGCGCGGAAGCTGGAGAAGCGGGTAGGGGCGCTGACAACCGTCCAGATCGCTTCGGTCAATTACGGAGCCGCCAAAATGACCGTCATCCATGACGGGTCGGCCGGGGAAGCCGTCATGCAGACGGTAAGGCAGGCGGGCTACACGGCCATTGCCGACAACGGCATGCTGCCCGGGACCCACGACGAGCAGCCGTTCTGGAAACGCAACAAAAAAGCGGTGCCGACGGCAGTATCCGGAGCGGTGTTTTTGGTTGCCTGGCTGCTTGCCTTAACCAAAGTCGCGCCAGAGTCGGTCGTCACGCTTCTGTACGCCGCAGCCATGGTGATCGGCGGCTTCCGCATCGCCCGAACCGGCATCTACGGGCTCAAGTCGGGGACGATCGGCATGGATCTGCTCATGACCGTGGCCGCGATCGGCGCCGGGTGCATCGGGCAGTGGGAGGAAGGGGCCGCCGTCGTGGTGCTTTTCTCGCTCGGCGAGACGCTCGAAGCTTACACGATGGACCGGACCCGCAGGTCGATCCGCGGATTGATGGATTTGTCGCCGAAGGAGGCGCTGGTCCGCAGGCAAGGCAGCGAGATGAAGCTGCCGACGGGGCAGATCGAAGTCGGGGATATTTTGCTCGTGAAGCCCGGCGAAAAAATCGCCATGGACGGGATGGTCGTCCAAGGGACTTCGTCTGTGAATCAAGCTCCGATTACGGGTGAATCCGTTCCGGTGCTCAAGGAAACGGGCAGCGAGGCGTTCGCCGGCACGATCAACGGGGAAGGGGCGCTGGAAATCCAGGTAACCCGGCGCGTGGAAGACAACACGCTGTCCCGCATCATCCGCATGGTCGAGGATGCCCAGGCGCAGAAAGCGCCGTCGCAGCGGTTCATCGACGCGTTTGCCAAGTACTACACCCCTGCCGTGCTCCTTATTGCGCTTGGCATTGCGGTGATTCCCACGCTGGCGCTCGGCCAGCCGTTCGAGCCGTGGTTTTACCGCGCGCTGATGATGCTCGTCGTGTCTTGCCCATGCGCCTTGGTCATTTCTACGCCTGTCAGCATCGTATCGGCGATTGGCAATGCGGCGAGACACGGCGTATTGATCAAAGGCGGCGCCTATTTGGAACGGCTCGGCGCCGTAGAAGCCGTCGCCTTCGACAAGACCGGCACGTTAACGGCCGGTGTACCCGAGGTGACGGAATTCATTCCGCTGGGAGGAAGAACCGCGGAAGAGGTGCTGACGATCGCAGGAGGGATCGAGGCGCGGTCCGGGCATCCCGTCGGCGAGGCTATCGTCAGGAAAGCGAAGCGGGAGGGCGTGCCGCTTGCGGATATCACGGATTTTGCCGCCGTGCCCGGACGCGGGGCCAAAGCACAGGTCGGCGGCAGCTTATTCTTTATCGGGAGCCCCCGGTGGTTCGTCCAAGAGCTGGGCATGTCCCTGGAATCGCTACAGGGAGAGCTGGAACGCCTGGAAAGCCAGGGAAACACCGTCATGGTGCTGGGCACTGCCATGGAGCCGTGGGCCGTCTTCGCAGCCTCCGACGAGCTTCGTCCGAACAGCCGCACGGCATTGGAGCAGCTTCGCGCCGCAGGCATTCGTCAAGCGGTGATGCTGACCGGCGACAACCGGGGAACGGCAGAGGCGACCGCCTCCAAGCTGGGCGGGATCGCCTATCGCGCCGAGCTGCTGCCGCAGGATAAAGTGACCGCCGTCCGCGAGCTGATGAACGAGCACCGGCATGTCGCGATGGTGGGGGACGGCGTCAACGATGCGCCTGCACTGGCAACAGCAACCGTAGGCATTGCGATGGGGGCGGCCGGTACCGACACGGCGCTTGAAACGGCCGATGTTGCCCTGATGGCGGATGATCTGTCCAAACTGGCGTACACGGTGCAGCTAAGCCGCCGTGCGCTGCGGATTATCAAGCAAAATATCGCCTTTTCCCTGCTTGTGAAGGCGGTCTTTCTCGCTCTCATCTTCTTCGGAGCTTCGACGCTCTGGTTGGCGGTGCTCGCCGACACGGGCAGCTCGCTTATCGTGATCGCCAACGGCATGCGGCTGCTCCGCATCAAGCCGTAAAGCCGCGAGGCTCTTTTTCCGGCCGCCTTTCCCTGCGAAAGGCGGTTTTTTATGCTCGCAATAGTTTAACGAAAATTCAGAAAATTTTAAGTGAATCTTTAAAAAGCTAATCTTCTATATATTTACTTGGATATCATGTTTTAGTAGAATGAAGTCACTCCAAGACCTCATATCACCCCGCCCCATCGTAACCTCCATTACCTCAATTGACCACTTTCTCAACAAGTTCGCCTGACCGGCGGCCAGGTCTTTTATTTGGCAGATTAAACGCTGCTCAGTTCGTTTCCATCCGCTCCGTCTTTTTCCCGGCCGGCCCGCATAGGCTGTAACAGACGGGCCGTACAGGCCGGGGAAGGGGGAGCCGCGGTGCTGAGGCGCAGATGGAGAAGCAGTCCCTCGGGCAAAAGCAAGCTGAAGCGCACGCTGTTGATCGTGCTGGTCGTTCTGCTGCTTCTCTGCATGCAGGCTTATTTGTACGTCGAGCGAAATTTAAAGGAACCGCTGGTGCATTTGGCGCGGGTGCGCGTGAAGCAAATCGCGACGGAAGCGATCAACTCGGCGATCGCGGACCGGATGGCGCAAAACACCAATTTCCAGAAACTGATCGACTGGCGTACCGACAACAGCGGCAAAATTACGGGCTTCATGTTGAATTATGCGGAGCACAGCCGGATTACCGCCGATACGGTCAATATTGTAACCAAGCAGCTCGAAGCCGTAGGCTCCGTTCCGGAGCATATCCCGCTCGGTCAGGCGATGCATTCGCCGCTTCTCGCTTCGTTCGGGCCGAATATTCCGATCCGGCTCGTGCCTGCGGGCACGGCCAAGGTGGAGCTGAATACGCGCTATCAGAGCGCCGGCATCAATATGATTTTGGTGGAGGTATACGTTCATGTGACGGTCGAAATGACGGTCATTATTCCATTCGATTCCGCGCCCGAAGTGGTGGAAACGGAGCTGCCCGTATCCTACTCGCTGGTGGTTGGGGATGTGCCTACCTATTATTTCGACGGCCGGGGCAATCCGGTCGGCCAATCGGGGCCGCTGCCCCCGGGGATCTCGCTCCCGAATGTAAACGTTCCGGCAGCGAAACCCGATGCTTCGGAGGCGAGAAGCAAAGAGTCGTCCGTCGAGCCGAAAACAAAATAAATCCGGTACGGGATTCGCGGCAGCTTCCGCGTTTACGCACCGGATCATTTTAACGTCTCATGCAGGGACCAGCTTCGTCACGGTGTGGTCGTCTTGCGCCGCATGCGCTCCTCCCGTTCCCATTTGCGCAAGTGGGGGTACGGATCGAAGGACCATTCCGTCATCCCGTTGTCCCGGTACAATCCGTAATGCAGATGGGGAGGGAACTTTCCGGACGTGCCGGGCTTCCCATAGCCGGAGCTGCCGACCCAACCGACCACTTGGCCAGGTTTTACGATGCTGCCCTGCTGCACTTCTTTTTTGTTAAATCCGGACAAATGCGCGTAATAATGATACACGTTGTTTAGATCGCGGATCCCGATGCGCCAGCCGCCGTACGGATTCCAGCCCATCACTTCGATGACGCCGTACGTAGCGCTGCGCACCGGAACACCGTAGCCGGCGAAGATATCGGTTCCTTCGTGGATGCGGTATCCACCCCAGCCGCGGCTGGCTCCC
>NZ_JTHN01000250.1 GCF_001399685.1 Paenibacillus sp. A3
CCGCCCATTTGCCCCAATAGTTCGTCAACAGATCAAGCAGCGTCCCGTCCGGGTAACGCTTCATCGCCTGGATGATAAACAAGCTGGCGGCCGTAACCAGAACCCAGCCCAAGATAACCGATATCCAGTTGTCCGTCCCCGCATACCGGGTCACATTCGCAGGAAACGGGAGGACGCCGATGCCTATTTCCGAGGAGAAAATGAGAAAAATATATTGCCATAGCGTAATTTCGTTATAAGCGTACTTTTTCATCCGCGAAGCCTCCGGGTTGGACGATCCTGAATGGTTAATATGTCCAATTTAAGGAAAAATATACAACGAATAGATCGTCACTCCAGCCCAAAAAAGCCTGATTTCATCACCCGGCGCCGTGCTCTCCATACTCCCGCTCCAGCATGGACATGACGATCAGCGATTCGTACCGGCCGTTCGTCCGGATGCATTCCCACAGCGTTCCTTCCGCCTTAAAGCCCGACGATTCGTAAAGACATAACGAATCGTCCGCGCTTCAACTACCATTTTTTGTATAACGTTTCGTCATTTTGCCCCGAACTGCCGCCACCAGCAGCAGAACCGCCGGCCACAAGGCAAACGTCAGCGAAAATACCGGCCACACCTTATAATCCCATGCCTGCTCGTAGCCGACATTCGGATAAATGAGCAGCGCAAAAGGCACAAGGCACAGGCCCATCGGCAAATTGAGCGAGCGATATTCGTCAACCCGAATCATCTGGGCCAAGCCTGTTACGGCAGCATAGTAAATGAGCACCGCTTGATAAAATATGGCAAGCAGCCATAACAAGACAAGCAGCGCTTCAATGCGCTCAAAAAAATGACCGATGCTGATTTTCATCGTCAGGTTGTAGGTCGGATACAGCTCGATGGACGTCCGGTCGGGTCCTAGCACCATGACCGTCAATGCGGTTACTGCCGTCAAAATCGCGCCCGAGCTTAGAACGGAGGTATATAGCGCTTTGCCGCACGCTTCGGGACGGCTCACGTGCTTCGGATAAATCATCAGCAATGAAGCCCACGGAAAGTAAGCGAAGCTTAAGAATGTGAACGAAGCCCGCGATAGCGGTCCGGGCCCCGTATCCATCACCGGCAGCAAATTCCCGGTCTGGGCTTCCGGCAGCAGCGATAACATGACGATGATAAGCGCGAACATAAAGATCAGAAAAGACGTCTCCGCAGACCGCGCCAAAGCCCCTAACCCCAGATGCGCCCCGTACAGCATGACGGCAGCGTAGAGGATCATCAGCGCCGTCATGGGAGTTTCGGTGAACAGATTGGTCGTCAGGAAGTTGCCGACGTACCAGATTAAAGCAGCCGCGGAGTAAAAGTTGAAAAAGAGGTAGCCGAGCATAAAGATGCGGCCTGCCGTTTTTCCAAGCAAATGCGTGCTAAGCTCCGTCAAGGTCTTGTCCGGGAACCGTCCCGCCAAGGCATTATACAGCCAGACGAGCGCCAGCCCTCCCAAGGTGCCCAAAGCGGCGCCCAGCCAGGCATCCTGCTTCAGCTCTTGGGCTAATCCCGATGAAATGACGAGCAGTGTGGAGCCCAGCGAGAACAAGATCGTCAGGACCTTAAATTGATATACCGAGATTTGCCTTTGACCGTCCATTCTTCACCTCATCTCTTCCCGGGCGACCTGCGCAGCCAAGCCGCTCCGAGCATTAGCAATGGGAGAAACAATCCGAAGGTGAGCGTGTAAGGGGTCCAGATCTTCGTCGCAAAAAGGTCAAAGTACGGCCGATTCGGAACGAACACCAGAGCCAGCACCATTAAAATCATGGCGAGCGGCAGCGTGACCGGACGATATCTCGGCAGCTTCACGATCTGGGCTATCCCATAGGAGGCGGCATAGTAGCAGACGGATATTTTGACAAAAACGGTAATAAACCAAATAAACGCCATAATGGCTTCGATCCGTTCAAAAAACTTGCCGACGGCAACCTTCTGCGCCAGCACATAGCTCGGATAGGCCAACAAAGCGGTCATATCGCTGCCCATCACCAGAATGGAAACCGTGGAAAACACGGTAAGAACGATCGTGCCGACAACCAGTCCCGTTGCATAAGCTTTCGTCCCCTTGCTCGGGTTGCGGACCAAAGGAAACAGCATGAGCAGGATGACGCTTTCCTCCAGATTCCCGAAAAACCTTAAATTTCCTTCCATAATCGGTTTCAGGCCCTCGCTCAACACCGGTTGGGCATGCTCCAGCTTGATCTGTGGAGAAATAAACAAGACCAGCATCAGGTAAAGCAGCACAAACGAAGGAAACACCAATTCGGACGAGCGAACCAGCGTAACCGCCCCCTGCCTCACACCGAGTACGATGACGCCGGTGAACAGCAGAATGACGACCTCGATCGGAGTCTCCGGCATCATCTGCGTCGTGATGAAGTCCCCGATTTCATAAAGCATGAGAGAAATATTGACCAGAATAAAACTGACGAAAGAGCAGGCTGCCGCCGTTCCCGCCCATCGGCCCAGGACGGAGCGGCATAGATCGATCAGCGTCGCCGGAAAGTGGCGTTTGGCCAGCGTCGTGTACAGCCAAGCGATCGCCAAGCTCTCGATGCATCCGACAGCGGCTGCCAGCCAGGCATCCTGTTTGGCGGAGGAAGCAAGCCACGAAGGCACGTACAACAGCGCATCCCCGACAACAAATAAAATCACAAGCAGCGTAAATTGATGGGTATCGATTTTGTCGTTATCGAACATACGGTTCCACCTGCCATTTCCTCGACAGACGATTTGAGCTTAAGCCGAACTTCCGTAGATGAGATTGCTCAGCGGCTTATACAGCGCGGAGATCCAGTCCAGCGGATTGGGGATATTGAGCCGCAGCACTTCCGCTATCCCCAGACTTGCTCCGACGAGACACAGCAGGAAAAATGTCCACAGCTCTCTTTTCAGCTTTCGCTCCATCAAGGAACGCCATTCGATAGCAACAATCGCGGCAGCGGCCAATAAGACGAGCAGCACCTTCATGACGAACGCTCCTCCTCATTTCATTTTGTCGATGAACGATTGTCCCACCTTGCCCGTTCTGCGCAGTTTGACGTCGATCCGGGTCTCTACTTTGGCGCTCATGAAATACCGGTCCCAATCGTCCTTCAACCGATTCCAATTCCGTGGATCGTACCGGTGAATCGCCTCGCCGAATCCGAAGATGTCGGAGCGGCTGCTCTGCCGGGCTTTGCGGACCGCCTGTTGGATGAAGCTTTCAATTTTCCGCTCCGCCTTGCGTTCCAACGCATAGATCGTCTCCGGCTTGGACAAATCTTCCTTGCACGACACTTCTCCCACATTGCCCTCGGACTCGACTTCGACGGTTATCACCGGTTCACCGCGGGGCGCGCTGCCTTTTAAGTTCGTATGGCTTCGAAGAATTTCAACCGTCGCCCTTCCCCCCGAATCGCACGGAACATCCGTCACCGTAGCGTCGATACGGTCGGTAATATAACTGAAGCCTCGGCTTTCATCCTCATTCAACCAACCGACCAGCTTGTCGTTCTTGAACACCCCAATGCTGGAAAACCGGAAATGGCTGCGGGGGTGGACGGTTTTCAAATTCGCATCCGTTTGGCCTTGGCGAGGATCTCCGTTTAATTGCAAACCGGTCATCACTCCTTCCTTGCCTACTTTCATCAGATCCGTAATAAACTCGTCCAACGTAATGGCAACGGTGGGAGCCCAGTTTTTTTCGGAGATTTCCAAGCTCTTCAGCAAGGCGGTGGCAGGCGATTGCTCGATCGGTACGATCTGGCTCATCACTTCCTTGGCTTCGACGCCTTTGGTCACGATAAGGAAAAAATCCGGCCGAATTTCATGATCGCGCAAAAACAGATCAAGAATGTCCCGAAGCCCTTCGCGCGCAAGAGCCTCGCCAAATACAAGAACCCGGATATGAGCAAAATACAGCTTGCGGGGAAGCTCGGTCGTCAAACGGCGAATGCCTTCAAAGACCGAATCCGCCTTCATATACTGCGTCGTCACCGGCAAACTCGAGCCTCCTCCTCCTCCCGGAGCTTCGCTCCCCGCTTGCCCCATGTTGAGCACTTGAAGCGACAGCAAGTATTCGTTATCGACCTTATCGATGCCTACGCCTGTAACGATCGCCAGCTCGTTCAGTTCGCGGCGGCTCCAGCAGCCTGTAGTCAAGACGAGCAGCAGGCACAAAATGCAAACCACCGACACGTTACGCCTCATGGGTTACCTCTCCCGCCCTCCCGCTGATGATGCGATTCCTGCTCAGACGGGACCGTATTTTGCCGTACCGGATTCGGGCTCTGCATAAGGACCGGCCGTCTTCGCATCGCGGACAACGGGAACCGGAATATGGCGTCTTTCTTGTCGCTCGGAATATACGGGGCAAAAGGCGCCATATAAGGAACTCCGAACGAACGCAGACTGCACAAATGCAAGTTAAGCGCAATCAGTCCGATAAACACGCCGAAAAGGCCGAAGGATGCGGACAACCCCATCAGGGCAAAGCGCAGAATCCGGATCGGAATGGACATCGCGAACGAAGGAAAGGCAAAGCTGGCAATGGCCGTTATCGATACAACGATAACCATGGCCGGGGATACCAGGCCGGCCCTGACCGACGCCTCCCCCAGCACAAGCGCCCCTACGATGGAAATCGCGGGGCCGATCGCTCTGGGCATCCGGATGCCCGCCTCGCGAAGAAGCTCGAACGTAAACTCCATCAGGAACGCTTCGATAGCTGCCGGAAACGGCACTTTTTCCCGCTGTGTCGCGATGCTGGTCATCAGTGTAGTCGGCAGCATCTCCTGATGAAAGGTGGTAATGGAAATAAATAAAGCGGGGGCGAGCAGCGCAAGCATCAGAGAAATGTATCGGAGAATGCGAATTATCCCGTAGTCCGACCGGTGATAGTAATCTTCGGGAGATTGAAAAAATTGGGCGAATACGACCGGCACGATCAGGACAAACGGCGTTCCGTCCACAACGATCGCCACCCGGCCCTCCAAAAGATTCGCCGCGACCGAGTCGGGGCGTTCCGTATTGTACAGCGTCGGAAACGGGGTATTCGTTTTCTCTTGAATCAGTTCCTCGATATTCCCGCTCTCAAAAATACCGTCGATATCGATGCGTTCCAGTCTGCTGCGCACTTCCTCAACCATGCTGTCGTTGGCAATGCCTTTGATGTACACCAAAGCGACATTCGTCTTCGTCAACCGGCCGATCGACCGTGTCTCGACCCATAGCTTCGGATCTTTGATTTTGCGCCGGATTAAGGCAATGTTGGTACCCAGACATTCCGAGAACGACTCCCGGGGCCCGCGTACAACGGATTGTACGGAAGCCTCCTGGACGCCGCGATCTTCCCAACCCTTCGTATCGGCGGACAGTCCTTTGCCGTACCCGTCGATCAGAATGATCATATTGCCGGACAGCAGATTGTCGAACAGCACGTGAAAATGTTCGATTTCGGTTACCGAACTGAGCGTTAAGGTAAAATCTTCAAGCATTTGCAGCGGAGTCCATAGGCCCTCCGCCCCGTTCAAATCACGGAATAGCGCCGGATCGCGGGCATGCAGCAGGAACGACTCCAGAAACCGGGTAATGATTTCTTTGTCCGTCAGCCCGTCGGTATGAATGACAGCCGCCTTCGTCGTTCCCGAAGCTCCGATGCGAATCGTCCGTATGATCAGATCCGGGCTGTTTCCCGTCGTCGACCGAATATGCTCTAAATTAAGCTCCAAGTCCGGGCTTAACGGCACGGCTTCCTGCGGAGGCGAACCGGCCCGATTGGCCTCCCGTTTTCCCGCAGCGCTGCGTCCGGACCCTCCGGCTCTTGTTGATTTGAAGAAACGCATCCTCCGTCACCTGCATCTTGTATGTGGCTCTGGTTCTACTTATACATTGCTCAAATTTGGTAAAATCTATTCATTCGGCCAACGAAACCAAACAAACGTTCTCTTGCCGTAAACTTCCAAAATACGGTACACTAAGTCCTAGTGGTTCGGATGGCCGAAAGGTCTGTCGAGCCATCAAAAAAAGGCCTGTGGGAAAGCATCCCCGGCCTTTTTTTCGTTCATCCTGTTTGCAATCCTACGCCTTGACCGACAGCTTCTGCAGCAGAATCTCTCCTTCGGTCTTGAACGTTTGTTTCGCCTCCAAAAACGCTTCGACTTCGCTCAGCTTCGCCGGCCGGTACCCCGGTCCGCCGCAGCCGCAGGAATGATAGCTGAAGCCGTGAGCGTACAAGATCTCGACTTTTTTCCACTGCTTGACATCCTTCTGTTTGGGCGCTTGAAAATCGTGTCCCATATCGTTCATGACTTCGCCGCATTGCGGACATTTGTATTGTCTGTTCGCCACTTCGATTTTGCTCAGTTCATAATCGGACGTTTGCTTGAAAACTTTGCGGCACGAAAAGCAAGCGTAAATATGTTTGTACGGGCCATACATCGCATAACGGCACATCGCAATCCACCTCCGGTAACTTCCTCTCCATTTTACCGTTTTCAGGAAACTTTGTCATGAGGGGACTTCCGCTTGGAGCAAAAGAAGCTGGTACGTGGCTGTAATCCCTTCGGGGGCGGGAAACCGTTCTTCGTACTCCCGAAACATACCGGCGAATAAGGAACGCCAACCAAGGGTGCGCGAACTGTCCGCCGACGATGCGCTGGCTCCCGTCGCTTTGACCGAGTGCAGAAATTCACTGACGGAGGCATGGCCTTCGGTCCGGATGGCGCTCTCACCCCGAGCCTCCGCAAAGCCCGCATGTTGAAGCAGGCTTTGCCACTCGCCGGCAGAGAGAAACGTAAGACCGTGGCGCTGCGGCTCCAGACCGCGGGAGCGGTAAACGGCGGCAAACGATTCGTGCAGCTCGCGGAACGTCTCCGGGCCGAAGGTCGTGAACGCCAATAAACCGCCGGGACGCAGCAGCCGCCGCAAATGCCGCAGCGTATCCTGCGGGCTGGCGAGCCATTGAAAGCAAGCGCTCGAGACGATGAGATCGAACGACAACGGCTCCGCTTGGGCGGCCCACGCTTCGGCATCCGCCAGGCGGAAGTTTACGGGGAACCGTTGGTTTGCGACGGCCGATGGCACCTTGGACCGGATGCGCCGTTCCGCCGCTTCCAGCATGGCCGGAGCGATATCCAGCGCGGTGATGACCGCATCGGGCCAATCGCGCAGCAGCATCTCGGTCAACAGGCCGGTGCCGCAGCCGATTTCCAACAGATGCGGCCGCGTTGCGCCGGCTCTCTGCTTCCGGAGGGCGAGCGATCTGCAAAGCTTATTCGCCATAACGCGTTGAACGCGTGCGTGTACGTCGTAGGATGCCTTGGCGGAGCGGTCAAATCGTCGGCGAATCGAATGCAGCTTGTGCTCCATGCCACCACCTCCTTATCGCATCGGCGATATGTGCTTCCCGCCCAAGAAACGGGATATGCCCGCCGCCTTCGACCGGCAGGATTTCCGCCTGCGGCAGCCGTTCGTACAGCTCCTCCGCCGCGCCGTACGGGCATACCTTGTCCTCTTTGCCGTGGACAAGAAGCGCCGGACAAGCGATCTCCGTCAGATCCGGCACATGATTCGCTTTCCGCAGAAGCTGGATTCCGGCAAGTAACGCCACGGTCGTCCAGCTTCCTGTCCGGGGAAGCTGCGGGAAGAGGCCTGCTTTCTTTTCCCCATCCGAAAGCAGCCGTTCGCGGAACTGGGTTTCTACCGCCAGACGGTCCTTGGCAATCGCCGCCGCCATGTGCTGGAGAACCGCATCCGGCCAGCCGCGGTCCGATTGTTCCCGGGAGCGGACGAACCGTGCGGTTGCGCCAAAAAGCACAAGGCCGTCCGCGAATCCCCATGCGGCAAGACGCAGCGCAAGCAGGCCGCCGAGCGACCAGCCGGCGATCAGGACCTTTCCGCTTCTGCGGGAGGACGCAAGGCTCAGAAGGGTGCCGTCTGTCCCGGTGAACCAAGCGACGGAAGCTGCTTCAGCCAGGGCCATCATCTGCTCCGGCGTTTCGGCGCAGGTGAACTGTACCGGGACATGTACAAATTCCGGGAGATGCGATTGAAGCTCCGCGAATACCGTTTCCGGCATGCTCCATCCGGTTAACCATAAGATAACGGTGCCGCGCGGCTTTGTTGATTTTGACGCTCCGAGCGCCGCTCTGTTCGCGAAGATGCGAATCGGGTCCGTCATCGCGCCAGCACCCCCAACCGAAGGGCGACCCGTTCGATGCGGTTGGCGGCATCGGCCAAGTCGTCCGGGCTATGCGCAGCGGATAAGGAAAAGCGGATGCGCGCCGTTCCGTCGGGGACCGTCGGGGGACGGACGGCAACGGCGGCAATGCCTTCCGTTTCCAGCGCAGAGCTGAAACGCAGGGCAGTCGCGTTGTCTCCGACGACAACCGGGACGATCGGCGAATCTCCGGGCCCGACTTGAAAGCCCGCCTTGCGTAGCGAGGAACGGAACTGCCGACTGGACGCGGCAAGCCGTTCGCGCCGCCACCGTTCCGTTTGCACCAGATTCAGAGCTTCCGTAATCCCGGCGATCACGGACGAAGGCAGCGCGGTCGAGTACATGACCGGCCTCGCCTTATTGACCAGCCAACGGATAAGCGTACGGCTGCCGGAAACGTAGGCGCCGTAGACGCCGAACGCTTTGCCGAAGGTTCCCACGTGCACGTCCACGCCGCTCCGCAGCCCCAGCGCATGACACAACCCTTCGCCGCGCTCTCCATAAACGCCTCCGCTGTGAGCTTCGTCGACCATGAGGATGGCTCCGTACTCCCGCTTCAACGCTACTAGCTCGGTGAGCGGCGCCGGATCTCCGTCCATCGAGAAGACCGCGTCCGTGACGATCAGCTTGCGTCTTGCATCGCGGTGCTTATGCAATAACCGGCGCAAATGCTCCATGTCATTGTGACGGTACCGGGCGTGGTCGGCGCGGCTTAACCCGATGCCGTCCACGATGCTCGCGTGATTCAGCCGGTCGCTTAACACGACATCTCCGCGGCCTGCGAGCGCCTGAATGACACCGACGTTCGCCATATAGCCGTTGGCAAAAACCAGCGCGGCCTCGCTCTGCTGCCAAGCGGCGAGCGCTTCTTCCAGTCGGTCATAGGGAGGCCGGTTGCCGGTGACGAGACGCGATGCGCCGGAACCGGCTCCTTCGGCGAGAAGCGCACGGTTCATGGCGGCAGCAATAGCCGGATGCCGGGCCAAGCCGAGGTAATCGTTGGACGACAGGTCAAGCAGCGTTTTGCGTCCGCGCAGCACATACCCTTGGCGGCCGGGAACCGGGGCGCTGGTCTGCAGCGAGCGGTTTAGCGACTGCTCTTCCAGCTTCTGAAGCTCGTCTTCGATCCATTTCATGCCGCCACCGCCTTAAAGGGCACAGGCTTCAATCTCAAAGCCCAAATCTTCAATCATTTGATAATCAACCGCAGCCTCCTGCCCTTTCGTCGTCAAATAATCGCCTACAAACAGCGAATTGGCGGCGTACAAGCCAAGCGGCTGCAGCGTCCGGAGATTGACCTCGCGGCCGCCCGCCACGCGGATTTCCTTGGACGGGCAGATCAGCCGGAACAATGCCAGCACCTTGAGCGCCTTCATTGCGGGAGTGCGGCCCGCTTTTTCCAGCGGAGTCCCCGGAATGGCGTTCAAGAAGTTGACCGGAATCGAGTCGGCATCAAGCTCCCGGAGCGCGTAAGCCATCTCCACGATGTCACCGTTCGTTTCGCCCATGCCGATAATAACGCCGGAGCAAGGAGACAGGCCGTACCGCTTCACCTTTTCCACGCTTTCGACCCGTTGATCGTAGGTATGGGTTGTCGTGATGGAAGGATAGTTGTCTCTGCTCGTGTTCAAATTATGATTGTAGCGGTGTACCCCCGCCTCCGCGAGGCGTTCGGCCTGATGATCCTTCAGAAGGCCGAGGCACGCGCAAATCTTGAGCGGCATTGTCGCACGGATTTCCTTGACCGCGTCGATGACCTGATCCAATTCTTTGTCCGTCGGGCCTTTGCCGGACGCAACGATGCAGTAGGTTCCCGCTTGACGGGCCATCGCTTCGCGCGCGCCGGCCAGCAGCGTGGCTTTTTCCAGCAGCGGGTATTTGGCGATTGGCGCCGAGGATACGATGGATTGGGAGCAGTAGCCGCAGTCCTCGGGGCAAAGGCCGCTTTTGGCGTTAATAATCATGTTCAGCTTGACTTTCTTGCCGTAAAAATGTTTGCGTACCCGAAAAACGGCCTGCAGCAGCGGCAGCACTTCGTCGTCCTCGGCCTCAAGCACGGCGAGCCCTTCTTCGACGGATAAGCGTTCTCCATCCAACGCTTTTTGAGCCAATGTCTGCCAATCCGCAGCCGTTTCGGGTATGGCCGGTATTCCGGTTACCTTCATCCTCATCTCCCTCTCCTCTTACAAATTTCTTTCGTTACCCAACACCTGTCGGACCGGCGAAATGTCTATATGCTGCTTCACGGCTCGCACGAGCCTTTCCATCGTGGCTTCGCCGCTTATCCATGGGAACCGCCCGAGTACGCGGAGGCAACCGTAGCGCTCAATCAGCTCGGCATTCGCAGCGGTGCTCGGGTCGTTGCGCGATGCTACAGGATCGACCTCGTTCATCACAACGCCCGCGACGGGAATTCCCCGCTGCCGCAGCAGCGCTGCGGTTAACAACGTATGGTTGACCGTGCCCAGGCCGCAGTGGGCTACGATCAGCGCCGGAACGCCGAGCTCGGCGATGAGGTCCGCCACGAGGGCATCGGAGGTTAGCGGCACGGCAGCGCCCCCTGCCCCTTCGATCAGCAGCGCGTCGTACCGTTCGGCCAGCGGTTCCCCTGCCGCCAGAAGCCCGGCCATCGTCAAGCTTACACCGGCTTGCATGGCGGCAAGTGCCGGAGCCAGCGGCGCTGCGAACGTAAACGGCGCGACTTGTTCCGGACGATCGGCGATATCCGTCCCGCGCAGCAGCCGTTCGGCGTCGGTGACTCCCTTACCGATAAGTCCCCCGCTCTGTACCGGCTTCCAGACGCCGACGTTCCGCCCTTCGCTGCGAAGCGCGGCGGCGATGGCCGCCGTAATCACCGTCTTGCCGACGCCGGTATCCGTGCCCGTGACGAATATTCCGCGCCACCGTTTCCGGCCTTCCAGCTTCTCGCTGCCGCACGCAGATGCTATCCGCGCCCCGGTCACGCTCCCCAGCCTTCCTCGGTGACATCGTAGATCGCGGCCGCCAAAATATCCGTCATCGCATCCAGCTCCGATTCCGTACTGGCGAGAGGCGGGATCAAAACAACCACGTTGCCGAGCGGGCGGGTCAGCATGCCGAGTTCTCGCGCCCGCATGCAGACGCGGACGCCGATACGGTCCGTCCAGGCATAAGCTTCGCGGGACTTTTTTTCCCGGACGAGCTCGATCCCGATCATCAGACCTTGCTGCCGGATCTCGCCGACATGCGGCCAATCGGCAAGCGGAGCCAACTTCTTCGCAGCAAATGCGGCCTTTGCATTTACCGTATGTATCATTTTCCGTTCTTCAAGAAGCCGGAGGCTGGCCAGAGCAACGGCGCAGCCGAGCGGATTGCCCGTATACGAGTGACCGTGAAAAAACGTTTTTTGCTCCGAGTAATCGGCATAAAAAGCAGCATAAATCTCGTCAGTCGCCAGTGTCGCCGCCAGCGGCAAATAGCCGCCGGTCAATCCTTTGCCGACAACCATCAAGTCGGGCGATACGCCCTCCAAATCGCAGGCGAACATCGCTCCGGTGCGGCCGAAGCCCGTCGCCACCTCGTCGGCGATCAGCAGCACGTCGTGCTTGCGGCACAGCGCGGCAATCTCGCGCAAGCATCCTTGCGGCATGACGATGATGCCGCTTGCTCCCTGCACGACAGGCTCCACGAGGAGAGCCGCCATCTCGTCCGCCTGCGATTCCAGCAGTGTCCGCAGCGTGGACAGCGTTGCTTCCATCGCTGCGGAAGCCCCGCCTTCGGTCCGGTAAGCGTAAGGATACGGAATGACGCAGGAGGAAAACAGCAGCGGGCGGAAAACGTTATGGTAGAGCGGGATCGCACCGACACTGACGGCGCCGAGCGTGTCCCCGTGATAAGCCTGGTTCATCGTAATAAATTTCGTTTTGCGGCCCATCCCCCGGTTGTGCCAATACTGGAACGCCATCTTGAGCGCAATCTCCACGCCGGTCGCACCGGCATCGGAATAGAACACCTTCGTCAGCCGTTCCGGAGCGATGCGCACCAGGTTCGCGGCCAGCTCGATCGCCGGCACATTGGCCATGCCGAGCAGAGTCGAGTGAGCGACTTTCGCCAGCTGGGACGCTACCGCTTCGTTCAACTCCGGAACGTTGTGTCCGTGCACGTTGAGCCAGACCGACGAAAACCCGTCATAGTAAGCGCGTCCCCGAACATCGTAAAGCAAGATGCCTTCGCCCCGTTCGATAATGAGAGGCTCGCCTTTAACATAGTCCTTCATCTGTGTAAACGGATGCCATAAGTACGCCTTATTCCAAGCCGCCAGCTCTTCGCAGGTTGTGTCCGTTTCCATGACCGTCACCGCCTCTATCGTTTTAATTGTTAACCTGTAATAATATATATTGGTTAACAATCGATCTTATTCTAGCAAACCGATGACCTCGTGTAAAGCAAGAGACTAGCATCGGCTTAAGTCCCGACAAAACGAAAGGCCCATGGAAGATTTTCTTCCATAGGCCTTTGGGGGCTTCGAGCCAAGCCCTTTTTATAAGCTTGTTCCCGTCTGCTCTTGCTTCGGGTGCTTGTGCCGGTAAAACAGATAGTGAACCAAATAGCAAATGATCGTAAACGGAATTCCATAGTAAAGGACGATTTTCTGCTCTTGGTCGAAGGCTAGCCCGACCAGCGCAACGATGCACAGGATGATCGCGAGAACCGGCACAAAAGGAAATAGCTTGACCCTGTATTTCAGATCGTGAACGCTGTTCCCTTCGGCAATAAACCGGCGGCGGAACACATATTGCGATAAGGCGACTCCCATCCAAACCATAATTCCGGCGAATCCGGATATCCCGGTCAGCCACAAAAATACGGTATCCGGAGCCACAACGCTTGAAATTAAAGCTAACGATGCAATAACGGCGCTGACGATAAGCGCCCGAAACGGCACGCCTTGTGGAGTCAGCTTGCTTAAGTAAGGACTCGCCATATTGCTTTTGGAGAGCGCCCACAGCATACGCGAGGAAGCGTACAGCCCGGAGTTGCTCGCCGAGAGCAGAGCCGTCAAAATAACAAAGTTCATAATATCGGCGGCAAAAGGAATGCCCATTTTATCGAATACAAGCACAAACGGACTGTCCGTCAAACCTGCCTCCTGCCAAGGGATCAACGAACCGAGGACAAAGACCGACGCCACGAATAAAAATAAAATTCTCCAAATCGTATTTCTCGTCGCCCTCGGAACCGATTCTTCGGGATTTTCGCTCTCACCCGCAGCAATGCCGATAAGCTCCGTCCCCTGATAGCTGAAATTGACGGCGACCATCGTCATGAATACGGGAATAAATCCATTGGGAAACAGCCCTCCGTCATGGGCGAAGCCCGAGCGGATCGGAGCCGAATTCAGCCCCTCGAATGGCATCAGTCCCACAATAGCGGCCAGCCCTAACAAGATGAACAACAGGATCGTGATCACTTTGATGCTGGAGAACCAGAATTCGGATTCGGCAAAAAGACTCGCGGAAAAGGCGTTTAACAGGAACATCAGCACAATGAACAGCGCGATCCATACCCACGAGGGCACGTCGGGGAACCATCGGGTCATCAGAATTCCCGCGCCCACCCATTCGGAGCCGACGGCGACAATCCAGTTGATCCAATATAACCAGCCGACCGTAAACCCGGTAGCCGGACCTATAAATTTGGTGGTATAGGCCTGGAAAGAACCCGTCACAGGCATCACGACCGCCAGCTCGGCCAAACACAGCATAACGAGATACATAAGAAGTCCGCCGGCCAAATAGGCCAAGACGACACCGCCCGGCCCGGCTTGATTGATCAAATACCCCGTGCTGACAAACAAGCCCGTACCGATGGCGCCGCCCAGCGAAATCATAAACATATGCCGGCTTTTCATGGAACGCTTCAGACGGTTGTCCTTTTCCTCGATTGCATTAGCCATATAACAATACCCCACTTCCAATAATGTCATTTTATAGTAAACGCTTACAATTATTTTGTTAACATGGCCGTTTCCTTAGACTCCCCTCCGCAATCATCCTTTGCTAAAAATAAAAAACTTAGCATGTCCGGACATTTCTCCTTCACGCCAAGCTCTTTTCTATAGACTATAAGCTAAACAGAGCTATGAAACTGAAATTTGTAATTTTTACCTATTATACTATAATTCATCATTATGTCAATAATTTGTATATCGCTTTGGCATGTTTTTAGTCATGAGGTCATGCATCATTGTAAATTCGACAACATTCGCGCTTTTCCTTTTTCCAATGTATGGACCTCGGGAATTTTTGTAGGCCGATCGAAGACATGAAAAAAAGAGGGAGCCTCTCGGGTTTACCGATGCTCCCTCTTACGCGCCCTGCGGATAAGCTAAAATTCGAATTCGTACACCTTCGACTTCTCCTTCAACACAAAACCGCATTTGTTGGCCAGCGCAATGGACGCCTCATTCTCCTCGTCCGTCGTCCAATGAGGCACCAAGCCATTGTGTACGCAATGATCGAGATAAGCGAAGGTGACCGCCGCTCCGAGCCCCTTCTGCCGCTCCTCTTCCTCATAGGTGCGAACGACAAGGTCATGTCCGTTCCCGTAGACATAGCCGGAGAAGCAGACGCTTTGAACAATCTTGTCCTTCAACACGCAATAGCCGAACCCTTTGTCCATAAAGTCGCCGGTCGAATTCCAGAATTCGCTCAAGTCTTCAAGAACGAAGTCGTTTGCCGGATCGATTAAGAGATCGGCATCGAGCCGCGTGACCTGAATGCGGCTTTCCTCCTGCGCCGACCTGAGCTTTGAATAACGGTCCGCCGCAAATTCAAATTCCAAATCTTCGCCCTCAACCAATTCATAGTCCGTTAATGCTTCATTTAACGCCTCATCCCAGGCTTCGTCCGCAACCGCGACGGTAAACCAGGTGCCCCCGATGATATCCAAGGAATCCTGCTTTATTTTCTGGTCCATGTACGAATTCAGATGTGTTATAAATTCGGAATTTCGGCAATCCCCAACGAAAAAAGCGATGCTCGCGATCGCCCAGATCATAGCCGTTCTCGGGCGCTCTGGATCGTCGACGAAAATTTTGCCCTTGTTGCTGCCTGCCACAATGCTCATCAGCGCGACATTCGCCTTGTCCTCCTCCGATAACAGAGGCGTTACTTTCGAATATTCGTTTACATCCAGTTCCACAATCATGCACGGTTCCTCCCCATCATTTCCAGTCATATCCTACATTCCCTATACGGGCTCGGCGGGAATAAGTTACCGGAATGGGCAGGAGAAAATCATTATAACGATTTAGTCGGCTTGGACATGCGCAAGGATGTTGACAAGCTTGCCGAACGGGTCCCGGACAAAGAAGCGCCGAACTCCCCACGGCTCATTCATCGGGCCGTATTCGAGCGCAAATCCGGCTCTCTTCACGCGTTCGAGCGCAGCCTCGATATCGTCGACTTCAATGGACAGGTCGGGCGTTGGCGTGCCGGAACCTCCTTCCGAGGCAAAGCTGATTTGAACGCTCATCTCCTCGTTCGAGCCGTAAGTAGCGATCCAGCCATGGTCCATCAATAGATCAAGACCGAGCACGTCGTGATAAAAGCTTTTGGCCTCCTCGATCTTCCGGGTGTCAATATTGGCAACGATTCGTCTGACCTTCATTTCCCAACCTCCGTCCCGTTCTGTGGGGGTAACTGTTTTCGTTCCTAGCTCTATTTTACGTTATAGCCTGCCTCTCCTTAGGGTACTCCGGCTGATCTCCATCTGTGATTTTAAATGAGAATTATTCTCATAGATTTCATTATAGAGGAAACCCGGATGGCGGGCAATCCACGCTAGAACAGCCTATGAAAAAAGTCTACCCAGGCTTGGTGGCCCGGGCAGACTCGCTTCCAACAAAGTTTCATCTCTAAGCGTTAATTGATATAGTTTGCTTTGCTCAAGAAACGCTTCAGCATTACCGCGGACTGAGCCCGCGTTGCGATTCCGCCAGCTTCAAGCGTCTCCGCCGTCATTCCGTTCATCAGACCGGCATGAATCGCAGCCGTTACTTCAGCCTTCGACCAGCCCAAGCTGCTGGCGTCCTTAAACGGTGCCAAAACCTCGCTCTGCTTCGCCTGCGATATCTGTGTGTCCACTCCTGCATAAGACATGGCGCGGATCAGCATGGCCGCCTGTTCTTCGCGCTTAATTTGCCGGTCCGGACGGAACGATCCGTCCTCATATCCACTGATGAGCCCCGCTGCCGCTGCGGCCGCTACATCCTCCGCATACCAGGCCCCGGAAGCCACATCGTTGAACCCGCCTTGTGCCGTCGCAGGATTGAGACCCAACGCGCGGACAAGCAGCGCCGCGAATTCCGAGCGGGTGATCGGGCGATCGCCTTCAAACCGGTTGTCACTGACCCCTTCAACGACGAGTTTATTAGCGAGCAGCTCGACATCCGCTTGCGCCCAATGGTTAGCCATATCGGCAAAGCTTTTGTTCATTTCGATAATGGCATATGTGCCGTTCCCGCTCCGCTTCAACGTTGCAGCCGTTTGTCCGTTCCTCGTATCGAAGAGGGTCGGAACGAACCGCACCCGTTTCGTTACCGGGTCATAGAGGACTACAGTCGCTTTGGACCGGTCCACGGCTTTGCCAAGAAGCAACTGGTATGTGACCGGTGCGGACCCGAATGATACCGGCACCGTGCGGCCTTCTTTGTTTACCGCCTCCACCGAGAGATGGACGCCGTCTGCAACCGATGCGCCGTTCGCTGCCTGCTTGATCTCGTCGTGTTCGCTGCCGCTTAGCTTCTTCATCGCAAAACGGATGGACAGATCGCTTACCGCCGAACCAAGCCGCTGAGCCAGAGTTTCCAGCTTCAGTGCAGCCAATGGCAGCGTATAGCGGCCGCTGTCCCCGGTTATCACCAGCGTCGCGCCGTTTTTGCGGCTCGCATCGGACAGGCCTGCCGCTGCCAGTTCCAGCTTAACGCCGGAAAATTTCACTTCGACGCCAGAGTTGGCACGGAACGCTTCCTTCAATGTGTCGGCGTCTACTTTACCGCCGCTTGCTTCAAGCACCGCTCCCGGCTTGGCCGCTGGGACATCGGGCTTGCCTGCGCCATCCGCCGGCTCCCCGCCGGTACTACCGGTGTTGCCGGTGCTGCCGCTATCGTCGTCGCTGTCGCTGCCACCGTTGTTTCCTCCGCCGTTGTTCCCTCCGCCGTTGTTCCCTCCGCCGTTGTTCCCTCCGCCGTTGTTCCCTCCGCCATTGTTCCCTCCGCCATTGTTCCCTCCGCCATTGTTCCCTCCGCCGTTACTGCCATCGCCCTTCACTTCAAAAGTAACGGGCTGCGTATACAGATCGTACTTGCTGCTTGCGTCCATCGACGCCGTATACCTTAGCAAGGCGTGCGCCGTCCCCGGTTTTTTGGCCGTAACCTTGCCGCCGTTCACGTCTACGACATCATGTCCGTCCAGCAGGACGATGTCCGGAGTGACGCTCGTTTTCACGCGAGCGTAGGAGTACACTTGCGCCGTGACGGCTGCACTTTCATTTTGAGCCAGGACGTAGTTGTCCTTTTCCGGAAGAACCGAGGCGGCCCAATTTTTAGAGTAGCTTGCATAGTCGGTGGTCAAGCCGTAAGCGCCCATCGCGAACATGCTCTTGTAATCTTTCTCGATGTTAATCGTCCACGGGGAGATAAAGATACCCCGGTGCTTGGCCGCTTCCATATAGTCTTTCCTCAGTCCGGTGTACCCTACGTTATACGTGACGTTCTGCTTCTGAACGATCTTCAACGTTTCGCGCAGCGACTTGTTGACATTCGAGGTATCGAAGCCGCTGTGCAGCAGCCCTAGCGGCATCCCTGGCATTTGCTCGGCGAACCGCTTCAACTGATTCGGATCAAACGACATGACGTTGAGCAAGTGCTCCGCGTTCTTCTCCTTGATCAGCTTCACCAGCACATCAACTGCTCGCGGATTGCTCGTTTTAATTTCAGCATAAACCATAATGCCGCGTCTTTTGGCCAGATCGATCTGCTCGTCCAGCGTCGGAACTTTCGTTTCCTTATAGCCAGGCTTCGGCTTGCTCGCGTTGAGCGCCTTGATCTGTTCCAGCGTATGCTCCTCGACCTTGCCGGACCCGTTCGTCGTATTTTGCAGAACAGCGTCGTGAATAATGACGAGGTGATCGTCCGTCGTCACGTACATGTCGTTCTCGATAAAGTCGGACCCGTAATCGACGGCAAGCTCATTGCTCTCGATCGTATTCTCGGGAGCCTCCGACGGAATGCCCCGATGGCCGATCACATAAGGCTTGCGGACCAGCGTCGTCTGGTTGGAGTACACTTTCAGCGCATCGAAGGCCGCCGCCGGGGAATCCGTCACGATGCCGTTCGTTCCGGCTGTGATCAGCCGGTGGATCGACACGCTTTTGTCCGCTGCGCTTGCCGTTTCCTTAGCCCATACCGCGATCAGCCGCTGCTGCAAATAAGCGACATTGTCGATCGAAGCTGCGCTCTGGGGCAGGATGGCGATTTTCGCCTGATGGACCGTTGTCTTTCTTCGGATATCGAGCAGGCTTTCAGGTGTCAGGTTCTCTACTCCGCTGTAGTCCACGATGCCCCGGATCATCGGGTACGCCGTCCTTACCCGCTTGACCAGCTCGCCGCGGTCCGAGACGACGAACGCATCTTCCAGCTCGGTCCGCTGCACATAGTCGGTCAGCTTATCGGCGGCTTGCTCGTCCTTCACGTAGAACGCCGGAATCATCCGGTTGCCGAGCGAAGCCAGCACCTCGTCCAAGCTTCCGAGCTCGCTCGCCCCTGCAGGGTCGGTCACCTTTAATTCTTGATTCACATGCAGAATCACCGTCGCCGGCAGGACAGGCCCTTTCAAGCTCGCCAGATCCGCTGCGCTGCGAACCTCCTTGACAACAGACGGCGCAAGCGAAATTTTCGTCTCCGGCTCGGTTACGTTCACGAAGCGGTCCGTCGGCATCGGCGGCAGCGCCTCCTGCTGCAGCGTAATCCGGATGTTGTCCACCTTCATCCTGCTGCCGTTCGCCTGTAAACCGATTCCGCCCTTGGCATAAGCGGAAGCCGCATCGGTATCGACGAGCACGCGGTTGTCGATCAGCTCTTGCACCCGGTTGCCGTAGGCTTTGACCGTGTAACGGTACATCTTGGCCGGGTCGATCGCTTCGCTGTTCGAACCGCGGTCCGTGACGTTCCAGGCGTTCGCCGGGGTCCGCTCGGCGAATTCGACGCCGTTGGAAGCCGTCGCGTCTTTGCGGACCGCCATTTGATAATAAGGGTAATCGTTATTTTGGATACGGAACATGATCGAATTCCATCTCGCCGCATCGTTGGCCGACAAATGGGTGACATCCGCTTCGATTTTATAGTTGCCGAACAGCTTCAGTTGATCCGGAAGCAGCACGCGCGACGGGTTGTCCGGGGCCGCGCTCGCATTCAGCTCGAATGCGCCGGATTTCACAACGGCCACACCGGGCGTCGTGCCTTCGATTCTCGTCCAGCCTTGCGGCAGCGCACCATCCGGCAAAGCGTCGAAGTTTTCTTCGTACAGCACGTACTCCGCGTCGCCGGCTTCTTTGGCCACAACGAGGAACGAAACCGCTGCGCTATCGATGGAAGCGGTCAGCGTGTGAACGCCTTTTTGCTTGACATTGATTTTCCCGTTCTCTATCGCGATCCCGCCGCTGCCCGAGCTCCAAGTTAAACGGTCGCCGGTTATCGTGCCCGAGGTAAAATCGCTAAGCTCCGATTGAAACATGATGGATTGAAGATCGATCGCTCCGCCCGCCGTTCCCAGCACGTACCCTTCGTTATGCTTGAGCGAGACCACTTTTGCCCCGACAGCCGACGGCGTAACCGTAACCTCCTGCGCAGCCTCGGCATTGGCGAAAACCGTTTGAATCGTCGCTTTCCCCGCTTTGACCGGATACAGCTTGCCGTTCACGATTTTGATCGTACTCTCGTCCGAGGAATACAGCTTCAGCCGGTCGCTATAGACCGCTTCCGTAACGCCGTCCGAGAAGTAGACGCTGCCGGTCACGCTGAGCGGTCCGGTCAGCGCTTCCATCGTCGACGGGATCGGCAGATCGAGCCGGTCAGCCGTGATCCGCGTGACCTTCACGTTATCGAACGACACTTTGCTCTGATCGGCCTGCAAGCCGATTTTGCCGCGTTCCAGCAGCACATTCGGACTCAGGGTCTTGTCGGTCAGCAGCGTAAAGTCCGTATCGCTCTTCGCTTTGATATATTCCTTGATATTGTTGTCAAACACGCGGACTTTCATCGTGTAATCGTTATTCAAGGCAAGCGGCTTCCACATCCCGCTCACAGGCGTTGGGCTGAACCACGCGTTATCCGGCTTCCGGTAGGCGATTTCGTAGGTGCCGTTTTGCCGGACGGCCATCTGGTTGTAAGGAGCTTTGCCGTTCGCGGCTCCGCGGAACATGAGAGAAGCCCAGCGTCCCGCATCCAGCACGTTCTCGAACCGGACGTCCGCTTCAATGACGTAGTTGTCCCACTGCACCGGCGCAATCGCCCGGGCTTGCTTGCCTGAAGCGCTCCCGTCGAAGACCATTCGCCCGTTGCCGTATGCATCCTGCACGACCGTAAACGGAGGGCTTCCCGCATTCACATCGGAAATCCAGCCATATGGAAGCTGGCCTGACGGATAACCGTCAAACGTCTCGTGCAAAAGCACCGGACTCACCGCTCCGGTCACCGGATGGCCATCGTCCAGCGTTACGGTGCCGTACCCGGACGTGTCGTTCCAGAACGATGTGGTGTTGTAGGCGCTCCAATAGCTCAACCCTTGCTTCGCAGGATCTGCGGCATCGTACCGGTCGGTCGTGCCGACTTCCAGTCCGAACTGCTTGTTCCGTCTCGGATCAAGCTGGAGCATATCCCACGGCACGGCCACTTCGAGCGTCCAGCCGCTCACGGTCGTGCGGATGGCGCGCAGTATTTTTTTCTCGTCCTTGCCGCTATGATTATTCAGCGCTGCGCCGAAGTGAAACTCCGGAGTCGTCGAGCCCGGCTGATAGACGAATCCGAGCTGCATGTCCTGGCTTGCAAACGGAGCCGAGCGGTGATTCGTCGGATCGAAGAACAGATTGATATTATCCTGCTCGAACCAATAGCCCGGTCCGTTATAGATCAGCGTATCGTCGTCGGCCTTCACGCCGATATAGAGATACTGATTGTCCCATAAGAGGCCGAATTTGGAGTCCTTGAAGACGCCATCTCCTGAGCGGACGGTTAACGGTTGGTCGATGCTCCAGACGGAATCGTCGAGCTGCCCGTCAATCACGGGTGCATTCTTCGTCTTTTTGGCAACCATCGACTTTCGTCCCGCATCGGCGGCTTCGGCTTGTCCCGGAACAAGGCCGACCGGAAGCGTCCCGCTCAGCATTGCGATAATGAGAAATACATAGAACGATTTGGCATGACGTATCATGGTGGGTTCAGTCCTTTCCTATCGTCTTGGTAGGTCATTTTGGTTCCACTACTGCATCAGATCGTCAATCCAGGCAACATCCGGTTCGGTTCGGTATGCACGGCTCCCTTCTTGTAAACATGACAAAAAACCCTTCTATCCATCAAACAGGGGGCACACCGAACCGGCGTCTCCGTTTGCTGCATAAAAGGGTTTTCTCCTCGTCTCGTACCCTGGTTATTCGGCTGTCCTTACACTTCTTAATTGTACTGCGGTTTGTTATCGGAGCATCAAGCGCAATTAAATAAATTGTAAATGAACCGGCATTTACTTTTGGTTCCGGGACAAAATCGTTTCCGTCAAAATGTCCAGCTGCTTCTCCAGCGACAGGCCATCCGAAAACCAGAATTGCTTCAGGTTAAGCAAATACACCCGATTGTTTTTAACCGCAGGAAGGTTTTTCCACAGCGGGTTATCCATTAACTCCTTGGCCCGTTCCGCTCCGCCATCCTCCTGATATACCGTAACGAACATATGGTCCGCGGCATATTCCGGAAGCACCTCTTGCGAGATGTCCCGGCTCTTCCCCGGCTCGAAAACATCCTTTTTCACTTTGTCCGGCGGCGTTAAGCCGAGCGTGGCGAACAAATTGTACCCGGCCCGCTGATTTTTGTCCCAGATCCATAAATTTTTGGCCCAAATTTCGTAAGAAGCCGCCGTCTCTCCCGGACCGATGACTCCGGCCAGCTTTTGCTTCGCCTGCGCGGCCTTCTCCTTATAGCGCGCGATCCAAGCTTCCGCTTCCTTTTCCTTGCCGAGCATGCGTCCGAACGTGCGCACCTCTTCGAGCGGGTCCGCTCCGGCGAAGCCTCCCCACGGAAGAGTCACCGTAGGCGAGATTTTGCCAAGCTTCTCGATCACTTCGGGCGGCAAATAGCTCGGCGCAACGATGAGATCCGGCGCCAGCTCCAGCACCTTCTCGACGGAAACGTCCCCGACGTCCGCCACTCCGGCCAGCTCTTCCTTCAATTGCTCGGAATTGTTCAACACGATCGATCCCACGCCAACCGGCTTGACGCCAAGCGCCAGCAGGTCTCCCGCAAACTGAATCGCGACGATCCGCTGAGGATTCGCCGGAATTTCGATTTCGCCGTTTTCCGCCTTGAATATTTTCGTCTCCCGCTTGTCCCCTGAGGCCGGTTGATCTCCTGATGTACTGGAACGATTCTCCGTCCCGCCGCTGCAAGCCGTGATAACGGCCGCCATCACGACGAAAAGCAGCCCTAGCCATACCATCTGTTTGATGCTGATGCGACGCATAGTCCCCCTCCGATGTCAATGATAATGATTATCATTTTAAATCCCATCTCGTATTGTATCAGTCCAAGGCAGAATGACCATATCCTATGATCATCATTTTCATGGACAAAAGGTCACCGGAGGGCGGACTTCAGCAATTGCGTCTGGATATCGAGCTGCTTTTCCAGCGACAGGACGTCAACGGAATGGATTACGTCCAGCTCTATCGAATATACCCGATTTCGCCGTACGGCAGAGAGCTGCTTCCATATGGCGCTCTCCATTACTTTTCTCGCTCTTTCGGCCCCGCCGTTCGCCGGGTATACGCTGATGAACATATGATCGGCCGCATAGTCCGGCAGCTCTTCGAGCGTTATTTTTTTCGGCTGTCCGATATCCAACACGTCCCGCTTCACCTTCGGCGGAGGGGTAAACCCGAGCGTCTTGTACAAATTGTAGACGCCTCTTCCGTACGATTCGCACATGACCCAGAGGCAGTCGGCCCATATCTCGTAGACGGCCGCCGTCTCGTCCGGTCCGACAAGACCGTTCAGCTCCGCCCGCGCCCGCTTCCCTTTCTCCTCATACCGGGCAATGAACGCTTCCGCTTCCCGTCTCCGGTTCAGGATGTCCGCCAGCGACTTGAATCTCTCGAACGGGTCGCCGCTATGAAACACAAGCGTCGGCGCAATTTTGTGCAGCTGCTCGATCATCCCGCGGTCCAGCCAGTCCGTCGCGATGATCAGCTCCGGCTCAAGCTCCAGCATCGGCTCCACGGAAGTGTAGCCGACATCCGGCGTGCCGGCCAGCTCCTCCCTCAGCAGCGCCAGGCGGCTCAGCCCTTGATTGTACGAAGCGCCGAGCGGCTTGATGCCCAGAGCAAGCAGATGTCCGACCAGGTCGTAGACGACGATTTTTTTCGGTTCGCGCACATAGCCTGTCGGCGATACGCCGACGACCTGCTTGAATTTGCGGCTCAGATAAAACCCGTCCGCATAGCCGACATTGCGGGCAATGTCGTTCAGGCTTCCGCCCGTCAGCAGCAATTGCTCCTTCGCCCGGTCGATCCGAATGCGGGCCAAGTAGTCGGAGAAGCTGTGTCCCGTTTCCCGCTTGAACAGCATCGAAAAAAAGCGCGGGTGGAAGCCGGTCATCTGCGCGAGCATGTCCCGGCTGATTTCTTCCCGGTAATGCTTATGCATATAGTCGATGGCCAGCTCGATCCCCTTGCGCGACGGCCGGGTGTCCGCCTCCGAGTCTGTAGAGCGGCCCGGCACCAGCAGGTGAAGCAGTTCATAAAGCAGCATCTCCTGCCGGAACGGCTCGTTCCCGGCGTCATTACTGCGGAGTGCTATCAGTTCCTTGACGAGCATCCCGATCCGATAAGGGGATTCCGGGTACAGCTTGCCGTCGGGAAGCCACAGGCTCCGCCTTTCGCCATACGCCGCTTGACCCGCAGACCGTTCTTCTTGACCGGACGAAGTGAAGATGCGAAACGTAATCAAGTCCAACAGCAAGCCGCACCCGGGGGCGGCGCGGTATTCGATCGCCCTCCCGGGGTTCCAGAACAGTACGGTGTCCGAATCCACCAGCATTCGCAACCCATCGATGCTCAGCTCGCCCTTCCCCTCCGCAGCGGCAATAAAGGTATAGGCATCTATCCAACGTCTGTGTGCATCATTTCCCGCCGACAGCCGCTCGATATCGTTCATTTGATAAAGATCGCGCATCCTTCTTTCGCTCCAATTTCATTAATTGATAACGATTATTATTATCATTATTGCTCATTATAAAGGATGCTCCCGAAGCTCTTCAACACGTGCCAGATGTCACAAAAAAATAAACCTGTAGACTGAGAAAATAAAGTATTAGACCGGATCGGCCGCCAAACTAAGAGGAGGATAACGGTATAAATTGGATAATACTTTCTGTATAATGGAGATCTAGGATTGGTTGTCAGCCTAAGTTGGTATAAATCATACATTTTTAACAGAGATTGTGAATGGAATAGGAGTGATTAGATGAAACCAAAAATTATGTGTTTACTTCTTGTGTTTCTGTTAAGTATTTCAATTACTGCGTGTTCGAATGATAAAAGCAGTTTAAACTTTAACAATAGCCGTAACTCAAGTTCTGATCCAACAAGTTCTTCTTCTATCCCGATTAATAATCCTTCAGAAAGCAAAATTGAAAATATAAAGACTCAGATGCCATCTGAAGACAATAAGAATTATTCTGTATTAGAAGCTTACACAGCAGTTTTACAAAATAAGGTTAATTTTAGCAGCACAGATAACAAGAAAAAAGTATATTTGAATGATTTTTTAACTAATGAAGAAATTTATGGAACTACCTTCAAAGTAACGCGATTTGCAATAATTGACTTAGATGGCGACAAAATACCTGAAGTTGTTCTTGAATTAACACCAGGCAAGTACCCAGAGTTTTATGAAGTCCTTCATTATATGGAGGGTTCAGTTTATGGATACATTCAAGTATACAGAGGTTTTCAAGATCTTAAATCGGACGGGACATTTCGTTATTCAAATGGTGTATCAAACAATGGATATGGAAAACTAAGTTTCGAATCAAATGCTTATAAAACTGATATATTGGGGTATCAGAATACAAGCAGTGATGGTACCACAACATTCTTCATTAAGAATAAACCCGTTACAGAAGAAGCATATAATTCTTTCACGAAAGAAGAAGATGGAAAAAAAGATGTAGTATGGCATGAATTTTCTGATAAGAATATTGAAACAGAACTCTCAAAAATTCATAACGGGTCATAAGTTTTCTACACTCTAGCGGGATCGATAGCAATGCAAAAGCAAAAGCAGTCTATCTTGAAATAACTATATTTCATCATCTGATGGTGCCGTGTTAGACGACACGGCTGTCTAAGACTTTATTTTTAAGTCCTACAAATCATGGATAAGCCCCACAGATGCCCATAAAACCGAAAAGCCCGACAGGAATTCCTGTCAGGCTTTATACGTTTGTGAAAGAGATGGTGCGAATGGGTCGGCTACAGCTTCAAAGCATCCAAGAGCTTGTAAATCATCGTTGCCGCCTCCGCTCTCGTAACGGTTTGACCGGCGCGGAACGTTTGATCCTCGTACCCGCTCACGATCCCGGCCGAAACCGAGGCGTTCACAGATGCTTCTGCCCAAGCCGGAATGCTCGCGGCATCCTGGAATGCCTTGGTTTGGTTTACTGATTTGAATCCGCCGGAGGTCAGCGCATTCGCGATCATCACGGACATTTCCGCCCGGGTGATCGTTTGGTCCGCTTTGAACCACGTGCGGCCGTTTTCCTCATATCCATGGATCAGGCCTGCTTTGACCGCTGCGGCTACGCCGGATTTCGCCCAACCCGGAATTTGCGGGTCATCGGCAAACCCGGAGGCCTCCGCGGAGGCTTGAA
>NZ_JTHN01000251.1 GCF_001399685.1 Paenibacillus sp. A3
TTTTCCGAGCAAACGGCTTATCTGATGACCGATATGATGCGCACCGTCATTACGTCCGGTACGGCAACCGATCTGATGAAAAATTTCAAGCACTACGGCAAAATGCCGATCGTCGGCAAAACCGGCTCGACCCAGGACGATGCCGATGCTTGGTTTATGGGCTATACGCCGGACATTACGCTTGGCGTCTGGGTCGGATATGACCAGCCAATTCATAAGCTGAGCAAGAAAACCGGCGGAACGAACCGGGCCAAAAATATTTTTGCACTTGTTTTAGATGACGCGATTAACAAAAAACCTGAGCTGTTCCCGACAAAAGAGTTCAAACGGCCGGAAAATATCGTCGAGGCGACTGTCTCAAGCCTTTCCGGAAAGCTGCCGAGCGAAGCGACTTCGAAGGCGGGCAAGCTCGTCACGGACGTATTCAATAAAAAATTCGTTCCGACCGAAGAAGATAACGTCATGGTAAGCTTGCCAATTATTACGTATAACGGAATCAATTATATCGCGCAAGACGGAACGCCAAGCGAATTTGTTCAGCAGAAAAGCGTGATCAAGCGGGAAAAACCGCTCGGAACTTTGTTTAAAGAACTGGCGAACGCCATGGAAAGAGTCAAAGCGGACCGCCGCCGCAGCCTGGATTTTTACCGTCCGAAAGATTATCAGGACGAGGCGCCCGCCGAGACCGATCCGCGGACGGATG
>NZ_JTHN01000252.1 GCF_001399685.1 Paenibacillus sp. A3
TTCTACGCGAAGCGGGTTTTTCAACAAGCTTTGGGATACAAACCGCGCAAGCGGTTCGTATCCCTTTGTTCACAGCTGCTATTTCTTAAACTTCACCGCCGCCGAAGGCTTGGATTCGCCGAATTCATTTGTGGCGGAGACTTTGTAATAGCCGTCGTAGGAGACGGCATAGTACTTGAATTGCGTTGCATTTGCTACCGTACCGATTTTCTCGAACTTGCCGTTTTCTTTTTCGCTATAGTATACCGTGTATTCCTTAACCTTTTCTTTGCTCGCATTATCCTTCCAATTCAGTTCGACGCCTCCGCCGGTGGACTTGGCCGACAAGCCGGTAGGCGCAGCCGGAGGCGTCTTGACGGGCGTTTGATCTTCCTTGCCGGTAGATCCGCTGCCGGCGTTATGCTCCTTATTCGGTTCCGAGCCGGTACCCGTTTCCGAACCGCCTGTACCTTCGTTATTTTTTCCATCGCCGGGTTTGCTGTCCGGAGGAGCGGTCTTCTGACCTCCATCCGGGGGGAGCGATGATAGATCGACGGACGTCCCGTCCGTGTAAGCCGCTTTGCTCGGTACGGATTCGTTACCGGCGACATCGACAGCGGTCACGTAATAACCGTAGAGGTTTCCTCCGTTGACGGAATCCGTAAACTTCGCCTCGTCGCCGGCTATCACGACTTTGCTTACCCGTTGGTACGGTCCGTGATTGACGGAACGGTACAACCGATAGCCGACGGTATCGGCGCTTGAGCTCGCTTGGAACGTGATGACGCTGGTGTCGCCTGCATGGGTCGCGACGACCGTCGTAGGCGCTGCCGGCGGATTTCCGTCATCCGTCCGCGGATCGGTCTCGGCG
>NZ_JTHN01000253.1 GCF_001399685.1 Paenibacillus sp. A3
ATCATATTCCCTACTATGTCAGCTTTACAAATCTACAAAAATAGATATAATGATGCGTATGGATCCTTCATTGATATATAAAGCATTGTCTAACGAGACCCGTCGTCAAATCATGGTGTGGTTAAAAGACCCGGAGCAATATTTCGATAAAACCCCTTATATCGAGCACGGGATCGATTTCTGCATCGGCGTGTGTGTATCGGATATTCAAACGAAAGCGGAGCTTGCCCAATCGGTCGTGTCCAACTATTTGTTAACGATGCAAAAAGCCGGCCTGTTGGAAGCGGAGCGGTATGGAAAGTGGACGTTTTATCGTCGGAACGAAAAGACCATTCAGCAATTTGCCGAGTATATTCGGGCCGAACTTTAGAAAGAAAGGAGAGACTCTCTTTTTTTTATTTTTATGCATATTCATATCTAGATATATATATTTAAAGATTACATAGGAAATGGAGACTTGCGAAAGATGAATAAGATCAACCCGTTGCTTATCCTCGTTCTGGCATTAGGCGTATTCGGAATTATCACGACGGAAATGGGAATTGTCGGGGTGCTGCCCCAGGTTACGCAGAAATTCAACATCTCCGCCACGCAGGCTGGATGGCTGGTCAGTATATTTGCTTTGGTCGTTGCGGTTTCAGGCCCGTTCCTGACGCTGCTCGCCTCCGGCATGAATCGCAAATTCATTCTGTTAACCGCAGTGTTATTGTTTGCGATTTCCAATATCGTGTATGCATTTACGACGAGATTTGACGTCATGCTCGCTTTCCGCATTATTCCGGCTATTGTTCATCCCGCTTTCTTTTCAGTTGCGCTTGTCACGGCAGCATCGCTCGTTTCTCCGGAGAAAAGCGGCCAGGCGGTCACCAAGGTTTTTGCCGGCATTACGGTCGGGTTTGCCTTCGGCGTGCCGTTGACTTCCTATCTGGCGGAGCGGGTCTCACTGGAAGCCGCTTTCCTGTTCGGGGCTGTTGTCAGTCTCGTGGCCTTTATCGGGATTTGGGCCTGGCTTCCCTCGATGCCGGTTCAAGCAAAGTTGTCTTACGGCGCACAGCTCGGTATTTTACGCAAGCCCGCATTGTGGCTAAATATCGCCGCAGTGACGAGTATATTCGCCTCGATGTTCTCGGTTTACAGCTACTTCGCCGAATATCTCGGACAAGTCACCCATATGAACGGCTCCTGGATCAGTATGATGCTGATGATGTTTGGAGTGATCATGATTTTGGGCAACTTCTTATTCGGAAGCTTTTTGCAAAAGAGCGTTCTTCGAACGACGGTCCTTTTTACCGTAGTTTATGCTGCTGCTTACCTCCTGATTTATTATGCGGGAGGATATTTCATCCCCATGATCGTAATGATCCTGCTGTGGGGGATTGTGCATTCCGGCGGGCTTATTGTCAGCCAAAGCTGGCTTATGACTGAAGCGCAGGAGGCCCCTGAGTTCGGCGACAG
>NZ_JTHN01000254.1 GCF_001399685.1 Paenibacillus sp. A3
GGCGGAGCCGGCTCCGCCGAGCGCCAACGCTTCGAGCGTAGAGACGCCGAGCAAAGCCAGCTTCCGCGTCCAGGCAAAGGTTTTGGCGACCGTCACGCCAATACGCACCCCGGTATAGGAACCGGGCCCCACGCCGACGGCAAACGCCGACACCTCGTCCGGCCCGACGCCGAACTCCGCCATGAGCCGCTGCAAGGTCGGCACGAGGTAAAGCGAATGGTTCCGCTCCGCTTTCGAAGTAATTTCCCCCAAGATTTCCTGTCCCCGAGTCAACGCGGTCGTCATCGACACGGTTGACGTTTCGACGGACAGCATAAGCTTGCCGTCGCCATACAAAGTTGAATCTGATGCCGTATTCTGAATCATGTTAACCATCCGTTCTGTTGTAGCTTCATGCACCATGCTTCATAAGGGTCGCCTGATGGCTTAAGTTTGAAGCTTCGCCCGTTTTCTCCGTCGGTCTCAATCCGGATCTCCAACCGCTGCGGAGGCAAAATCTCTTCGATCAGTGAACCCCATTCGACAAGCGTAATGCCTTTTCCGTAAAAGTATTCATCCAGTCCCAAATCATCCGCTTCCTCCAAAGACAACCGGTATACGTCCATATGATAGAAAGGGAACTCGGAACCTTCATATTCTTTAATGATCGTAAACGTAGGACTGTTCACGATGTCCTTGACGCCTATCGCCTTGGCTACCGCTTGCGAGAATGTCGTCTTGCCCGCCCCCAGGTCGCCGTCAAGTGTAATGACGGTTCCCGGGATAAACAACGAGGCCAAGCGTTCCGCCAATGCGGAAGTATCGGCTACATGACGGGCTTGAAATGCATAAGTGGCCATGTCAGGATCGTCCCTTCATCCGGTAAAGTGATTATAACCGCGCTTGGCGAGCGGTACCGTACTGCCGTCGCTCCGCACAAGCCGTACGCCGGAATGCTCCCCATGGACATATCCGATCAGATAAAGCGGCAGCCCCGCCTCCTTAAACTGCATCTGCAGCTCGACGGCGTGCTCGGCAGGCGCCGTTCCGATTAATTGATAATCTTCGCCGCCGTACAGCATGTAATCCAGCGGGTCTTTCCCTTGGCTTGAAGCATATTCCAGTAGCTCGCCCGACACGGGAATCCGGTCTTCGATCAGGTCGATTCCGATATTCGACGCCGCGGCAATTTCCCACGCTTCGCTGGCGATCCCGTCGCTGACGTCGTTGAGCGCATGACAGAAGCCGGACCGCCGCAGCAGCTCGCCTGCCTCGATCTGCGGCTCGGGACGGCAGTGCGCCCGGACAAGTCCGGGATACCGCTTCAGCTCCGGATCGGCGTCCCATTCCTCCGACGGCTTGTTTTTCCTTAGAAGCCATTCCAGTCCGGCCGCCGAATCGCCGGTAAAACCGGTAATAAATACGACATCTCCCAGTCTGGCTGCCGAACGGAGCAGCGCTTTGTCCGGTTCCGTCTCTCCGATGACCGTGACGGTCAGCGTGACGCCCCCGATACACGAAGTCGTATCTCCGCCCGCGACAACGACCCGGTAGCGGTTCGCGCATTCGTACAACCCGTCGTACATCGCACGCACACGCTCCACCGGCGTCGACTTCGGCATGCTGAGCGCCACGAGGGCGTACCGCGGAGTCCCTCCCATCGCAGCGATATCGCTGACGGCGGAAGCCATCGCTTTGTACCCGATATCCGCATCGCGCATCGTCACTCGCTTGAAATGAATGTCTTCCGTCATCGTATCGCAAGTGAGAATCCACCGGCTATCCGAAGAGGCGCGGACGACGGCCGCATCGTCGCCGATCCCTGTCTCCACACCGCCGGCCCGTTGAAAAGCGATCGTTTGCTTCCCGCCGTTCAGCAGATCGATCAGAGTAAATTCGTCGACCGAGCTCACATCTATCCGCCTCCGCTCTCGTATTGACAATTATTATAGCCGTTCCTTTGTATCTAGACAAACATGCCGTTTAGCTATTGTTTCGGAGCGCCGAGTATCGTTCGAAACGCTCGTTCCTCCCGGATCTTTCAGGTATATCATACCACCGATCCCCTATCACTGACTATCGGCTTGCCCGATTGCTTAAGCCCCGAAGCCGTTTTGCGGCAGCAAAAAAAGCTTCCCCAGCCACAGGCCCTCTCGGCCTGTACGCTTTCGGAAAGCTTTTGCTAAAAAGCACGTTCCTGCGGGAGCTATTGGACTTCCTGCAGCTCGTCGACAGGAACGACGCGGGCGTCGGCAGGGCGGTCTTCCACATGCACCTTGGCCGTTTCCTGCTCGGGGTCTACGCTGTCGATCCATACGGAAACGCCGTTCAACTCCACGCTGACTTTTTCTTCGGATTTCATAATTTCTTGAGCGCGGTACACTTTCATTGCCCGTTGTCCTCCCCGCTGATGACCGATTCGGGATGATCCATCGTATCGGTCGTCGATTCCTCGATCAGTCCGTTATGGATCGTCACCTGCCCGCCGCCAAGACCTTCGTTGATCATCCGGTCGATGTCCATAAAATTGGAGTCTCGCCCTTCATGGGCCGCATCATCCGTGAACTTGCCGCCGGACGTGTTTGCTTCGCTCATGATTCCTTTTCCTCCTCTGATCGAAATGTTCGGGCCGGCATGACGATGCTTTTTGGCGATTCATGCAGCCTTCTTCTGTAGCATGTCCCAATTTCTTGCGCCGACATTCGCGCGCGGTGTAATGGGACGCTTCCATTTTGCGTATACTGTATAGAAAGTAGACGGCCAGCTCAGGCCCCCGGGAGGTACAGCCATGCATACGGTTTGGAAAGGCGCCATCAGCTTCGGCTTGGTGCACGTGCCCGTCAAGATGTTCTCGGCGACGGAAGACAAAGACATCTCGATGCGCATGATTCATAAGGATTGCAATACGCCGCTGAATTTCGTCCGCAAATGCCAGCACTGCGAGCGTGAAGTGGAGTGGGGGGAAATCGTCCGAGGCTACGAATACGAGCCGGGCTCGTTCGTGCTGTTCGAGAAGGACGAGCTGGAGAAGCTGACCGGCGAGATCACCAAAGAAATCAAGATTCTCGATTTCGTCGACCTGTCGGACATCGACCCGGTTTATTTTCAGAAAACGTACTACCTCGCTCCGAACGAAACCGGCGCCGGGGCCTACAGCCTGCTGCTTGAAGCGATGCGGCAAACGGGCAAAATCGGCATTGCCAAAGTGTCCATCCGGTCCAAAAGCAGCTTGGCCGCCATCCGTATTATCGACCGGTGCATTGCGATGGAGACGATTTTTTACCCGGACGAAATCCGGTCAGTGGAACATGTACCGAACCTCCCGGAGCAGAGCAACGTCAACGAGAAGGAGCTCGAAATGGCGAAGCTGCTGATCGGCCAGCTGGCGACGAATTTCGAGCCGGAAAAATACAAGGACGATTACCGCTCGGCTGTGCTACAAGCGATCGAGTCGAAAGTTTCCGGCCAGCAGGTCCGCGTCGCGCCGGAGCCGCATAAGGCGAACGTTATCGATCTGATGGCCGCGCTGCAGGCGAGCCTCGAAGCGGTCAAACCGGTAGTAACCGAGCCGACGCCGGGGACGGCCGAGAAAGCCAAAGCCGCGAAAACAAGAAAAGGCAAGGCGAAAACGAAAGAAACGATCGGCTAAGCGCCGATCGTTTCTTTGTGCCGGGACTGTGCTTACTTGCTCCAGTCCTGCAAACCCCAAACCTGAGTAATCCAATCTTCATAGAATTCCGGCTCATGGGAAACGAGCAGAATGGTCCCTTTGTACTCCTTCAGCGCTTCCTTGAACGCTTCCTTCGCCCGGGCGTCCAAATGGTTCGTAGGTTCATCCAGCACGAGAAGATTGCTGTCCGTCAGCATGAGCTCGCACAAGCGGACCTTCGCCTGCTCCCCGCCGCTAAGCGAGCTGAGGCGCTGCCGGATATGTTTTTCGGTCAGGCCGGCCATGCCGAGCGTCTGCCGGATTTCCTTCTGCGTCTTATCCGGCCGTAGTGACCACAGTCGCTCAAGCGCGGTTTCGTCCGAGGGCAGCTGCTCCTGGGCAAAATATGCCGGTGTGACCCGTTCGCCGAGCTGCACCGTACCGCTTAACGGCGGCAGGAGGCCCAGCATCGTTTTAAGCATGGTCGATTTCCCGATGCCGTTGTACCCGACGACCGCCACTTTTTCCCCGCGTTTCATTTGCAGGTTTACCGGGGCGGATAGCGGCTCCGTATAGCCAAATTGCAGACGTTTCGCTTCCATGATTCGGGTCACAGGTTCAATATGAACACGAAAGCTGTACCGGGGCCGCGGTCCGGACGTCGGTTTCTCGATCCGTTCCATTCGCTCCAGCGCTTTTTCCCGGCTTTTTGCTTGCTTGGCTTTCCGGTTCCGGTTCTTTTGAATAAAGCTCTCCAGCCGGTCGATTTCCTTCTGCTGACGCTCGTACGCGTCCTGCCATTGCAATCGGCTTAGTTCGTAATGTTTGACGAATGCCGCATAATTGCCGGCATAACGCTTGATGGTCTGATGCTCCAAATGAAAGATCGTCGTTGTAATTTCATTCAGGAACGCCTCGTCATGCGAGACGACGAGATATGCCTGCTCGTAACGCTTCAAATAGCCGGTAAGCCATTCGATATGCACGTCGTCCAAATAATTGGTCGGCTCGTCGAGCAATAATACGTGCGGTTCCTCCAGCAGCAGCTTGCCCAGCAGCAGCTTCGTGCGCTGCCCCCCGCTCAGCTTGTCGACCTCCCGGTCTTTGCCGAGCTCAAGAATGCCTAATCCGGCAGCCACCTCCTCAATCTTGGAGTCAATGCCGTAAAAATCGGCATGCTCCAGCCGGTTCTGCAGCTCGCCGTACCGGATTAACAGCGGTTCGAGGTCGGTGTCCGCCGCGGCCATTTGCTCGGCGACCTGATGCAAGGCTCGTTCCAGCTCATACAGATGAGCGAAAGCGCCCCGCAAATAGTCCATAATCGTCATTCCCGCCTGCAAATCAGCGTGCTGCTCCAAATAACCGAGCCGGGCCTGCGGAAGCCATTCGATCTTGCCCGCATCGGGAAGCAGCTGTCCTGCCAAAACGCGCAGCAAGGTCGACTTACCGGCTCCGTTGCTTCCGACGAGTCCCGCATGCTCTCCCCGGACCAGCCGGAATTGGATATTTTGGAATATTTTTTTATCCCCATACGTATGGGTAAGCTGTTCAACGTTCAACATACTCATGAAAGCTCTCTCCTTTTCGCTTCAGGTTCGAAGCCAACCGGAGAAACAGCCGGACAAAGCTCTATTCAATTAGCTTAGGTTGTATGGAAAACAAAAAACGGGTAAGGCGAACACGCCCTGACCCGTTGCAAATTGTATCATTTGAACGAAAGGAATCGAGTTCTTTATCTACTGTTCTTCGGTTGGCTTAGGGTGAAAAATGGGCAGACTTCTCCCGTTTAAGCCAAATTCCGTTTCAGAACAGTCGATAAGAAAAACATTTCCTTTCCACCTCGTTATACCAAAGTTAATTGTGCTGCACTTTCAACTATACCGAGCCGCTGGCCGTTATGTCAAGTTACAAAAGGGAATAACTGTTAATAAAACACGAATTATAGGGGGGCTCTCTTATGTTAAATCCCGTCGTTCCCTTCGAACCGATAAGCACCGATTCGTTTCCCAAAGGCAGCGAATGGATCACCCAGATCAAATGGGACGGCGTACGCATGCTGTCCTACTGCGACGGCTCCAAGGTCCAACTCGTCAATCGAAGATTGAACAATCGGTCCTTGCAGTATCCCGAGTTTTTGTCTCCTTCGCGCTACTGCTCGGCCACTTCGTTCATATTGGACGGGGAATTCATCGCCTTCGACCATCACAAACCGTCGTTTCACGAGATCATGAAGCGGGACAGTCTAAGGAGGCAGCAAAACATCGAGCTCGCCGTCGCTCAAACCCCGGTGACGTACATGATCTTCGACGTTTTGTTTTTCAGCGGGCAATGGGTTACGGATAAACCCCTTTCGGAGCGGCAGCGCATTCTGCAGGAGATCGTTATCCCGCAGCCCGATGTGCAAACGGTGCAAAACTTCACCGACCCCGACGAGCTGCTGCAGGTCATGATCAAGCACCAGATGGAGGGCGTCGTATGCAAAAATCTGAACAGCACGTATGCTATCGGAGGCAAAGATAAACGGTGGCAGAAGCGCAAAATATTTTACGATCTGCTGGCCGTCGTGGGCGGCGTCACGTACCGGGACAATATCGTCAATTCGCTGCTGCTCGGCTTGTACGACGGGCAGGGCAACCTCTACTACATCGGCCACGCAGGCACCGGGAAGGTAACGCAGCAGGAGTGGCGGGACCTGACGGCACGCGTAGCGTCCATGAGGACGAAAGCGAAGCCGTTCGTGAACGAGCCCGAACGGAGCAAAGACGCGGTCTGGATCGTTCCGCAGATCGTGGTCAAGGTACAGTTTATGGAGTGGACCCCGGGGCATACGATGAGGCACCCCAGTATTCAGGCGTTCGTAGAAACGGACCCCAGCGAGTGCAAATTCCCTAACGCATAAAAAAGCAAGCGGACGATTTTACTTGTCCGCTTGCGCTTGTTGAGAAACTCTAGAGTTAGAAATCTCAGACAAATAGAG
>NZ_JTHN01000255.1 GCF_001399685.1 Paenibacillus sp. A3
CTTTGCAGCAGCATGTCATGAATCGCCGCCGCTCCCGCGAGCGGCGTCTCGATAACCGGCCCCGCTTCTTTATACATCGTGTTCGGCTTGATGATCAGCAGCAGCGCTTGCAGCAAGCGAAGCGCTTCATTCCCCCAACCGAGCGTCGCGGCAATGGATGCCGCGCCGGTCAGGCTGAAGCCGCGCAGATCGCCTTCCTTACCGATCCAGTGGCGAAGCGAGGTAGCGATCAATTCCCGGTCCTCCTCCCTGTCGCAGCCGATCAGGTGCAGCGGAAAGACGGCGAGCAGGTGGCTGAAATGCCGGTGGCCGTACGCAAGCGGCGTGTCGCGGCCGATCATGTAGCCGGTCTCATCCACCGGCAGCGGCGCCAGCCGGTCGAGAACGTGCAGCCATTTCCAGCACGACGGGTCCGCTTCCCCCAGCCGCTCGCTTATGGCCAGCAGCGTTTCGCAGCCCCAGCGGATGAGCGCCAGATCGTAATGGCAATCGCGCACCCTCGTCCCCATAAACGATCCGTATTCGGGGGAAATGGTCGGCGGCAAATGCAGTCTGCCGTCTTCCTCTTCTTCCAGCAGGTGAAAATAATAATTCATACTTCTTCGCAAGAGCGGATACAGCACATTTCTCAGCATCTCGTCATCCATAGAGTACCGGTAGTGCCGCCAAACATTGTGGCAGATCCAGGCGAGGTTGCCGACCTCGTCGTCCACTTCGCTTTTCAGGTCAAAGCTGCAGCTTCGGCCGAGTCCCGCCGAATCGTGCCGGAACGGCTCGGGCACGTTTCCAATCAAATGCTCCCTGTTCTCGTCGAGCGCCCGCACAAGCGATTGCCCGATCTCCAGCCGGTTCGCCGCATAGACCGGCGAATAGCTCATTTGCACGTTCATGTTGAACCAGATCCCCGGCCAAGGCGTCGGGGCAAGCCACGGTCCCTGATTGTCGATCAGCGGCCGGTCGGCCCGTGTGGCCGAGGCCAGCTTATACATCTGAATCCAGTAAAAGCTTTCCAGCCGCCCGTCCGGGATCGAAACGAAGCTTTGCCGGTAATACCGGTGCCACCACCGGCGATGCGCGTCGACCCACGCGCCGAAATCGCTCTCCGAAGCTTTCCTCACCGCTGCCGCAGCTTGTTCCTTCGCCTTCTCGTCATGGCCGTTGACGATGCTGACATACCAGATGCTGCGGCGACCTGCGGCGGCTCGCGTCTCCTTCCATGCCGCGACGCAGCCTTCATCCGGGGCAAACCGCTGGACGGATAAGGATATGCCGTCGTCCCACGTCGTTTTGTCCACTTCTTCCGCCGGAATGTACTGGTTCATATTGATGCCGTCGGCATGCTTGAGCACCGGGTCCACCTCGGAATTCGCGTACCACGCCAAGCGCGCGCCTTTTTCCCCTTCCGTCGTTTCGAGCTCGACGGCCATAACCTCCGCTTCGCTGTGGACGAATGCCCGGACCCGGACCTCTTCCCGGGTCGTCGTCAATACGGCGCGCAGCTCGGCATTCCACAAATCCAGCCGCATCGAGGTCGGATGATAAATCATTCCTTCCAGCTCCAGGTCCAGCTCGCCGACCGGTACGCGCGGACAGAAGCCCGGACCGTCCGTCCGGGTCGCCGTCACGTCCGTCCGCCCCGCAACGAACCGCAGCACGTTCCGCTTCTTCGCATTCTCCTCCCCATAAATCATCGCGCCGATCAGACCGTTGCCGATAAAAGCACCCTCGTCCCAGCTGACGGGCTTGACGACCCATTCCATATCATTATCGGCCATAAACTGCTCCCAATTGAGCTCCAGGCGGACATTTTCCGTTTCGTTTCCATTCATGCTGCGGGTTCCGCTCCTTATCCTTTGATTGCGCCGACCAGCGCACCCTTCACGAAGTACTTTTGCAGGAACGGATACACGAGAAGAATCGGCACCGTCGCGACGATAATCGTCGCGTATTTCAGCGTAACCGACAGCATCGCCACATCGCTATCCGACGCGCCGACGGCCATCGAGCTCGCTTCGCCCTGCAGCAAAATTTCGCGGAGCACGAGCTGCAGCGGATACAGCGACCGGTCCTGCAGAAAGATCATGGCATGGAACCAGGAGTTCCAATGACTGACGCCGTAATACAGCATCATAACCGCGATGACGGGCATGGACAGGGGCAGCATGATGCGGAACAGGATGACGAAATCGTTCGCTCCATCGATCTTGGCCGATTCCTCCAGGCTGTCGGGGATCGCCTCGAACGACGTTTTCATAATGATCAGATTGAACGTATTGATCGCATGCGGAATAATAAGCGCCCAGAGCGAGTCGGCAAGCCCGATTCCTTTGACCGTAAAATAAAATGGAATCAACCCTCCGCTGAAGAACATCGTGAAGACGATAAACAACATGAGCGGCTTGCGGTAGCGCAAGCTTTTGCGCGACAAGGCATACGCCCCGAAGGCCGTAAGCGACAGATTGAACGCAAGTCCGACGATGACGACGAACAGCGTATTCCCGTAGCCCTTCAAAATCATCGGGTTATTAAACACGCTCGCGTACGCCTCGAGCGAAAATCCGAGCGGCTTCCACAGCATTCCTTTGTGCGCCATCAAGCTGGCGGCGTCACTAACGGAAGCGAAGGCCACGTACACGATGGGATAAATGGTGAGTACCATCAGCAAGGTCAAAAAGACGACGTTGCCGGCATCAAAGCATCTTTCCGAAACGGTGCGCTGGTTCAGCATCGGCTGTTCCTCCTTTCTACCATAAGCTCGTATTGTTCAGCTTGCGGCTCAACCAGTTGGAAAAGATCACGAGAATAAAATTGATTGCGGAGTTGAACAACCCGACCGCCGAGCTGAAGCTGTAATTGAAATCCTGCAAGCCGACCCGGTACACATACGACGAGATGACATCGGCTGTCTCGTACGTGCTTGGATTGTACAGCAGGATGATCTTTTCGAATCCGACATTCATCAGCCGTCCGATGTTCAAAATAAGCAGGATGACGATCGTCGGCATCAAGCCCGGAATCGTGACATGCAGCATCTGCTTCCACCGCCCGGCGCCGTCCATCCTGGCGGCTTCGTACTGTTCGGGATCGATGCCGGTCAAGGCGGCCAAAAAGATGATCGTTCCCCAGCCGATATGCTGCCATATCCCGGAAGAGACATAGATCGAGCGGAACATATCCGGCTCAAGGAGCAGCGAAAGACGTTCTCCCCCCATGTAGACGAGGATATCGTTAATGACACCGTCGGCGGATGTAAAGTCCTTCACAATGCCGCAAATGACGACGAGCGAGATGAAGTGTGGCAAATAAGTGACCGTCTGCACCGTGCGCTTGAATAATGTATGTCTCACTTCATTAAGCAGCAGGGCGAGCACGATCGGCGCCGGAAAGCCGAACAGCAGCTCGTAGAAGCTGATCAGCAGCGTATTTTTGATCGTTCTCCAGAAATAAGCCCCGTTGAAAAACGTATTGAAATGCTCGAAGCCGATCCATGGACTCTCCCCTATGCCGAGCCGGGGCGAAAAATCTTTAAACGCGATGACGGCCCCATACATCGGAGCGTAGTGGAATATCACGTAAAAGAGCAGCACCGGAAGCAGCATGACGTACAGCAGCTTATTTTTCCGGATATCCACCAGCAGCCCAATACCCGCACGTTTCTTCGGGACCACGGCGATCGTCGTTTCCGGGTTCATGGCGCTCATGTTCTCTCTCCTTCCAAGCCCGATTTATCGTTTATTGTACCGGTCCAGCGCTTCTTGATAAATTTTCGTTACCTTATCGATTCCCATCGACTGAATCTGCTTCACGTAATCGTCGAATTTGTCTATCGGTTCCTTGCCCATAATAAATTTCACGAACATTTCTTCCTTATAGCTCGCGATCGCCGTATTCAGCTTGGCTACTTCCTTGCTCTCCTCGACGGTCGGCGTAATAAACAGCGGCATCACATGCTTGGCGGCATCGGTTTCGGACCATATCTTCACGGCTTCATCCTGCTCCGGGAACGTGTTGAAGTTTTTCCGGCTGTCTCCCGGGAACGGCCCGTTCGGCTTCGTATATTGAGACACCATTTGCTGGAGATTATATTTCTCGTTTTTCGTTATCTTGTCGGTGAATTGCGGCGCGCCGTCCTTCATCGCATAGCTCTCGCCTTCAATCCCGAAGTTGAACAGCAGGCTGCCCTTCTCGCTGAAAGCGTAGTCCAGCCATTGGACGGCCAGTTCGGGATGCTTCGTGTCGACGGTTACCGCTTTGCTGGCGGACGGATTGTATTTGAAATCACGTTGTCCGATGAAGGCCCGCTCCCCTTTTTTCAAGGTCGGATACGGCGCGGCAACAAGCTGGAATTTCGGATTTTTCTTCTTCCCGGTTTCCATCCAACGGCCCATGCCGCCGCTGAGCAGAGAGACCGTGGCCCCCGAATTTTCACCCAACATTTTGTTGTCCAGCGTCTTCGAATCCGTGTTCAAGGCAAAATCCTTATCGATCAGCCCTTCCGCATACCATTTCCGGAGCAGAGCAAGCGCTTCCTTGAACTGCGGATCGATCGGCCCGTACTTTACCTTGCCTTGATCGTCGATATAGAACCGGTTGGCCGTACGGTAGGCCCCGATAAACGCGTCTTGAATATTAAACTCGTTGCTGTACAGCGAAGTGAACGGAGCCGACGCTCCCTTTTGTTCTTTAAACGCTTTCAAAACGGTGTACCATTCGTCGATCGTCGTCGGCACCTGCAGCTTCAATTCGTCCAGCCAGTCTTTGCGGATCATCGGTCCGCGGAATACAAGCCCGTTGTCGGGACGGATCATCGGAAATACATAATATTTGCCGCTGTCCGTCTTCACCATCTTGTCCAGCTCTTTGTCCTGCTGCAGCCGCTTTTTCAGATTGGGCGCATACTTGTCAATATAATCGTTAAGCGGCAGAATGACCTTGTCGGCGATCGCCTTCTCCGCTCCTCCGGGATAGGAGCTGTTCCAGTCGTATTCGATGACGTCCGGCAATTTGTTCGACGCGATCAGCAGATTGAACTGCTCCTTCGACTGCCCGTCGGCCGGATGCGCATACTTGACTTTCACGCCGGTTTCCTTCTCCAGCTGTTTGCCGAACGGCGAGTCGGCCAGGTTGGGCACAAAGGTGATCAGGTTCGTATTGATCAGCTCCCACGAGGTCAACGATTCCTTCGTTTGGATAGGGTACTTGCCAGCTTCCGATGACGGCGCAGGCGTTTTCGTCGCATCCTGGCCATCCCCGATATTCTGTTTGGTGCATGCGACGACCAAGCTGGAAGCCAGGACGACACATGCCGCTGCGCGAAACGATTTACCGGCAGAGCTTTGTTTCATGCGAATCCCCCTATGATTTGAGTAAGTGTGCACTCCGGGTTGCTGCACCTTAGGGCCATTATGCTACGAAGCGCACCTCGAAGGCTATATTCAAAATCGAAACTCCACCGTTAAAAACGGCAGTATGACGGCCATGCTTTTTCGCAATCCCTATGCAAAAACCGAAAAAAGCCGCGCAAGCATGCTTGAACGGCTTTTCCTGGGCGGGCCAGCTATTATTAGAGCTCTCTATATTTTCCCGGCGTAATGCCTTCGAATTTTTTGAAAATCCGGTTGAACGTGTTGATGTCGGCGTATCCGACCTTTCTGGCGATTTCCGCAACCGACAGCTTAGTATCCGGGAGCAGCCGCTTCGCTTCCTCCAGTCGGGTCATGCTGATCACATCGAGCAGCGCCTTGCCCGTCTGCGCCTTGAACTGCTTCGACAAATAAGACGGGGTCAACCCGAACGCTTCGCCGAGCATCGAGATATTGAGGTTCTCATCGTTGTAATGATCCCTTATGTAAGAGAGGATCTGCTGACTCAGCATACTACTCTGCTCCTGGCTGCGCTCCTCCTGGATCAAGCGGCATACTTCGCCAAGCACCTCACGGAGCTGCACCTGCATCTCCATGATCGTTTCGCAGCCGGTCAACCGGTCCACCGGATTGACCCGCTCGAGGAAATCCCGCTTGCCTCCCGCGCCGATTTCGTCCATCGTTTTCAGAAGTGTGCTGATCATATCGAACATGAGACATTTGGCCAGCGGTACGGACAGGGACGCTCCGGAGACGTTGATACCGATAAGTTCGTCGATCATCGCACTTGATTTCTCGTGGTCGCCCGTCTTGACGAAATTTATCAGCTGCTGCTCCACATGTAAAGGGTAGTAGTAGCTGCCAGATGGTTGCGCCGTATCCGAACCGGGCAGATCGATGTAACGGATAATTTCCCCGCTCCCCATCACGAGGCGGTATTCCAGCGCCTCCAGCGTTTCTTGATACGCGCGCGGAATCCCGTACAGTTCTTGATGGATGCCGCTGATCGCTGCGGTCAGGCGGATATGGAAATGGTCGAGCAGAAATGACTTGACCTGGGCCGCGATTCGCCGCAGTTCTTCCTCATCAGGCTCCGTCCCGAAATTGACGATGCACGCCAGCATATCGTCCATTTCCGTCGTGAAAGCGTGATGGCGGCTGCCCGCCACCTCCTCCACCACGTTCATGATGATAAAATGCAGCAGCCTGCCCATCCGGGGATCGGGATAACCGGACGAATCCAGCTTGCCGTAATGATCGATGTGAAACAGAAGGACGGCAAAGTGTGGCGAAGCCAGCCGGATATCGTGGGCGGCGAGCGACTCGTGTACCGGAACGTTTTGCTCCAGCCGGCCCTTCAGCAAACTCTGGAACAAATGCGAACGGATGGCGTCGCGATGCCGGCGAAGCCGCTGGTCGATCTTCTCCTTCTCGGCAAACGTCGTATTGAGCGCCTGCTCGAGGTACCCGTACTCGTTCGACCCTTCGTCGAAGGAGACGCCCGATTTTACCGAAAGGCTGCGAATCAGCACGCTGATCGGATTGTAATTTTTTCGCAAGAACAGGAACGTAACGATTCCGCCGATAACGAGGCTTAGGCCGATGCTGGTGTAAATGAGCAGCTTCATCGTCTTCATCTTGTCGTCGAACAGCTCGGCGGGAATCATCGAAACGTATTTCCAGCCCGTGCTGTCCGACGTCGTGTAGGACACGGCAACCTGTTTACCGGAAATCGTCTCATACAACAGGCCATGCCTGTTCGTGAGACGGTCGTAAACCGGTGCAACCGGGTTATGATCGAAGCCCGTCGAGGCGACCAGGCGGTTCTGCTTATCCACTACAGCGATCGAAGCCTGGTTAGCGGGTGTGATATTGTCCAATAGCTTGGAATCCTTGATGACGAACAGAATCACCGCACCCGGCTGATCCGTATGGTCGAGCGTGACCGATTTGGCGTACATGACGGCCTTGACCGGCTCACCATCCCCGCTTATCGTAACGGGGACGTATTCCTGAATGTACCGCTTGTCGAAAAACGCTCTCCACTCCTCGTAGCTCGTCCCGTCTGTCTCCCGCAATTTCCCGTACAACGCCCGGCTGTCGATGTGTTCCCTGGCCGACAATACGGTGTCGCTGTTTTTGTAATAAACGTAGATCTGCTCGATAAAATCGTTGGCCACCTGATACACCCGCAGATCGCCCGCGATACTGACCAAATCGTAATAGTCGCTGTCCGTAAGCGGCTGCTGCGCATTGATAAATCCGGCTACCCGCCGGTTCAACGCGATTTCGAGGCTTAACCGTTCGATCCCTGCCAGATTGCCGTCAATCGCCTGCTCCATCTGCCGTAGCATCGATTCGTTGGCTCGGTTGATTTCCGATTCCACCACATGCCAAGTGGCGGCATACAGAATCGCGCTGATCATAACCGGAACAAGCAGCACCGAAATGTAGGAAATGAGCCACGTGACGATCACGCTATGTTTGTTGATACGAATTCCTAACCGACGCAATTGGCCCGCCCCCTGCATGTCTCCCATAGAAATTGTAACTGCTTTCATTCCATTATACAGGAAACGGTTCGGGTGAAAAGCCTCTTCTTGCTTTATTCCTTTTTGGTCAGCCGCAGGATTTGACCACTGCCCGCCCATGAAGTGGACGAGCGGACCTCACTTTATCTATTTATTTTGGCAAAATAGTTCGTTATGGCATCGGCAGCCCGCTTATAGCCACCGGCCTGGCGTAAAGATTCGCCGATGACATGAGCCTGCTGCTTATAAGCCGGATTGCTCAGTACTTCTGCTAAAGCAGCTCTCAAAGCAGCGGGGGTGAGGTTATGTTTATCCAAAGCAATGCCCGCTCCCAGCTCCTCCACCCGCTTCGCCACAAGAGGCTGATCCGAGGTTAGCGGAATCATCACCAGAGGCACATTGTAATACAAGGCCTCGCTTGTGCTGTTCATGCCCGCATGGGTAATAAACGCGTCTGCATGCTGCAGCATTTCCAGCTGCGGAACGTATGGCTTTACAATAAAATTGTCAGGAATCCGATCCTTCAATGGTGTCATATCCGTATATTTGCCTGAAGATACGACGAACGTGACCGGTAAATCCCCAAATGCGTCAAAGCAAAGCTTGTAGAAATCCAAGTCTTTATTCAAGATGGTCCCCATTGCGATGTAAACCGTCTGACGATGTCGGGCGCGCAGCTGTTCGAACGGGAAAGACGGAGCATCCTGACGCGGTACGATCGAAGGACCGGCAAAAATAAAGCTATCGTCCAGCTTTTCCGCTTGCGGTTGAAAATAGCGGCTTGTATAAACGAGCTTTAATCGCCCCGCATGTCTGGCAATCTCATCCATAGCCGGGGCACGCACTTGAAATTCATCGGCTAATTGCCGCGTCAACTTCATCGTGGCCTCATACAGCTCCTTGACGTCCTTACGGTTCTCATCCAAGCCTTGATCAGCCCCCAAAGGCTCTACGAAAGCAAAGGAAGCGATGGAGCATACCGCAGGGATGCCCAGCTTTTCTGCGATGATCGTGCCTCCCCAGCCCATCAAGGAGTCGAAAATCAAATAATCGAACGTTTCATTCGCCGTAACCCGCAGAACTTCCGGGACGATCTTCCGAATAATCCCGCCGACCATCATATAGACGAACTGATAAGGATGCTTATACTCCGCGGGCTTTAACACCGGATCATGGGAAAAAGCGTCTTCGGGAAAAGGATAGGTCCGTAACTGTGCTCCGGTTTGTTCAATTCTGGCGCGATACTCCTCGGTGCATACATAGACAACTTCCTCGCCGTTGTCCGTCAACTGCTTGATCAATCCCAGCGAAGGATTCACGTGACCTTCCGCCGGAGTAATGACAACCAACACACGAGCCATCTTCTATACCTCCAAATCGTATGAGTCTCCCCGCATTCCGCAATGAAGCCGTTCTTACATTGGAAGCTTCGTCTCCGCCTCGTTAAGCGGGTGAGGGCTTTCTTGAACCCGGGTTGTAATCCTAAAAGATGTCACTAAACTTAAAAGCACGAAACCTAACTGGAGAGATAATGCCATCATAACTCCGGCAAATATCCCCCATTGCAGCGTCTCGCTTAGGGCGATCAGAGCGCCGCTTACTCCGATGCTCAATCCGATACTGAACGAATCAACGAATTGAAGCGTTGCGGATATCTCTCCTTCCTTCCCTGCCTGGGCCTGCTGTAATGCAATAGCTCCGGTTGTCGGATTCGCTAATCCTACGCCGAATCCTGTAATGATTTGCGAAAGCAGCACGAGGACAACCCCGCCGCCTGAAAATACGATGGCTGTTATCACGAACGTTACTCCAACGATCATAATCCCTATACCGAGGATTACCCTGCTTTTTCTGCCATGACCGCGATCTCGTTCATCGAGCTTGGATTGCAGCCACGCTGCGGCGGACCAGCTCAATGCGCCCGCGGCTACAATCAGACCGGCAAGCTCTTCCGAGAAGCCTTTCACTTCGGTAAGAGCCAAGATAACGAAGCTCTCCGTAGCAAAGTAGCAGGCAACATACAGCCCTCTGGAAGCCATGGTTGCGGGCAAGCCTTTTTTTACCGAAAAGGTGCCTTGGGGAAGCAGCTTTTGCAAGGAAGGAATCATGATGAGTCCGCCAACAATAGAAAGTACAATTCCTTTCCAATCGGAAATCATACCCAGTCCGGTTAATAGCAATCCTGTTCCAATGGCCAGTATGATGGCGTGCATTTCTTTAGAACTGTCTTTTGGGGCTGGTGTCATTTGAGCTTGCAGGTTTTGCAGATTTCGAAAGGAACGAAACGTTAAGCTTAACGCCAGCACAATCAATGGCAGAACGATCCAAAAAACAAATCTCCAAGAAATATATGCAGCTATAAGTCCTGCCACGTAGGGACCGATTAATGAGGGCAGAACAAAAGCCATGGAGAATGCAGCTAAAATTTTCGTTCGAAGTGCATCGGGATAGCTTAGTGTAACGCTGGTGTAGACACATGTGATGAGGGCGCCTGCTCCAAAGCCTTGAAAGGCTCTTCCAACGATAAGCATATGCATATTGAATGAAACAGCAGCAATAACGATACCGATAACAAAGATACTAAAAGACGCAAGTATGGATTTGAAAACGCCGCGCTTATCAATCTGCTGTCCCATGACGGTGGTCCCTATAATTTGAGCCAATAAAAAGGCGCTGAAGATCCAGCCGTAGAGATGAATGCCCCGTAAGCTTTGTGCCAGATTAGGGGCAATCGTCGTAATGGCCAGCCCTTCGAAAGCTACGGTCGTAAGGACCAAAATAATACCGATCGTCAGAGCCCTGTACTTCACGTCAAAAATCCCAATCTGATGTGAGTTTGTTGTTTTCATACACCTCCATAAAGGAATGGTTCGAATGGTAAACCGATCCATTATTATCCTAAATATACAATAAACTCATTACTTTGTATAGAAAAAACTTTACTTACTAAAAAAGCCCCCTCGAAGGGGGCTCCAAAGTGTTGAGAAACCCAGAATGGAGAAAATCTCAAACAAATAGAGGTGGGGTAT
>NZ_JTHN01000256.1 GCF_001399685.1 Paenibacillus sp. A3
AAAATAAACCGCAGCGATCTGCCGCGCATACCAACACCCCCGGTTCTTCAATACCTATTCGAAAAAGAATGACGATAAAGTGCCGTACAAAGTTTCAACCTGTACGGATCTGTGTAATAAGTGGGTACACGAATGCGTCACGCCGTCCGGCGGAAAATAACGAATCGAGGAGTGTTGACCTATGACCCGTAAAAAAACGCTGCCGTCGATCACCAAGCCCTTTTCCCACGTGCACGCTACGCTCAAAACGATGGGATTCACCGAACTGCCGTCCCGGGAAGGAAGCACGTACGAATTGACGTTTCGCGATTCCGCTTCGCTGCTGGAATTTCCGTACCGTATCTATACGCACACGCAGGAGAACGGCCAGACACGCGTTGACTTGAACGAGGCCGGCTTCGTTGCGCAGCAAAATATACCCGTTTCGGCAGCCGCCGCTGCCCAAGAGATGTTGGCGGAGCTTCAGCAATATATGGAATACGGCCCGGCCAAGACGAAGCCGACTGAATCAACGCCGATCGGCAAAGCGATGAACGGCAAGATGGCCAACAACGAGAAAGAGGTCCGACAGCTTGGCAAAGTGATGGCAAGCCTCCCGACGAATTCGCAGGTGATGGAAAAGGGCATGATGCCGGACCCTATGCAATGAGATCGCCCGATAGCGGATTGCTTGGAGCTTCCTTTGAGACTCCTGAGCTTGTTGAGAGAGTGGTCAGTTGAGGTAATAGAGGTGTTACGAGAGGGAGGGGTATCTACTTCCGGTCGCTGTTGTCGGCGGGTCTTCTTATATATAAACGCTTCTAACGGACTTTTTACGCCGACCTATCTGAACGATTCAGTCCTATACATTTATTTCACTCATGCGTCTATTTCACTAAT
>NZ_JTHN01000257.1 GCF_001399685.1 Paenibacillus sp. A3
GGCGTGCATGACGCCCGGTCGGCGCGGCCCGGCTGCTCGCGGAGCGGCGGGAGCGGTTAAACGGCTGCGTGCGGTTCCTGTTCCAGGCGGCGGAGGAGATCAACGCAGGGGCTAAAGCGATGATCGCGGACGGTGCGCTGGACGGCGTCTCGGAAATTTACGGGCTGCACAATTTGCCGACGCTTGCGGCGGGCAGGATAGCGACTCGTGCCGGTCCGCTTATGGGCTCCGTCGACCGTATCGAGATCGACATCGAGGGGAAAGGAGGGCATGGGGCCATCCCCGATCAGTGCATCGATCCGATCGTGGCGGCTTCGGCCGTCGTTCTATCGCTGCAAACCGCCATAAGCCGCGAGCTTTCGCCGTTTGCCCCCGCCGTCGTAACCGTCGGCAGCCTGCAGGCCGGGGAAGCGAACAACGTCATTCCGCACCGTGCTTGTCTGACCGGGACGGTACGGACGTTTGCGCCGGAAGTGCAAAGCGCCATGCCGGAGCGGCTGGAACGGCTCGTGACGCGGATCGCCGAAGGCTACCGGTGCCGGGCCGAGCTCCGTTACATTCCGCAGACCCCGGTGCTTGTCAGCCACGACGATTGCCTGGCCTACGCCGAGAGAGCGATCGACAGGCTTCTGGGGCGCGAGCGGCGCGTACAGGCGGAGCCGACGATGGCAGGCGAGGACTTTTCCGTCTATTTGCAGCGGGTGCCGGGCTGCTTTTTTTGGCTCGGCTCAGGTCCCGAGACGGGAGCGGAGCAAGCTTTCGGGCTGCACCATCCCCGGTTTACGCTTAACGAAGCGTGTCTCCCGGTCGGAGCGGCGGCGCTCGCCGCCATTGCTTTGGAGCGTCTGACTGCGGGGCGGGCATAAATGAAGTGTCATTTGAAAACGTCACCTTTTTGCAATTGGCAGATTCCTCCTGTCAGGTATAATGGAGATAGATTGAACACAAGCATGGGTAAGGCGGTGTTGTCATGTTCGGGACTTATCGTACGTCCACCGTAGAAAAAGGGATTCCGATCGCGCTGATCGGACCGGAGCCGATGATTCCCGTCATGCTGCAAGCGATGAAATCGTTTCCGTCCTTCGTCCCCGTCACCGGGGCGTACGCGAATCTGGAAGAAGCGGTTCAACGGACCCGGGACCTTATGGACCGCGTCGAAGTGATCTTGTATTCGGGACCGCTTCCATACCAGGTATGCCACGACCGCTTCCAACTGCGCGTGCCCGCTCATTTCGTTCCGCTGAACGGCTCGGGGCTGTACCGCTCGTTGTTTCGGGCGGAGCGGATGGGACGGCTCGGCGCTATGTCTGTCGATACGCTGACCCGCCAGCCGTTCGTGAAAACGTTCCGCGAGCTGGGCCAGTCGCTGCCTGAACTGACGTTCTATCCAGGCGGCGATCCTGCGGATACCGAAGCGATAGTTCGTTTTCATACGGAGCAATACGCCCAAGGAAACACAGTGATTGCTTTGACCGCGCTCCGTTCCGTATCGGTGAAGCTGAGCGAGCTCGGCGTTCCGAATGAATGGGTGCTGCCGACCGAACAGGATATCATTGTCGCGCTTGAACGGGCGCTGTTGTCGACCGAATCCCGCCGCAGCAAGGAATCGCAAATTGTGGTGGGCTTGATCGAAGTGTACGGGTTCCGCAAAGCGGCCGATCTCCGGAAGTCGGAGCATGACGTGCAGCGGCTGAAGCTGGACATTCACCGGATGATGCTCGAGTATGCCGAAACGCTCGAAGGGCACTTGACCCCGCTCGGCGGCGACGAATATTTGTTCGTTACGACCCGGGGGACGTTCGAGCGCCATACGGGCGGATATAAATATATCCCGCTGGCCAAAATGGCGCAGGACACCTTCACCCTTTCGCTGAGCATCGGCATCGGCTTCGGCCGGTCCGCCCACGAAGCGGGCTCGCATGCCCGGATGGCGCTGCGGCGGGCCAAAGACGCGGGCGGCAGCATCAGCTTCATCGTCCGCGAGGACGAGAGCGTCATCGGTCCGCTGGAAATGGCCGTACCGCTCGGCGCCGACCTGTCGCTGCTGGACGCCGCCTTGATCCGGAAGGCGGAGGAAGCGGGCTTGACCCAGACGTATTTGGGCCGGGTGGTCGCCCAGCTCACCCGTACGGGCAAAACGGACTACAACGTTCACGAGCTGGCGTCGGTTCTCGGCGTGACCGTTCGCAGCACCCATCGGCTGCTGACGCAGTGGATGGACGCGGGACTCGTCGAGGTGACCGGAGAGGAACGCGGCAGAGCAAGGGGGAGGCCGAAGCAGATTTACCGGTTTTCCTTCCTGGACGATCTTCTGCGCCGTTAAAAAGCATGCTTGTCGTTTATATCGGACTTAACTGAGGAGGATGTACGCATGAAATTGGGATTGAGCACCTACAGTTTATACCGGGCTATCGATAAGAAGGAGTTAACCGTAACGGAAGCCATCCGCTGGATTGCCGACAATGGTGGCGAGCATGTGGAGATTGTGCCGATCGGGTACGACCTGACCGACAATCCAGGGCTGATTGAAGATATCCTCAAGACCGCAGACCAAGCGGGACTTGACATTTCCGGCTACGCGGTCGGCGCGAATTTCGTGCAGGCCACCCCGGAAGCGTACGAGCTGGAGATCGAGAAGACGATGCGCCAAGTCGACATCGCCCGCGACCTTGGAGTAAAGCGGATGCGTCATGATGTCGCGTCGCGCCCGATCCCCGAAACGACGATCCGCCAGTTCGAAGCGGACTTGCCCCGGCTCGTCGAAGCGTGCCGCCGTATCGCCGACTACGCAGCGCAGTTCGATATCGTCACAAGCGTGGAAAACCACGGCTTCTACCTGCAAGCGAGCGACCGGGTGCTCCGGCTCGTGCACGAGGTGGATCGCGCCAACTTCAAGACGACACTGGATATCGGCAATTTCCTGTGTGTGGACGAGGATCCGGTCAGCGCCGTTTCGAATAACATTCCGTTTGCGTCCATGGTGCATTTGAAAGACTTTTACCGCCGTCCGTCTTACCGCAATCCGGGGGAAGGCTGGTTCAAGTCGACCCACGGCAACTTCCTGCGGGGCGCCATCGTTGGACAAGGCGACATCGATATGCCGGAGGTCATCCGGGTGCTGAAGGCTTCGGGATACGACGGGTATTTGTCCGTCGAATTCGAAGGTATGGAAGATCCGAGAACCGGTTCGCGAATTGCCATGGATAACGTCCGCCGGTTGTGGCAGGAAGCCGTAGTGTAAATCGAAAACAACAGGAGAAGCAGGAGGAACAGGGGAACGATGAGCAAAATCAAAATCGGAATTATCGGAGCTGGCTCCATTTCGGAGCAGCATTTCAAAGCCTACAGCCATCATCCGGAAGTGGAAATTTATGCCGTATGCGATTTGAACGAAGAACGGGCACAAGCGAAGGCTGAAGCATACGGCGCATCCAAAGTGTTCACCGATTACCGGGATCTGCTGGCGCTGCCGGACATTCACGGCGTCAGCATCTGCACTTGGAACAACTCCCATGCTGAAATCAGCATCGCGGCGCTCGAAGCGGGCAAGCATGTGCTCGTGGAGAAGCCGCTGTGCCAGACGGTGGCCGAAGCCTTAAAGGTCGAAGAAACGGTGCGGCGGACGGGCAAGCTGTTGCAGGTCGGCTTTGTACGCCGGTACGGCAGCAATACGGAAATTTTGAAAAAATTTATCGATGCGGGCGATCTGGGCGAGATTTATTACGCCAAAGCCTCTTGTCTTCGTCGTCTCGGCAACCCGGGCGGCTGGTTTTCGGATATCAAGCGCTCCGGGGGCGGCCCGGTCATCGACCTTGGCGTACATATTATCGATATTTGCTGGTACCTGATGGGCAAGCCGAAGGTCAAGTCGGTCTCGGCCAATACGTACAATCGCCTCGGCAACCGCTCGAACGTGGAGCACTTGGAATTCTATAAAGCAGCGGATTACAACGCGGAGCTCAACACCGTTGAGGACATGGCCAATGCGCTCATCCGCTTCGAGAACGGGGCGAGCCTCATGGTCGATGTCAGCTTCACGCTGCATGCGAAGAAGGATGAGCTGTACGTCAAGCTGTACGGAGACAAGGGCGGAGCTGAGCTGGAGCCGGAGCTTGCGATTATCGCTGAGAAGTATGATACGATTCTGAACGTCGCGCCGCAGGTAGACCATCCTTCGTTTGATTTTATCGCCGGGTTCCAGCAGGAGATTAACTATTTTATCGACAGCTCGCTCGGACGGGCGGAAACGCGGAGCCCGGTGGAAGACGGCGTCGAAGTGATGAAAATATTGTGCGCCATTTACGAATCGGCCGCCCAAGGGCGGGAAATCGAGCTGTAGGAAGGAGCGATGCTCATGGCGTTGACGAACAAGATCGGAGTCATTTCGGACAGCTTCAAGCTGCCGCTGCGTGAGAGCTTGCAAAAGTCCAAGGAGCTCGGCGCCGACGGCGTGCAAATTTGGGCTACCAAAGGGGAAATGGACCCGGCGAATCTAAACGCGGCCGCTCGGAAAGACCTCAAGGCTTATCTCAATTCGATCGGGCTGGAAATTTCCGCTTTGTGCGGCGATTTGGGCGGACACGGCTTCCAAGACAGAGAGGCGAACCCGGCCAAAATCGAAAAATCGAAGCGGATTCTCGATCTGGCGCTCGATCTGGGTACGAATATCGTGACTACGCATATCGGTCTCGTGCCGGACGACCCGGCCGATCCGATCTATGCCGAGATGCAGGACGCTTGCGGTCAACTGGCCCGTTATGCCTCGTCTGTCGGTGGTTATTTTGCCATCGAGACAGGTCCCGAGACCGCCGCCCATCTGAAAAGCTTCTTGGACAGCCTCGGCTCCAAAGGAATGGCGGTCAACTTCGATCCGGCCAATATGGTCATGGTGACCGGCGACGACCCGGCTAAAGGCGTTCACACGCTGAAGGACTATATCGTTCATACGCACGTGAAGGACGGCCTCCGGCTGCGCGAAGCGGACCCTCGCGCCATCTACGGCTCCCTTGGGTACAAGCCGATGGATCATGAGGAGATTGCGCGGATGGTGAGCGCGGGCGAGTTTTTCCGGGAGCTGCCTCCCGGCGAGGGGGCCGTCGATTTCGACGCGTACTTCCAAGCGCTGCAAGACATCGGGTATACGGGCTATTTAACAATTGAACGTGAAGTCGGCGATCAGCCGGAGGAAGATATCCGCAAAGCGATTCAATTCATCGAAGCTTACCGGAAGCGGGGCTAGCGTATGGATGCGGCGCTGCGCATAGGCATCATCGGACTCGATACGTCGCACGTAACGGCGTTTACGAAGCTGCTGAACAACCCGTCGGATGTCAACCATGTGCCGGGAGGACGGGTGATCGCCGCTTATCCTGCCGGCTCCGCCGACTTCCCGCTCAGCATTGACCGGGTCGGCGGCTTTACGCAAGAGCTGCGGAAGCAATACGGCGTGTCCATCATGGAAACGCCGGAAGCCGTAGCGGAATCGGTCGATGCGCTGCTGCTCGAATCGGCCGACGGACGGGTGCACTTGGAGCAGTTCCGCGCCATCGCGCCTTATGGCAAGCCGGTATTTATCGACAAGCCGCTCGCACTGAGCTCGCGGGAGGCGTATGAAATCGCCGAGCTTGCGCAGCAATACGATATTCCGGTCATGAGCGCTTCGGCGCTGCGGTACTCCGAAGGGCTCGTCTGCACTCTGGCGGAAGCTGTCGGAGCCATTACGGGAGCCGATGCCTTCGGACCGATGCATCTCGAACCGACGCAGCCGGGATACTACTGGTATGGAATTCATACGGCCGAACTGCTGTACCGCGCCATGGGCGCAGGATGCCGGGAAGTGGCCGTGGCGGCTAATGACGATTTCGACGTCATTACCGGTGTCTGGCAGGACGACCGGATCGGTACGGTGCGGGGCAGCCGGCGGCCCGGTCAAAGCTTCGGCGCAACACTGCACACCGGCGGAGGACCGCGCCTGGTCGATGTGTCCAAGGACGGCAGACCGTTTTATGCCAGCTTGCTGGCCGAGGTCATGAAGATGTTCAGGACGGGAGAACCGGGCATTCCGCTGACGGAGACGCTGGAAATTATCCGCTTCCTCGAAGCGGCCAACGAAAGCCGGGCGACAGGGCAGCGGGTCAAGCTATAGCCGCAGGCGGAGTGGGGGGCCGCGTTATTCCCCCAAACCAGATTTTTCTTGCAGCATTTTTGAAACCGGGATCGCATCCTTGCGTATAAGTATCGTAACGTTAGCTATCCTTGGAAAATCAAATAGGAAATACCCGGAGGAGCCTGTCACCTTAGCTTTGCTATGTTTATTTAGCAGCTATGGTTGATGGGCTTCTTTTTGTATGTTTTTGCCTGAATATCCACAGGATAAGCACGATAACAAACAGAAAGGTCGGTCGGTCATTATGCTTATTTTTCAACTGGCTATCATCTTGCTTGCTTCCAAAATTGCGGGAGACCTTAGCGTTAAACTAGGACAGCCTTCCGTGCTCGGGAAGCTGCTGATCGGGATCGTCTTGGGACCGACGGTGCTCGGACTGGTCACGAATACCGACATTTTAACGGAAATCAGTCAAATCGGCGTGATTCTGCTGATGTTCATTGCCGGACTGGAAACCGATGTCGAGGAATTCAAACATACGGGGAAGCCTTCCGCTTTTGTGGGGGTTGCGGGGATTATCGTACCGTTGGTCGCAGGGTTTTTGGCCGGGCAAGTCATGGGGCTTCCGACGATCCAGGCCATCTTCCTCGGATTGTTGCTGTCGGCCACCAGCGTCAGTATTTCGGTGCAGGCGCTGAAGGAAATGGGAAAGCTGAAGTCCCGGGCGGGGGCGACGATTCTGGGGGCCGCGGTCATCGATGACGTACTCGTTATCATTGCGCTGGCGTTTGTGATGAGCTTTGCAGGGGGAGACGTGAATCTGGGTGTCGTTGTCCTGAAAAAAGTAATCTTCTTCGCCGGGGCGATTCTGATCGCTTGGAAGGTCGTTCCTTGGGTGCTGAAAAAGTTCGCGCCTCTTCGTGTGACCGAAGCGGTCATATCGGCCGCTCTCATCATCTGCTTTGCTTATGCCTACTTGGCCGAATATGCAGGGGTTGCCGCGATCATCGGAGCTTATATCGCCGGTGTGGCGATCAGCGTAACGAAATACAAGCACGAGGTGTTCGAGAAGGTCGAAACCATCGGCTATTCGATTTTCGTTCCGGTGTTCTTTACTTCCATCGGCGTGACGGCGGAGTTCGCGGGAATTGCCGGCAATCTCGGCTTGATCGTCGTTTTGAGTATTCTTGCCATCCTCACCAAGCTGGTCGGCTCGGCGCTGGGCGCAAAATTGGCCGGCTTTGCCTGGAGACCTTCTTTAGGGATCGGGGCAGCCATGGTATCCCGGGGCGAAGTCGCGCTGATCATCGCCGCCATGGGGCTGGACGCCGGTTTGCTGAGCAAAGAGATGTTCGCCGTCCTCATTGTCGTCGTCTTGGTGACGACCCTTGTGACGCCTCCGATGATGAAATGGTTTTTCAAGGAGTCCAAGGCGACAGTCTCAGTCCGTGGAAAATGAGAAGATTGGAAAAAGAGTCCCAGCCATTCATTGGTCTGGGACTCTTTGCATCTAATCTTGCATTACTTCCACTGCGGGCCGGAGTAGCCGTTCGCCTTGAGGCCTTCGTTCACTTCCTTAATGATCTGGGCGCCGCCTTTGTCGGACCACTCCTTGACCATCTTATCCCAATCGGACAGCAGCTTTTCGCCGAAAATCATTTTCGTTTGTTCCGTGTACAGGAACTTGGACAACTCGCTCTCCTTTGAGGCCTTCGTCTCGGAGACCACCGAGTTGACCGGATTGACGAGATGCTTCGTCTCGCTGTGCATTTTCTCCAGGCTGGCCGCCAGATCGCGCAATAGCGGGACGGTGTATTCCGTCGAATAGCCGTTGGACGTGTCATTAGGGGCCCACATCGTTTTGTCTGGCAAATAGTTGATCGGCGCAAGACCTTTTTCCTCGACCTCGCGTCGCACGCTGCCGTTCTCGATTTTGTAGCCTTGGCCTTCTTTGCCGTTCAGCCAGTCAAAATCGATATTGCCCGCGTTGCGCTGCTCCAGCGGCACAAACTTCCGGCCGTAGTTGAGCATCTCCATAATTTTATTCACCTTGTCCGGCTCCTTCGCCAGCTTTGCATTCAGCATGACGATACCGTAGTAGCCGGGGGAGGAGACGAATCCTTGCGAGCCGTCCGGCGCTTGGAATGGGGGAATCGGCACGATTTTGGCGTTCGGGTTCGTGTCGACCAACCCTTGCATATAGGCCGGGGTCATGGCACGCGGCGTACCGATGAAGATGCCTGCCTTGCCGGAGTAGAACTCCTTGTTCGTCTGCGTCCAGTTGAGCAGGGCGAAGTCCTTCGTAATCGCGCCTTCCTTGTACAGGTCGGCCAGCCAGCCGATGTGCTGCTTCCGCGCTTCGGAGATAATGCCGGGGATCACTTGTCCGTCGGCGTTTTTATGGTACCAGGCTTCGAAATCCCAATAAGCGCCCATTCCGAAGCTTGGGTTAATGTTCGCGGACATGGCGAGCCCGTACGTATCGTTCTTGCCATTGCCGTCGGGGTCGTTTTGGGTGAAGGCGATCGCCACTTTTTTCAGCTCGTCGTAGTTTTTCGGAACCTCCAGCCCCAGCTTGTCCAGCCAGTCTTTGCGGATGATCGGGGTCAGCTGGTAGTTATCGGTTAAGTATTTTTGGACCGCGTATATTTTGCCGTTCACCGTTACCGCTTTTCGGACTTTATCAGGAATCTGCTTCATCGTCGGGTATTTGTCAAGCAGATCGTTCACCGGCAAAAAGGCCCCTTGCTTCGCCCATTTATAGAAGTTGGAGTCGGGTCCTTCCATGACTACGATGTCGGGAATTTCCCCCGAAGCCACGACGGCGCTCAGCTTCTGGTCGTAATCGGAGCGGACCACGAATTGCGGCTTGAAATCGACGTTGAATTTCTCGTTGATCATTTCCAGGCCCTTGCCTCCGGTCGGAGGAAACACCCCGTAACGGTAGTCGATCATCGTGATCGTCTGTTTTTTCTGGCTATCCGTTACGGCTCCGGTGCCTCCGGCGTTCGGTTGATCGGTCTTTGCGTCGCCGCCGCCGCTGCAGGCGGACGTTAAGGTTATGGCTCCGACGAGCGCTGCGGCGGTCCATGTTTTGCCTCTGTAAATCATTTACAAGCCCCTCCCCATGTTTGGATCATACTCTGAATTTTATGTTTATACAAGTTCGTGCGTCTGACAAGATGTCCCAAGTCAGCCTTTAACGGACCCTAGCATCACCCCCTTGGCAAAATGCTTTTGCAGGAACGGGTACACGACAAGAATCGGAACGGTCGCGACGATGATCGCTGCCATTTGGATCGTATCCGCCGGCGGAGCGTGTTCGAGCAAAATTTGACCGCTGCCAAGCGCCGTCTGCGCTTCTCCAACGACGACCATTTGCCGCAGAATGACTTGAATCGGCCATTTTTCCGGTTCGTTCAAGTACAGGATGCCGGTGAAGTAATTGTTCCAGTGCAGCACCGCATAGAACAGGGCGAAAGCGGCCAGTGACGGTTTGGATAGAGGCAGCATGATGTTCCAGAACACCTTCAGGTCGTTGGCGCCGTCGATGACCGCCGCTTCGTGCAGCTCGTTCGGGATGCCGACGAAAAACTGCCGCATGACGATCAGGTTGAACGGATTGATGGCGATCGGCAGGATGAGCGCCCAGATCGAGTTCAAGAGATGCGTTTCCTTCACGATCAAGTAGGTCGGAATCATGCCCGCGCTGAACAGCAGCGTGAAGAGGACAAGCACCAGCATGATCCGTTGGCCGATGACCGGGCGGGCCAGCGTGTATGCGAAGGTAGAAGTAAATGCCAGATTGACCACCGTGCCAATCACAGTCACAAGCACGGTCACGCCGACCGAACGGACGAACGATTCCGAAGCGAAAATATATTCGTAGGCGCTGAGCACCCATTCCTTCGGAAACCAGATGATGTCATGCTGCAAAAATTCCTTGTAGGAGGCGAAAGAGACGGCCAGCACATACCAGAACGGGGCCAGCATCATCAAGGCGATGAGGCCGAGCAGCAAAACGTTGGCGATATCGATCAACCGGTCTCCCGGGGTTCGATGATGCAAGCGGATCATCCTTTCTTAGGCGGACGCAGCCTAGAATACGCCGTCGTCGCCAAGTTTTTTGGCTATGTAGTTGGCCGACAGTACGAGCACGAGCCCAACGGCTCCTTTGAACAAGCCAACCGCTGTTGCGAAGCTGTAGTCCGACTGTCCGATCCCTTTGAAGAACACGTACGTATCGAGGATGTTGCCGATTTCCATGTTGAACGGATTGAGCAGAAGGAAGATTTGTTCGTATCCGGCATCCATGACATGTCCAAGCCGCAGGATGAGCAGAATGACGATCGTATTGCGGATGGCCGGAAGCGTAATGTGCCACATTTGGCGGAACCGTCCGGCGCCGTCCATCGTCGCCGCTTCATAGAGCTGCGGATTTACGCCGGCTAGCGCCGCAAGGAACAAAATCGTTCCCCAGCCCGCTTCCTTCCAGATCACCTGAAGGATGACGATCGGCTTAAAATAGCTCGGATCGGTCAAGAACGGAACCGGCTGCGCAAGGCCGAACCCTTGCTTGAGGAAATCGTTGACGACGCCGTTCCCTTTCAAAAAAATCGTGCAGATTCCGATGACGACGACCCACGATAGGAAGTGGGGGAGGTAAATGACCGACTGGACGATGCGCTTGTAGATTTGGTTGCGCAGCTCGTTCAGCATCAGGGCCAGCACGATCGGAACCGGGAAGGCGAATACGATTTGCAGAAACGAGATCGACAAGGTGTTCCACAACACCTGTACGATTTCCGGATCTTCGAAAATCCGGGCAAAATGCTTCAAGCCTACCCGCTCGCTGCCCGCAATCCCTTGAAACGGGCTGTAATCGATGAAGGCCATATACAGCCCCGCCATGGGGACGTAGCGATAAATCAGGAAATAGGCGATGCCGGGCAAGCCGAGCAGCAGCAGGTACCGGTCCTTCCATAGCCGGGCCCGCAAACGTCCGAGACGGCTCGTGGAAGCGGTCTTACGGATAGCGGGTGAGGAGTGGGGATGGGGGGGCAAGGTGCTCAAGCACATTCCTCCTTGGGCCGCAACGAACCGGAGGCGTTTACATTCCGACGGTTGCGAATCGTTGTTGTTGATCCGATTATCCGGGAATGGGCCGACTCACGGCAATTCTCCATTTTTCATGGGTATAACAAAAAAGGATAAAGATCCGCAAAAAAAGGAAAAAGCCGCAAAAGCGCGTCATGACGGGACTTATCGTTATGGGGGAACGGCGAGGACAAGAAAAAACACCGGTTCGGAAGGGCCCGAAGCATCGGCGTTTGAAGAAAAACAGCGGGGGCGGAAGAGTTTCAATCCTTCAAACGCCCCGAAACCGCTTGCGGTATTCGCCCGGCGGAAGCTGCTCGTGCTGCTTGAACACGCGGGTAAAATTTTGAACGGAGGTGTAGCTGAGTCTCTCCGCAATATCTTTGATTGGCATTTCGGTATGCGCTAGCCATTCTTTAGCCTTGTCCATCCGGAACCGGATGAGGTAATCGATAAAGTTCATCCCCGTCTCTTCCTTGAACATGCGGCTGAGCTGGGAAGGAGAGATATGGAGCCGGTCGGCCAATTGCTGAAGCGACAAATCCGTATCGAAGTGGCTGTGGATATACCGGATGACATCGGCGGCCATGCGCTGCTGTTTGCCGGTATGCGCCAGCTCCAGCCGTTCGGCGATCGAGGGAAATACTGTGCCTGCCAGCCATTCCGCCACTTCGTTCATCGTCGTCATTTCGTACAGCCGCTTGTAAGGATCTACTCCGAACACCTCGTGTGGGGCCAGCTCCAGTTCCTGCATGTAGAGAACCAGCTCGCCGATCAGATGGGCGAACAAGCCGAGCGCCGCATTGAAATGCCGGACGAATTGCGGCATGTCCCGTACCCATTCGTGCAGCAGCTCCGCGCCTTCGTCCGCTTTTCCCTGCATGACGGCGGTAACGACCAGCTTCTCCCGTTTGATAATATCGCTTGCAAGCTGGTTTTCAGCCGGAACGACCTCCTGCGGCGTCAGCAGCTTGCCCGGCCCGTACAGCAGCCTATAGCCGAGCAAGTCCCGCGCCTCCCGGTAGGCATCGTTGATGTCGCGATGCGTCAGGACGGGGTTAGAGCAGGCGATCGTTACGGTAAATTGAAAATATTTGGCGGAAGTGTCGAGCAGCTTCTGCGCCGTAAACAGCAGGTTTTCCAGTGCGGCGTCGCCTTTTTCGAGTCCGACGATCAGCGCCATTTGGCCTGGCATGGTAATGCCGGATGCGCAGGAAAACCGCTCTTCGAACACTTCCTCCGTCATTTTTCGCAAGGCGAACATCATGAGGGACCGGTCTTTGTCCTGATACAGCTGCTGAAAGCGGGCGTAGTCGTCAATATCGAGCAAGCACACCGCATACCGGCTGCCCCGCAGCTGGAAGCCGAACGTCTGCCGGACCCGTTCCGCCTCGTTGCCGTTCATTTCACCGCGCAGCAGCTGATGCACGATCGTTTCTTTTAGATATGGCGATTGCTCGTTCAACTGCCGGCGCAGCTGCTCGTTCGTTTGGAGCATCCCGGTCACGTAGGCATCGAGCGCGTGCCACTCGTTGCCGGTCCCGGCGTGGGAATTCTCGCGAGACGGGGGCAGAAGCCGCTGCAGCAGATGCTGAACGGGACCATACATCCGGGTGGAGCCGAAGCGGGCGATCAGCACCCAAAAAGCGGCGAGCAGCAGCACGATCCCGAACGTCGTCACCTGAATCCGGTCTGCTTGCCGGGTCAGTTCCTTCTCGGGCGTCATGGCCACGTGCGTCCACCGCGTATAATCCGACTGCCGGACGGTGAGCTGGTACGTTTCTCCGCCGATGTCCGTCTCCGCGGGCTCGCCGGAGTAGTACCGGGGCAGCCCGCCGGCGAACAGGGCAGGCCGGGTGCCGATTTCCCCGGGCGTCCTGCTGATCAGGACGACGCCTTTCTCGTCGAAAACGTAAAGCTTGCGGTTTCCTCCTAAGGGAACATGCTCGGCAAAATCGGCCAGCTTATCCTTTTGAATATGGAGCACCAGGATTCCGCTTCCCTGCGTGTCGGAGAAAATAGGTACCGGCCTTAAATAGAGCAGCTCGTCCTGTCCAGGATAGGTGTCGGGCGCTACGATCTCGGAGCGGAAATGAGGCGGAATCCGGTCGATAATATTGCGGTAAGCGAATTCATTAAACTCGATGAAGCCGTGCTTGCTGGAATAAACTTTGCCGAATTTCAAAAAGATGACGGAAACGTCATATTGAAACTCGGAAATGCTCCGCTGCTTTTGAATCGTATCGGCCAGCTCCTGCATTTCGTCCAAATATTTGCCGGAAGGCCCGAGCTGCACCGCTTGCTCCAAAGACCGGTGATTGGTGAGCTGAATGGAAGCTTTATCGAGCCCGGCCCAGAACGAATCGACCTGGCGCTGCATTTCTTGTAAAACGATTTGATGGTTTTGGTTGACCTCGTCTTGAATGGCCACGGCTGCCATGTGCGCAAGGACGGTACCGGTCAATATGACGGGAAGCAGGCTGATGACGAGGGAGTAAACGAACAGCTTCCTTTTAAAAGATGTATTGCGAAACCATGGGATCGGTCTCCACATGGACTTGCACCCCCGGCTGGCCTATAGTTGTTCTCTCTTGGTCTCTATTGTTACATTAAGAGTAGTCTGTCCGGATGCGGACTGTCAAGGAAGGTACGGGAATTTTTCTCCAAAAAACAAAAATATTAGAGGAGAAATCCTCCTTTTTATGATATAGTAATGGAGAAAGCAGTCAGAGGAGAGTGAGTCATGGATTCCATCGTTTCATCCTTGGTTGGAACCTTACGGGACTATTTTACGGATTTGCTTGAACAACAGGCGGACGGCAGCCTCGGCATCCGGGATGACGAGCTCGGCGCTTTGGCGAGCTGCTGCACGACGGGCCAGGTCGCGGCCTTCTTCGTTCTGGATTATCGTTTGCATGGAGGAGAGGGACTTGCCATCGCCTCGGGCTTAGCGGCGAACGTGCTCAAGCGGCAGCGGTCGGACGGGGCGTTCGGCCAGCCCTATTACGTTAAGCACGGCGACCCGGAAACGGTCGACATCGCCGAAATCGGTGCGGTGGCGAACAGCCTGTATCTGCTGCACCGTCATACCGGCTCCGAAGAAGCGAAAGAAAGCCTGATCCGGTCAGCCCATTATTTGCTTACGGAAGTCGCGGCGGAGAAGCCCGGGGCTGTCTATAAAAATCCGAACGCACGGCATCACGACGTGCTGAACGGGGATATGTACGCGGCGCATACGTTCGCCCGGGCGTACGAGTTGAACGGTGACGCCCGTCTGATGGAGCAGACCGTCCGCGTATTCCGCCACTTGATCGAGCGGTTCGGCAAGCACAAGCCCGATTGGTGGCCATACATCGAGCACTGGGACGGGAGTGTAGCGATGGGCAACAGCGTCAGCTATCAGGGGATTATCGTCGCCTTTGCAGCTACGGCGCTGCCTCTGCTCCCGCAGGAGCTGCAGCGGCAGTGGCAGGAGACGGCGGAAGCGGCGGTGCGCCGGATGCTGGCTGCCATGAAGGAAGGGCCGCATGACGGCAACGAAGCGCCGTGGTGGTGCAGGGATTGGAGCAATGTGTGGGAGATCGATTTGGCATTCACCCGTTACGCTCATCTCCCCGAAGCCCGCGATTATGCCGAAGGCCGTTTGAGGGAGCTGAACAGCCGGCTAACGAGGGAGGGCTGGTCGGTGTTCACACCGAAAGGCTTGCAATACGATCCGGAGCGGGCTCCGGTCAGCACGACGTTCCGGAAAGCGGCGACGTTCGCCGGTATTTTGGCCTCCATGAAGCTGGACGATTCTTGGGGCATCGGGAGGGAGAACCAATGACATCTATCGGAGTAAAGCGGCTACCGATGCCGCCTGGGTTGATCGTATCGTGCCAGGCGTTTCCGGGGGAGCCGCTGTACGGCGAAGGGATTATGGCCCGCATGGCAAAGGCGGCGGTTATTGGAGGAGCAGTGGCGATCCGCACGAATGGCGTAGATGATATCCGCAGCATCAAGGCTGCGGTACAACTACCCGTGATCGGGCTGCTTAAGCGGGATATTCCGGGCTCGGAGATTTATATTACCCCCGAGCTGGAAGACGTGGAGGCGATTCTTGCGGCCGGAGCCGATATTGTCGCGCTCGATGTGACGAATCGGGAAAGCCGGCTGGAGCGGGTCGTTCCGCTGCTCAAGTGGATTCGCGAAGCGGGAGCGATTGCGATGGCCGACGTGTCCACAGAGAAGGAGGGCCTTGCCGCAGAGCGGCTTGGCTTCGACATCGTGTCGACGACATTGTCCGGCTATACGCCATACAGCCCGCTGACGAAGAAGCCGGACCTGGAGCTGGTCCGGCGCTTGTCCGCCCGGCTGACCGTTCCGCTTGCCGCGGAAGGGCGTATCTTCAGCGCGGAAGAAGCGGAAGCGGCGATCGAAGCGGGAGCGACGTTCGTGGTCGTTGGCGGAGCCATTACCCGTCCGCAGCTCATCACGCAGCACTTCGCCGAGGCGGTTAACAGCCGTTTGGATGGGAAGCCTGCCGTGGCCGGAAGTGGGGAAGCGCAAAGGAGGTCCGGGCTATGAACCGGCAGTACGGATGTGACATTGCCGTGATCGGCGGCGGGATCGGAGGCTGTGCCGCTGCGCTTGCCGCGGCGGAAGCCGGGATGCGGATCGTGCTGACGGAGGAGACGGATTGGATCGGCGGACAATTCACGAGTCAAGCCGTTCCTGCGGACGAGCACCGCTGGATCGAACAGTTCGGCTGCACCCGCAAGTACCGGGAGTTCCGCAACCGCATTCGCGGGTATTACAAAGCGAACTATCCGCTGACTGCGGAAGCGATGCGCAGCGACCGGTTCAATCCGGGCACCGCCAGCGTCAGCCGCCTATCCTGCGACCCGCGCGTCGCTCTGTCCGTGCTGCAAGATATGCTCGCTCCGCATATCCATGCGGGACGAATCACGCTGCTGCTCAACGTTCGCCCGATAGCGGCGGAAACGGACGGCGATACGGTCCGCTCCGTCACGCTGGAGCATACGCTGTCCGGCGACCGCGTCGTCGTCGAAGCGCGCTATGTGCTCGATGCGACAGAATGCGGCGATGTGCTGCCGCTGACCGGCACGGAATACGTGACGGGTGCCGAATCGCGCCGGGATACAGGGGAGCCGCATGCGCTCGAAGGGGAGCCGGAGCCGCTCGACATTCAATCGGTGACGTGGTGTTTCGCTCTCGACTACCGCGAGGGGGAGGACCATACGATCGAGAAGCCGGCGGCGTACGAGTTCTGGCGCAGCTATCAGGCTCCGTTTCAGCGGGACCGGATGTTTAGTTGGACGCCGCTGAAAACGAACGAGGCGGTGAAACGCTTTTCGCTGTTTCCCGAGCCCGGTGCTTTTTCGTTATGGGATTACCGGAGGATTGCCGACCGGTCGCAGTTTGCGCCCGGGACGTTCGACAGCGACTTGACCCTCATCAACTGGCCGCAGAACGATTACTGGCTCGGCAATGTTTATGAGGTGCCGGAGGAAGAGCGGCGGCGCCATTTGGAAGGGGCTAAGCAGCTGAACCTTAGCCTGCTGTACTGGCTGCAAACCGAAGCGCCCCGGCCCGACGGCGGGAACGGGTATCCCGGACTTCGGCTGCGCGGCGATGTGACGGGGACGGCGGACGGACTGGCTAAAGCGCCGTACATCCGCGAATCCCGCCGCATCCGGGCGGAATTTACGGTCAAAGAGCAGCATATCAGCCCTGAGGTTCGTGGAGCCAACGGCGGCGCGGAGCCGTTCCAAGACAGTGTCGGCATCGGCAGCTACCGGATCGATCTGCACCCGACGACAGGCGGCCGCGAAGGCTTCTATATCCCGAGCCTGCCGTTTCAAATTCCGCTCGGCAGCCTGATTCCCGTGCGGATGGACAATCTGCTGCCCGCCTGCAAAA
>NZ_JTHN01000258.1 GCF_001399685.1 Paenibacillus sp. A3
TTAATCTGCGTTCGCAGACAAAAAGCACCTGGCTCAGGTGCTTTTTTTAGTTGATAAGCATGAATTCGCATCAACCTTAACAAAACGCGCTTGTCTTGCTGACAAGGACGGCTGAGCCGTTGATCCCGGGTGTGGCGCCTGCCCTAGCCCGGCAGCCGGGCCTAAGTATGATCGAGCGTACCTTCAGTTTTTGCTGAATGTATTAAGTACGGCTTTCACAAACCCACCCAAAAACTTCGGAAGCTTGATAGTGTAAAATTTCATTTTGCACCCTCCCTCCAGACTTTGCGCAGCAAAGTCAGCATCGCTTGGCTTTGCGACGCAAAGCCGACCTCGAGCCATGCGCGCAGTTAACCACCTCGTTAAAAGTATATTCCGCTGCTCCCCAAAACGTGCTATGCAAATTCCGGGCACCGAAAAACAAAAAAGGCTACAAAAGCCGGAAGCCGTACTTTTGTAACCATGTGTATGCGAACCGCGGGCCGGTTATGCAAGCCCGGGCTCTTTTTTCTTAAACCGCAGCCTGCTGCTGCTGGATTGCCAAATACAATGCGTAGAACACCGTATAAATAAAATAGAATAAGATCGTGGTCAAGACAAAGGCAATGCGCGGGCCGCGCGTCTCGTATCGCTTAAAAAACTGGATGCCGACGTATAACGCCCCCAGCGAAAAGGCAAACTTCACCACGCCGTCGATAATGGAAAACACAAACAGCAGGGCGGCGCATAGTAAACAGAAAGCCAAAATTTTAAGCGCCCGCATTTACCGGCCGCTCCCGGCTTC
>NZ_JTHN01000259.1 GCF_001399685.1 Paenibacillus sp. A3
CGCCCGTGCGCGGGGGGCGGGGGCGGGCTGTGCTGGCGGAGGACGCCGGCCTGCGGCGGCAGCTCCGGCGGCGCCCCCCATGCCACCCCACCCCGCGGGGGTGGGCTGGGTGCGTCCGCTGCCGACGGCGATGACGCGCATGCCGAACGCTTCGGCGATGCGCGCGGTTTGCCGCCCGATGCGGCCGAGCCCGATCAGGCCCATCGTTTTCCCCGCCAGCTCCACGAGCGGCGTCTTGGTGAAGGTGAAATCCGGGGAAGCGCTCCATTCCCCGGATTTCACCGCTTCGTCGTGCCGCCCGACGCGCTGGCACAGCTCCAGCAGCAGGGCGAACACGAACTGCGCCACCCCATGCGTGCCGTAAGCCGGCACATTGGTGACGACAATGCCCCGCGCCGCCGCCGCTTCGGTATCGATAATGTTGTATCCCGTCGCCAGCACCCCGATGTAACGAAGGTTCGGCAGCCGCGCAATCGTATCTGCAGACAGCGGCGTTTTGTTCGTCAGCACGATGCCGGCGTCTTTTGCCCGATCTACAATCTCCTCGACCGGCGTCCGGTCGTACAGAGCAACCGATCCCAATCGTTCCAGCCCTTCCCAACTCAGATCGCCGGGATTCAGCGTATAGCCGTCGAGTACGACAATCTGCTCCATTCCAAACCTCCATCAGCCCTAAAGTCCCTATCCGCCCGATCATCCGACAGGACGAAGTTTGACCCAATTATCTTCATCATACCGCTTTTTCCGTAAGGCGTAAATTGAAACCGCTCACGCTTTCCGCTTCATCCTTCAACGAAAAAAGTCCCGCCCGCAAGTCTTCTCAAGACCTTGCAAGCGGAACTTTGTGGCAAGCGTGAAACCGTGTCCGGTTATGGCTGCTGCAGCGTCCCGATGAGCCGGCGGGCCGGACCGTACGGCGTGTCGACCGTTTCATATACCCGCATCGTCAGCGGATGATCGAATTGGTCCGACGGCGTGTCGGTAAAGTAAATCGACTGCTCGCCGTTCTCTACGCGCCCCTCGCCCGTCAAGCTGAGCGTCTGTCTGGCGACTTCGCGGGTGTCGCTGCCCTCGATCACCAGCTGCAGCTTGGAATAGCCGGCATCCACGATGACCGGCTCGGTCGTCTTCAAATCGACGTTCCACTTCAGCTTGTACGTATAGGTATAAGACTTCGTGACCGGGTTCGTACCGGTCGTATACGCCAGCCACCAATCTTTCACTTTAAGCTCGTACGGATAGAAGAAGACGGCCCCTTCCTCGTTCTTCGTCTGATTCACGTTCAAGCCAACCTGTCCGATTGCCGTTTTATACGGTGCGGCGGTTTTGCTATCGCTGAATTTCAGTGTAAATCGTTCCCCGTCACCGGCAAGCGGCAGCATGAAGGTGTAATTCATCACGTACGCCGTTCCGGGCAGCACCTCCTGCGCCGCCGTCTTTTGCTGGCTGCCCGTGTACGAAGAGCCGCTTGCGCCGATCAGCTCCGCCGCCAGTTGAGGCACCGGCAGCGGCTTGTCGCTGCGGTTATCCAGCTTCAGCTTCACGACGCCCGTCTGGTAGCTCTGCCCTTTGTTTTCGTACAGCCGGAAGTCGACTACCGATACGGCGAGGTCGGGATGCACCGCGCTGTTCAGCGGATCGAAGGCAAGCCGCGTGCCGAAGCCTTCCACCGTAGGAAGCGCCCTTGGGCTGCCGGGCTGCGTCTCGGGAAGCGTTATGCGCAGCCGGCCGACGGAATAGCTGACGGCTGCCGCCGCATCCGTCCGATTCGGAACTTTGTAGCTATTCAGCGTCTGCACGGTCAAGCTTTCGAGCGGCTTGTCGGCTTCGTAAGGAATCGAGATATATAAGTACTTTTTCTCTTTCGGATCGACGCTGACGGCCGCTTGATCCTGGCGGGACCCTTTATAAATTTGACCTGCCGCCTTGCCGTCCACCGTAAACGCCGGAACCGTCTCGGTCTGGGTACCGGTATTGGTTACCAGCAGTTGAAGCAGCTCGACGGGCGCCCCCTCCTTGAATTGTTTGGTCAAGCCGACCGGCGTATACTCCAAGGAAGATTCGATTCCCGGGATGGCAAACGGCGTTCCCCATGCTTTAACGGGAATCGAACCGTTATCCGCCGCGTCCCCGTACCAGACCAAGCTGCTGACCGGCAGCTTCAGCATGGAGGTTTCCACCTTCGGATAGACGTCTTTGTTCACGTCCACCCATACGAGATCGGTCGGCTGCACGGCATCGGAACGGTCGATTTGCGCCATATAGTTAAGATCGACCGAAGAGGAAGCCGGTACGGAGCCGGGATTGTCTCCGCTCGGCTTAAGCACATAGCTGGTGCCCGACGACGTGACGACGCGCAGCTCGTAATCCGGCACGCGGGCCGCACTCCCCCAGACGTTATACATCTTCACGACGACGCCGATGCGCGTGCCGCCGTTCGCCCGTTCGCTAAGCAGGCTCTTCACCTTCACCTGCATCGGACCGGACAGCACGGCCGGATACCGCACATCGACGGCCGGCTGCGGATTTTCCGCCCGTACGGCTCCTTGAAAAGACAAGGCCAAGGACACAATCAGCGCCGTTGAAACTACTCTTTTCCATGTATGCATAGGATGTCCTCCATTATTCGTAAGTCGTTCGTTTGTCGGCGCGCTATCAATTGCGGACAACCGCCTTGTCTTGATCCTTCAGCTCCCGCTGCCCGGATACGATCACCTGCTCGCCTTCCTTCACCCCGCCGAGCACCTCCCGGTTCGATCCGCTTTCCCGTCCGAGCGTTACCTTGCGCTTCTCGGCATGGTCGCCTGCCAGCACGAAGACGAAGTTATCGTTCCCTTCCTTCACGATGCCCGAAGCCGGAACGGTCAGCGCTTCCTGCTTCGCATCACTGCCGAGCTGCAGCTTCACCCGCATGCCCGGCTTCAGCTTCCGGTCCGGGTTAGGCGCGGTCAGCTCCAGCACATAGGTTTTACTTTGCGGGCTCATCACATCGGCCATATAGGCGACGCTCCCCGTCATTTTCTCGCCCGTGTCTTGGATGACGAACGGAATATCCTTTTTGCCGCGGACCAGCTTCGCCGTCGTCTCGGTCACGTCGGCATGCAGCTTGATCGGATCGATCTGCTGAATGACGCCCGCGACATACCCGGGAGCAACCGTCACGCCCTGCTCGGGAAACAGGTCCGTCAACAGCCCGCCAATCGGCGCCTTCACGTCGAAGTCGGACAAATTTTTCTCGATATCCTGCAGCGCCAGATCCGTGCTTTCGATCTGGATTTGCAGCGGAGCGAGCGGATCGGTCGATTCCAGATTCGCAAGCTGCTTCTTCGACGTGTCCAGATCAAGACGGGCCGTTTTCAGCTGGGTCTCCGCCTTGTCCATCTGCGATTTGGGGGCCGTGCCCGCATCGTAGTCGTTGCGCGCGTTATTGTACGCCTTTTCGAGATCGGCGATCTGCAGCTCCAGTTTCTCGATCGTGTTGTTCAGGACGCCTTTATTGGTGGCAATATCCTTGCTTGTTTTATCCAATTGCGATTCGAGGTTTTGCCGGGACAACCGGTTTTTCTCCTTGTTGCGGACGGCATCCGTGGAATCGAGCCGGAACAGCACTTCGCCCGCCGCGACCGCGTCCCCGCGTTTTTTGAGCAGCTCCGCCACGTCGCCGTTCGTTTTCACAACGACATTGGCCTGCGAGGACGGAACCGCATCGGCGTCCTGCTCCGACGAACCGTCCAACTGCATCTTCGAGACGGCAGCCACCTTCACGGGCTTGGGCCCGCTCTCCCCCGCGTTCGCCGTCGAGCAGCCCGCCGCTGTGACGACGGTCAGCAAAATCGCCAGCCCGGCCAGCGCGCTCCGCTTCCAACCGGCGGTTTCATTATTATTGTAGGTCATGGATTTCCCCGCTCCTTTGCTTTGCCGAACGTTCGGCCGTCCGTTCGTCCTGTTGTATTTATTCGCCCATCATATGCACGCCGCCGGCCCCGCCTTTGGCTTTTGCGCCTTTGAGAAACAGGCTGAGAACAACGGCAAGCAGCGAAAGTCCGGCGGTCAAATAAAAGACGTCGTCCAGCGCAATGATCGTCGATTGAATCTGCACCTGTCCTCCGATATAGTTCAGGGCGCTCATTTTGGCCTGCGCGGCCGACTGCCCCATCACGATAAACTGATTTTGAATTTTCGTCACCTGGTCGATCACCGTTGTCGATACCATATTCAGCTGATCGGACAAATAAGCCGTATGAAAATCTTTCCGGTCACCGAATAACAGCGACAACCAGGCGATGCCGAACGCTCCGCTCACCTGCCGGATCGTATTGGAAAGCGCGGTCCCTTGACCGACCTTCTCCATCGGCACGGTGTTCATGCCTACGGTCTGTACCGGCATCATCATGAGCCCCATGCCGACCGCACGAAGCGTCAGCCAGAAAATGATCGTCGCTCGCGAGGTTTCCATGCTCAGATTCGAGGTCAGAAACAGCGCCACCGCCGTAATCAGCAGTCCGATGACCGCCAAGGGACGCGCCCCGAATTTATCGAACAAGCCGCCGGCGATCGGCATCATAATGCCGGAAGCGATCGCTTGAGGCAGCAATATTAAGCCCGTCTCGACCGCAGACAAGCCCGAAATGTTCTGCAGGAAAATCGGGAGCAAAAACAGCATCCCCATCATGATGACGGTCACGAGGCTCGAAACGAGCAGCGACAACGTGTACATGCCGTTTTTCAGCAGGCTTAAATCGAGCATCGGTTCCTTCACGGTCAGCTCCAAAATGACGAAGGCCACGAGGAAAACGGCCCCTATGGCGATAAAAGCGATGACTTCGCCGTCGCCCCAGCCCTTCTCCGACACTTTGCCGATGCCGTAAAGCAGCGTGGCCAGCCCCGTGCTCGACGTAATAAATCCCCAGACGTCGAACCGCTTCTTGACCTCCATCTTAAATTCCTGAAGCACGGCCATGGACAGGAAAATGTCTACAATCCCGATCGGCACGTTGATCGTAAAAATAAGCCGCCAGTCCAAATATTCGACGATATAGCCGCTCAGTGTCGGGCCGGTAGCTGGGGCGAACATGATCGCGATCCCGAACAGTCCCATCGCCATGCCCCGCTTCTCGACCGGGAACATGCGGAAGATCATCGACATGCTGATCGGCATCATCGCGCCGCCGCCGATGGCCTGAATGATCCGGAATACAATCATGCTTTCGTTGCTCCATGCGATGCCGCACAATCCGGAGCCGATCGTAAAAATAACAAGCGAAATGACATACATCCGCTTATAGCCGAAGCGGTCGCCCAGATAGCCCGTCGCCGGCACGAGCGCCCCGCCGACCAGCGAATAAGCCGTAACGACCCACTCGATCTGCGATTGGCTGACGCCGAAAACGTTCATCATTTTCGGGATCGCCACGTTGACGATGCTCGTATCGAGTATAGCCATGAAGACGCCGAGAATAATGGCAAGCATGGCAAGTCCGGACCCTTTGGAAGAGGCTTTAGCCTGATCTGTGGCTTGGTCGTTCATTCCGAGTGTTCCTCCTTCCGTTCCCGGATGCCCCTATTTCTCGATTTTGACGGTTGCATTCAAACCCGGAATGAGCCTTTTTCCTTGGAAATCGTCCAGTGCGATTTTGACCGGAATCCGTTGAATCACCTTCGTATAATTGCCGCTGGCGTTAGAGGAAGGAAGCAGGGAAAAAGAAGAGTTAGTCCCGAGGCCGATCCGCTCCACCCGTCCCGTAAACTCCGTATCCTTGAACGCGTCGATCCGGATCGTCACTTTGTTGCCTACTTGAACACTTGTGATTTCCGTTTCCTGTAAATTGGCCGTCACGTACAGCTGATTCAGATCGGCGCTCAAAGCTAGCGTCCCGCCCGGCGCAACCGTCTGATCCTTCACCGCGTTCGATTGAATCATCGTTCCGGCATTCGGAGCGATGATCTCCGCCGTCGTGGCCGGGGTCGTTCCTTTGGCCGGCGATGTCTCCACAATGCCGAGCACGTCGCCTTTGCCGAACGAGTCGCCTTCCTTGTAGCGCCACTCGATCAGCTTCCCGGCCGCCAGCGAGCCGATGGCGCGCAGATCGCCCTGCACTTTCGCATCCTCCGTCGTTATGTATTTGCTTGCGATATTGTAGTAGTACGCACCGGCGGTCCCTCCCCCCACCAGCACCAAAGCCAGTACGGTCAGCATAATGATCTTTTTCTTCATTCGGATGAAGCTCCTTTCCTAAGGTCCCGTTTCGGTGTCTGCATGCTTAAGCCAGCGTGGAGATCATTTTGCGGACCAATGCGATAAACTGCTCCGTCTCTTCCTCCGATAAGCCGCCGAACATTTGCATCAGCAGCTCTTGTTTGAACAGCCGAAATTCCTTCATGTGATTGACCGCCTCATCGGACGGCTCGAGCCAAACGACGCGGCGATCTGCAGCGTCCCGGGTCCGCTTCACAAAGCCGGCTTGCTCCAGCCGGTTCACCGCGATCGTCGTCGCG
>NZ_JTHN01000026.1 GCF_001399685.1 Paenibacillus sp. A3
CAGTGGATACCCCACCTCTTATGTATCTCTATCTTGTCAAAACCTTTCTCAACAGACCGAGAACCGTCTACGCTAAAGCGCAGACGGTTCTTTTCGTGTTTTTATAAGTAATAATTATATGCCTTCGGCTGACTTCAGCGAGTCAAGGCTTGATCTTAAGGCAAGCTCGACGGAGACGGATGTTTCGCCTACTTTCCGCTCGTGACGCTGCCGGTATACATGTTTCCGGCCGGGTAGCGCGTATTGCCGGAGGCGCTGGCGGTCGTTCCGCTGGCCGCGTTCACGACATAAGCGGTCGTGTTGTCCAAATAGACCGTGTTGTTCGTGAAAGAGGCGTTTTGTCCCCAGCCGGCCGCCCGCTGATGAACCTGAAACGCATCCTTGATTTTGCTGTTGCCGTTGCGGTAGCCGGTGTTGTTGCGGATCACGTCGTTGTTCCCTTTCACATCGATGAAGCTGTCCGCAGCGTTGGCGCCGCTCATGCCGGTACCGTCGAACGTATTGTTCTCGACAAGCGTCCCCGTAGAGCCTTCCTTAATGTCGATATGCTCGGCAGCGACATTCGGTCCTATGGTGTTGTTCGCAATCGTGTTGTGGTTGGTCGCCGCGTTAAAGGTGCCCCACTTTCCTTTGTCGGACCCGACGTAAATCGCTTCTCCGAACGAAGGGGTTACGGTGCCGATATCGTGAAGATACGAATTCCGAATCGTATTGTAGGAGCTGCCGTCCCGGTAATGAATACCCTCTTCCCCGATCTGGTACACCTCGGCCCCGTCAATCAGCGTGTAATTGGCATGATCGAGCATAATCCCTTTTTTGGCGTTCGTAATTTTCAGATCCTTGATCACCCAATGATCGCCTGTCACGTGCAGCGTATAGCCGCTCCCCGTACCGCCGCCGTTCAGCTCGGCTTTGTTCGAAGAGCTGGCGCTTTGCAGCGTAATCTTGCCGGTTGCGGTTCCGTTAGCCGCCGCTACGAATTTGCCGTTGAACGTCACGCCCGCCGCTAAAGTAATTACGTCTCCCGGCACCGCCTGGGCCAGTGCGTTAGTTAAGCACGAAGCCGTGCTGCAGGTAACGGAAGCCGCCTTCGACGAAGCGGGAACCGAGAGGAACGCCGAGCCAAGCAGCATTACGGACGATAGAAAGGACAAGCGGAAACGCCAACTTTTTTTCACACGTCGCACCTCCTGAAAAGGTTTATTTTTACAACACTTACAACATCCAGTTTATCAAAACCTATCGGATTCTGCTTGTACAATTCGTAGATTGCATGGGAGTTTTTTCGTGAATCGCGTCTATAGGCGACGAAGAAATGCAGAGCGCCGAAGCCGGATGGATTGCCGCACACACCGGTGCCGCCGCTTCAGCGCTCCAGATCGATTACGGTTTCGTTAAATGCTTGCCGGAAATGAGATAAATCCACTTTCCGTCAGGACTGCTTCCAGCCACCGAAGTACCGTTCCAAACGCCCGAGGCAATCTTGCGCTCCGCACGTTTGTCCGCGTCGAACACGACGAGGTCCTGCTTATATGCCGAGTCCATGGAAGCATCCGGGTTCTCTTCCGTTCTGAGGAGCAGATGAGTTCCGCTAATCCAGTCTCCATCCCCTCGGGTATCCTCCGAGATTTTGACGGCGCCTTTATAAATTCCGGCGTTGTAATAAAACTGATACGCTCCGTCAGTCGTTTGAGTAAACCCTCCCCAAAAATCGTCGGGCAGCGGCAGGTTCAAGGACTCCAGCTTCCCGGTTTTCCAAGTGTATACGTACCGCTTTTCATGGCCGGTGTCCACATCCATACTGACGTATACCCGCTCCCCGTCGTCCTCGAAACCGACAGGCCATCTGCCCGAATGCGTCTGACTAAAAGGCACTCTGCCGACTAAGGCCTTGGACAGCCGCTGTTCTTTTCCGGACTTCAGATCGAAAACAAGCAGGTCGAGATCCCGCTCCTGCTCTCTTGTCCCCACAGCCATAATCAGCCGGGTCCGGTCTTTGCTGAAGCCCGCTCCATGCACGTAATCGTTCAATCGGACCGCAACGGCCGTATCGCTCGCCGGAATCTCCGTCCACTGCTCCGGCTGCTCGTAAAAGAAGCCCCGGCGGTCGGCGACGAATGCCCCGCTTCCCATATAACGGGGCATCAATTTATTGGGGTACGGGATAAACTTTTTCTCCTGCAAGTCGTACACGGTGTAAATGCCTTCAAAGGGAGCGTCGCATTGACAATAATGAGTCGTACGGCTGAGCAGCAGAAACTTGCCCGAATCGTCCAGCATTTCGATTCCGTAAGGCTGATCGAACGAAGTGAGCGGCTCCGAGCTTTTGCCGCCTACGGACATTTTCCACAATTGATTCGGCCGCTCGATCACGCCTTTGAACAAAGGCGTTTCGCCAAGCGTCCTCCCGCTCTTTGTTTTCGCTCCCGAGACGCTTAGCTGATATGAATGAAACGCTGGCTCGGGCAGTGAAATTTCCCCAACCGTCAAGTCCAGCTCCCGATCGTTGACCCACCGGTAATCGAAGGAAGGCACGATCCCGTCCCCGAAGGCTCCTTCCTTCTCCGTATACTGCTTGGCTTGCTCCAGCAAGGCGGCTTCCACCGAAGTCCGGTCCATCGCTTCGCGGAATTCCAGCGTAAACTGCTGCTTCGTCGGCGCAACATTCGTCGCGACGGGAGCTTGCAGCCGAGGCTCATCCTTAAGCCGGATTCGTACGTCCTCCATCGAGTGGTCACCTGGAGACGGCGGACCGGCCGGTGCGGCGGCAAGCGTCTTCGTCGAGGTTGTCGGACCTCCTTGGATGGCGGACGGCTGTTCAGCGGGGCTTTTTTCCGAGCACCCGGCTATCAAGAGAGTGACGGCAAGTGCCGCGGTGGACGACCCGATCAGGAAATATCGTTTCAGCGAAATAACCCCCTTTGGAGTGCGCTTCTAAACGATATTGACGCTGTGCTCTGCCAAATGTTGCATGCTGCCAAGCAGGAGAACGTTTTTTTAGCTAAAATTGACATACACGCGTCATTTGTATAAATTTACCTTAGATGTAATTTTATAATTTTTCCCAAAAGGAGCGATGGAGATTTGAAGAACGAAGCGCCGGAACTGGAAAAAGTATTCCTGCCGTTGTCAGAGAACGAGTTGCCCTCATCCTTTCTGAATCCTTTCCCTACCCTCAACCGCTTAAGACAAACGACTCCGATACGCTACGACGAAACAAGACAATGCTGGGACATCTTCGGCTATCAGGAAATCATGCAAATTTTAAAGGCTCCCGAATGCTTCTCTTCCGTTATTCCCGGAAAATTTGAAAATTCGTTGAGCTTGCCTGAAAGCATCCTCGAGCTTGATCCGCCACAGCATACGAAGCTCCGCAAAATCGCCGGCAAAGCGTTCGCTCCGACGGCGATCTCGCAGCTCGAAGCGAAGATTGCCTGCATCGCGAACGAGCTGATCGACCGGGTTGTTCAGCGGGGAGAGATGGATTTTGTCGCCGACTTCGCCAATCCGCTTCCGGTGATCGTCATTGCGGAGATGCTCGGCGTCGAGCAGAACGACCGCGCCTTGTTCAAGCATTGGTCCGATACGATGGTGAAATCGCCGGCGGACGACACTCCCGATTCGTTCGAGCGGCTGTATACCGAGCAGTTGCAGGCGCGCCGGGAGCTGGAAGCGTATTTCCGGCAGGTGATCGAGCTTCGGCGGAGCGATCCGCGTGAGGACCTCATTTCCCAGATCGTCCATGCCGAGGTGGACGGGGAAAAATTGACCTTTAGTCAAATGGTGGAATTTTGCATCCTGCTGCTCATTGCCGGGAACGAGACGACAACGAATTTGCTCGGCAATTTCGTACGGTTGCTTACCGAACGAAGCGAACTGCAGCCCGCGGTTTGCGGAAACCCCGAACGTTTAAAAACGATGATCGAAGAAACGCTGCGGTTTTATTCGCCGGTTCAAGCGCTCCTGAGGTATGCGAAACAGGATATCGATCTTCGGGGCTGCCATTTGAAAAAGGACGATGTCCTGGTCCTCTGGCTCGCTTCGGCCAACCGCGATCCGGCACTGTTTGATCGTCCCGACGAGCTGGACATCGACCGTTCGCCCAATCCCCACGTAGCCTTCGGCTTCGGCATCCATTTTTGCCTCGGAGCGATGCTTAGCCGCATGGAAGCCCAAATCGCACTGGACATCGTGATGCGAAGGCTGTCCAATATCCGTCTGGCGCCAGGCGCCGCCCTTGCTCCGATTCCAAGCACTTTCTTCTTCGGACTTCAAGCGCTACCGATCGAATTCGACCTCGAGAACGGATTGTAAAGAAATTATAAAGAAAAATTTAGAAAAAAAATGAATTCTTTTCTGCCTTTCATCCGTCTATTAGGGTGGGATGAAGAAATAATTGGAAAAGACGGCGCGGCAAGGTAATATGCTGTCTTTCGGAAAAGGTGGAGAAAAAGCAATGAAACGAAGTCGTATTGGGCTCACGGCCGGACTGGCTGTAGCCGTGCTGATTGCGGGATGTAATTCCGGGGGAGGAGACAAACCGTCCAAGACGCTTAAGGAGCTCGGCAAAGACGAGAAAGCAAGCATCAAGGTCGTATACTGGGACAAAAGCTACTTCTTCCAGCAGTACGGCAACTTGTTCTCGGCAAAGTTTCCGAATATTGACGTACAAGTCGTTTCCATGCAAGGGTTCTACTCCGACGGCAAGGATCCGGACGAGGAATTCAAGAAGCTTGTCGAAGAAGAGAAGCCGGACGTGCTCATGTTCCAATCGCCGGAAATGTTCGAGAAGTGGGCCAATGACGGCAAGCTGTACCAGCTCGACGACGTCATTCGTCAGGACAAGTTCGACATCGAAAATATTTTGCCGAGCGTCGTGGAGCAGATCAAAGCAAAAGGCAACGGCAATATATACGGGTTGACCCCTTCCTTCTACGGCCAGGCGTTATTTTATAATAAGGATTTATTCGAGAAGCACGGCGTCCCGTTGCCGAAAAACAAGATGACCTGGAACGAAGTGCTGGACCTCGCCAAGCGGTTCCCGAAGGACGGGCAAGGCGACAACCGGATCTATGGCTTTGCGGAGAACGCATCGTATGCTTTTATGGATGACAAGAAACAGATTGCTTTTCAAATGATGAACAGTATCGGAGGGACCAGCGGATTATCCTTCGTCGATCCGGACAAAGGAGCAGTCACGATCCAATCGGATGGCTGGAAAGAGGCGCTTCTAGCGACAGTGGAAGCTTTAAAATCGGGGGCGGTGTTTGCCGGCAACGACGAAAAATTCGATCCGAATAAGCCGATGTCGATGGAAGACCATATGAAGAAAGATTTGTTCGCCAACGGAAGACTCGCCATGACGGTTGGAGGGTCTTATATGATCAGCAGCCTTCAACGCACCAAGGAAACGCTGAAAGACGTAACGCCTGTCAACTGGGATATCGTCACCGTGCCGGTCGATCCGAAAAATCCGGAAGTTTCGAACTCCGTCTCCCTTTCCGGGCTGTTCGCCGTCAATGCCAACTCATCCAATCCGAGAGCGGCTTGGGAGCTCGTCAAGTATATCAACAGCGATGAAATGGCCAGACTGCTAACCAAGTCCGAAGACGGGGCGATGCTTTCCCGAACGGCTTACGCCAAAGAACGCGAGGGCCGCAGTATGGAGCCGTTCTATATGCTGAAAATGAGCGAGAACAGCCTTTTCAAAAACTACAACAAAATCCCGTACGAATTTTTTTATCAACCGTTCAACGAGTTGGCCGGAAACGAAATCCAGTCCGTTATCGAAGGCAAGAAATCGGTGGACGACGCGCTCAAGACAATACAGGAAAAAGGGCAGGAAATTTATATTAAAGCCAAGCAGGAGCAGGATGCCAAGAATGCGAAGGAAGGCAAAGATCAGAAGCCTGCCGAACCGGCTAAAAACTAAAGTGTAAACACAGCAGCGGCGTCTGGGGATAAAGCCCCGGACGCCGCTGTTTTTTATTTTTCCAGTTTCTGCAACCCCTCATACCTCGCACGCAGCCACTGGATCAGCAGCGCTTTTTTCTTCCTCGCAAGCACCGCCAGTCCCGCAAGCAGAGCAATAACGACGACCGCCCCGAAGGAGTATTGGGTAATCAGATGCAGCAGTTGCTCGATCTTCGCTCCAAAAATATGGCCTACCGTAACATAAGTCATGACCCACAAAATTCCGCCGATCCCGTTGTAGAGCAGAAGCGTGCCGAAGCGGACCTTGAGAATCCCGGCAACGTAGCCCGTAAAGTGCCGCAGACCGGGGACGAAATAACTAACCAGAATAAGCTTGTCTCCGTATTTCCCAAACCATTCCGTCAATTGGCGGAGACGCTCCGGCTTGAGGAAGAAGTACTTGCCGTACTTTTCAAAAAACGGGGTGCCGAGCCGTCGGCCCAGCATATAGGTGACGAACGTGCCGGTAATTGCCCCGAGATAGGACACCAGGATAATAGAGCTCAGTTGAAACGTGCCCAAGGTAGCCATATGCCCCGCTATGGCCATAGCCAGTTCCCCTGGAAACGGCAGCGCCAGCGATTCGGCGAACAACCCGAAGAATAAGACGAAGTAACCGTACTGTCCAAACATTTGACTAATCCATTCCATGATCAGGCTCCTTATCGACAAAATTCCGTCTGTCTATCAGCTATTCCAAGTATAGCTGGATGACGGACCGTCAATAACGGCCTTAGGGTTAGTTTTGGAACTGGCCTTTGGTCTCGGTAAAGCTACGACTTAAAGACAGTTAGCAGATCTGCCCTGTTGAAACGACGATATCCTCTTGATAGCGGATTGCCGCCCCGATTCCTGCTTCCAGCCCTTTGACGACAGCCTCCAGACTCATGCTCGGCTGTCCTTTATGCTGGACGGCTTGTTCCGGCAAAAACGGAATATGAATAAATCCTCCGCGAACCGCCGTGCTGCCCGTCGTTACCAGATGATGCATCAAACCGTAGAACAGATGATTGCAAACGAACGTGCCAGCCGTATGCGATACGGAAGCCGGAATGCCGCGATCGTTCATCTCCTTCACCATGGCTTTAATCGGAAGCGTGGACCAGTAGGCGGCGGGGCCCCCGGGGATGACCGGCGTATCGATCGGCTGCTGCCCGTCATTGTCGGCAATCCGGGCGTCATTGATATTAATGGCGATCCTTTCGACCGTAATATCCGGCCGACCGCCGGCTTGACCGACACAAATGACGAGCTTCGGCTTGATTTCCGACACAGCCGCAAGCAGCCGCTCAATCGATTTATCGAACACCGTCGGGATCTCGCGGGTCTCCACTCTATGGCCGTCCACCGTTATTCCCTGCAGCCTCCGGACGGCTTCCAAAGCGGGATTCAGCGTCTGCCCTCCGAAAGGATCAAACCCGGTAACAAGAATGTTTTCCACTATCGTATCCCCCTCGCTATATAAAAGCTGGTTTCAAAGCTGGAATGTATTTTCATATTTTAATATAATTGAAGCAGCGTTCCGATATACGGAATGAGTTGGAGGTTGTCATGCAGAATAAGAACAAAACCGTCGTCAAAGCCAAAGAGATTCTGGATCTTTTTCTAACCTATGAACAGCTATCCCTGCAAGAAATGTCGACGTTGTCGGGACAAGCGAAAACAACCGTGCACCGCATGATCGGCTCGCTTGAGGAAATGGGCTTGCTTGCCAAAACCCCGGAAGGAAAATACGAGCTCGGCTTCATGTTCCTGCAATTCGGGCAGCTGGTCAAGGAGCGCCTCGATATCCGCAAAATCGCCCTGCCGGTCATGAAGCAGCTGCGGGACGATGTGGAAGAGGCCGCCAATCTGGTCATCCGGGAAGGGAACGAAGCGATCTACATCGAGAAGGTGGATACGACTCAGCCGGTAAGGGTGTTCACCCAAATCGGCCGTAGAGCCGCTCTTTACGCCGGAGCCTGTCCGCGGATTTTGCTCTCGTTCATGTCGTCGCAGGAGCTGCAAAAGTATATTGAAGAAACACCGCTCGTCGCCTACGCGGACGGCACAATCACCGATAAGCGGAAGCTTCTCGAATCGATTCAAGAAGCCAAAACGCGCGGCTACACGATCAGTCATTCGGAGCTGCGCAATTTTACTTCGGCCGTAGCCGTTCCTATTTATAATTATAGCGGGCAAGTCATTGCGGGTCTAAGCATCTCCGGATTGGAAAACCGCTTTACCGAACAGCGGCTGCCGGAATTAATCGAGAAGACCGTCGCCGCGGGTAAAGCGATTTCCAAAAATATGGGATATTTAGAGCATTGACACGAGGTGCGGCGGGCAGCCGCTAAAAAGCAAGAACATACATCAGTACGATATTGGCCGCCAACAAGATCAACGCTGTCGGCACTTGGGCCTTGATGACGCTATACTTGGGCAAGTCGAGCAACGCAGCCGGCACGATGTTAAAGTTGGCGCCCATCGGCGTCATCAGGGTTCCGCAGTAGCCGGACAGCATGCCGATGGCGGACATGATCGCCGGATTGGCCCCATGCATGCCTACGAGCAGCGGAAGGCCGATGCCGGCTGTCATAACCGGGAACGCAGCGAAAGCGTTGCCCATGATCATCGTGAATACAGCCATCCCGATGGAATAGGCGGCTACGACGAGCAGACGGTTGTCCACCGGAATGGAAGAACCGACCAGCTCCGCGATCACTTTGCCGACCCCCGCGGCGGAGAACAGGGCTCCCAAGCTGGCGAGCGTTTGCGGAAGCACGGCAGCCCATCCGATGGAATCGAGCAAGCGCCGCGATTCCTTCACCGGGACGATGCTTTTTTGTTTGGTCAGCGCTATGGCCACGAGGTATGCCAGCACACACGCTACGCCAAGGCTGGCCAGCGTGACGTTGGACTTGTCCAGCAGTCGCAAGCCGCCGATGGTCACATCCTTGAGCAAGGTAGCTCCGATCAGCGTCAGAAGGGGAATCATCAGAATCGGCAGAAACAGCTTGTTTTTGTATTTCGCTGCCGAAGCCGCCCGCTCTTCATCCGAGGCTTGCTTATGCCTGCCCGGCCGCACGCCGCCGAAGCCGGCAATGACCGCCATAACAATGACGATGATCCCCATGTACATCGGAGGAATAAGCTTGCCGAAAGCAAACGATACGGCGAAAAGCGCCCAAAACGCCGCCGTCAGCAGCCGTTTCGGATTGCTTGTATCCTTCAGGCTGAGACCTGCGATAATGATCAAGAAGACCGCCGCAACATAATAAATATATTCGAGATTAACGAGCATGGCTTTGCACCTCTTCCATGGTTGCTTCCGACGAGCCGGACGGTTCCGAATCGATAAGCTGCTTGATTTTGCGGTCGAACAGATACAGCCTTATACCATGAATCACAAAAGCAGCAATGGCCGTCGGAATCCCCCATAAGGAAACGTGCAGAGGCTCCACTTGAACGCCATTCTGCGCCAAGAAACCTTGGATCAGCAATACGGCGCCAAAAGCGATAAATACGTCCTCTCCAAAAAACAGTCCTACATTGTCCGTCGATGCGGAATACGCTTTGATCCGGTCGGAAACGTTTTTGGGCAACGGTCCGTGTTTATGCGCGGCCGCGCCTTCGGCCATCGGAGAAATAAGTGGACGAACCATCTGGGCGTGCCCGCCGAGGCTTGTCAGCCCTATGGCCGCGGTCGCTTGACGGACGAACAAGTAAACCAGCAGCAGCCGGCCTGTCGTGGCCGCTTTAATTTTGCCGATCAGCTGCTGCGACTGCTCCTTCAGACCGTAGCGTTCCAACAGGCCGACGACCGGCAGCGTGAGAATAAACAAAGACAAGTAGCGGTTGGAAACGAAAGCATTACCGAAGGTCGTCAAAATTTCGCCGAATGACAGATGGCCGGCAATTCCGGTTACAATCCCGGCGGCGCAAACGACAAGCAGCGGATTAAAGCGCAGGGCGAAGCCGACGATGACAATCAGGACTCCAAGCAGCGTCAACATAAATGTATTCCTCCCTTTAGATGTTGCGATTAACGTGAGCTGGCACTAGCGTAATTCCTTCGGCTTGGAGCATGTCCCGGATCCCGCGGGCGAACTCCACGGCATGCTTCCCGTCGCCATGGATACAGATCGTCTCGGCCAGGATGGGAACATCCGTCCCCTGCTGCGATCTGACCGTTCCTTCCTTCACCATGTTCATAATTTGCTTGACGGCGGCCGACGGATCGTTGATCAAAGCATCCGGTTGGCTGCGCGGAGTCAGGCTTCCGTCCGCTTGATAGGTACGGTCGGCAAACACCTCGCTTGCCGTCAGCAAGCCGAGTTTGGCCCCCGCGCGAATCAGCTCGCTTCCGGACAGGCCGTACAAGATCAGCTGCGGATTGACCTTGTATACGGCCTCCGCAATCGCCTCGGCCAGCTTGGCGCTGCGGGCCGCCATATTGTATAATGCCCCGTGCGGCTTGACGTGACGCATCACGCCGCCCTCTGCTTGGACGAAGCCGTACAGCGCCCCGATTTGGTAGACGACCATATCGAACGCTTCCTGCGGCGAAATATCCATATTCCGCCGGCCGAAACCGATTAAGTCCGGAAGCCCCGGATGGGCGCCGATGGCCACCTTGTTATCCAGCGCGGACTTAACGGTTTGACGCATCGTACCGGGATCTCCGGCGTGGAAGCCGCAAGCGATGTTCACCGAAGTGACAAGCCGCAGCATTTCCTCGTCGTTCCCCTGCTTATAGGCCCCGAAGCTTTCCCCGAGATCGCAATTTAAATCCACCACATACATAAGCTGCCGCCTCCTTTCAAATTTCAGCGGATAACGCACCGCCGGGCGTCATTCACCGGGCCTTCAAATAAAGCTTAATCGCCCTGGTCAATTGTTCGAATTCCAGTTCTTTCCGGATATAAAGCTCCTCGGCCTCCTGCAAAGAAACTTCGGCGAAACGGATGCCGTCTCCGGGCTTGGCTTGAGCCAAAACGGGAAGATCCGCCGTGATGACCTGCGCGATTCTTGGATAGCCTCCGATCGTTTGCCGGTCTGCCATCAGCACAATCGGATTCCCTTCAGGCGGCACCTGCACGGTACCGAATGAAACCGCTTCAGATAGTGTCTCCAGCGATTCCTTAAAAGCCAGCTTCTCCCCCTGCAATCGGTAACCCATCCGGTCCGACTGCGGCGTAATCCGGAAGGTCCGGGTGACAAACGCAGTTTGGCTTTCTTCCGTAAAAGCATCGTATTCCCGGCCCCGGATCACCCGGATCACGGGATCTTTGGCATAGGCGGGCAGCGCCTCGTTTCCCATGAACCATTCCGCTGCCAGCCACCTCTTCGCACGAAGAGCAGCCTGCCGGGTTTTCATGTAACCGTCCGCTGTGTCGGAAGGAAGACCGAAGCCAAGCTGGTCGCCGGCCTTCAAGGCTCTCCCTTCATGCCCTCCAATTTCCGCCCGAAGATAGGTGCTGCGGCTGTGCATCACCGGCGGAACATCGATTCCGCCCGCTACCGCCAAATAAGCGCGGGCGCCCGACCGGCACGGCCCAAATTCGAGCGTCGAGCCTTCTTTGATCAAGAGGGGCCTCCATAAAGGAACCGGCTCTCCTTCAATTGTGGGCGACAAATTTCCGCCGCAGATGGAAATGAGCGAATCGGCTTCAAAACGGATGACCGTTCCCATTAACGTGACTTCCAAGGCGGCTGCATTCTCTTCGTTGCCGACCAAGACATTCGCCGCACGAAGCGCGAACGTGTCCATAGCCCCGCTGACGATAACCCCCTGCTGTTGAAATCCGAACCTCCCTTTATCCTGTATCGTGGTCAAGAGTCCCGGATTGACGATCTGCATGCTCATGTGCTGTCCTCTTTCCACTCTTCGAATTGTTTAAGCCCGATCGGCTGGAATCGCACGATATCTCCCGCCTTCAACAAACTGGGCGAAGAATCGTCGGGGCGAAATAACGGCAGCGGCGTCCTTCCGATAAGCTGCCATCCTCCCGGCGTGGAGATCGGATAAATCCCGGTCTGGTTTCCTCCGATGCCTACCGTTCCCGCCTCAATCTGCAGCCGCGGCGTGCTTCGCCGCGGGGTTGCGATGCGTTCGGACAACCCGCCCAAGTAAGGGAAGCCCGGAGCGAACCCGATCATATAGACCAAATAATCTTGAGACGAATGGATTTCGATGACTTCCTCGGGAGTCAATCCGTGATATTCGGCTACGCTGTTCAAATCCGGCCCCAGTTCGCCTCCGTAGCATACAGGAATGCGAACAATATTCGAAGCGCTTTCAAAGGTGTTATCCAAATTAGCGACCGCCCGCTTGATGATGCCTTGGATCATCTCATATGGGGAGCGGAACCCGCGGCCGTCTCGCGCTCTGCAGCTTTCCCCCGTCACCGGGTCGCGCAGCATCATGGGATCGTAAAAAACGGTAACCGTCACAAAGGCCGGAACGATTTCGATCAGCCCTGGAAACGGATGCCGCTCAAGATAGGCGGTCAGAGCTTGAACTTGGCGGTGCGTCTTCGGATCGATGCCGCTGCCCAATTGGACGGAAACCGCAGCATCGCCCAACGGGTATATTTCCGGCTCCATCCGCTCTTCGCGCTGGTTGTCAGGCATGCTGTCACCTCTTTTCATCGATGTTCGTTCGCCGAACGTTCCGGAAGGATTTCATGCGTTTCCAGGAACTTGGTGTCAAAATCGCCCGATACGAACGTCCCGTGCTCCATCAATTGCCGATGGAACGGAATCGTCGTCTTGATCCCGTCGATCACAAACTCGTCCAGAGCCCTTCTCATTCGGAGGATGGCATCCTGCCGGTCTTTGCCCCACACAATGAGCTTCGCGACCATGGAATCGTAGAACGGCGTAATCTGATAGCCGGCATACACCGAGCTGTCGACCCGGACACCGAAGCCCCCGGGAGGCGTGTACGCCGTAACTTTGCCCGGCGAGGGCATAAAATCTTGAGCCGGGTTCTCGGCATTGATTCGGCACTCCATCGCCCATCCGTTGATGCGGATGTCCTCTTGCCGGAACGAAAGCGGGCTGCCTGCCGCCACGGTCAACTGTTCTTTGATGAGGTCGATCCCGGTGACCATTTCCGTGACCGGATGTTCGACCTGAATGCGGGTGTTCATTTCCATAAAATAAAACCGTCCATGCCGGTCCAGCAGAAATTCCACGGTGCCTGCGCCGCGATAATGGACCGCTTTGGCGGCGGCGACGGCCGCAGCGCCCATTCGTTCCCGCAATTCGCTATCGATCGCAGGGGACGGCGCCTCTTCCACCAGCTTCTGGTGGCGTCGTTGAATCGAACAGTCCCTCTCGCCAAGATAGACGACTTGGCCCTCTTGGTCGGCCATAATTTGCACTTCGACGTGCCTCGGACCTTCCAAATATTTTTCCAGATAGACGCCGGAATTGCCGAAAGCCGCATCCGCTTCTTTCCGCGCTTGCTGGATGACGTCGGCCAGCTGCTTTTCGTCCTGGGCGACCCTCATCCCTTTCCCTCCGCCGCCAGCGGTTGCTTTCACGATGACCGGATAGCCGATTTCCGCCGCCATCCGAAGAGCGTCTTCCACCCGGTCGATGATGCCGTCCGTACCCGGAACGACCGGAACGCCTGCCTGCCGCATCGTTTCTTTGGCCACGGCCTTGTCGCCCATCTTGCGGATCGCTTCCGCGTCCGGTCCGATAAACGCGATGCCGTATTCTTCACACGTTTCCGCAAAATCGGCATTTTCGGACAGAAATCCGTAGCCGGGATGAATGGCGTCGGCCCCCGCATGCAAAGCAACCGCGATCAGACGGGCCGCATTCAGATAGCTGTCCTTGGCCGCTGTCGGTCCAATACAGTAGGCTTCGTCCGCCATGCTCACATGCAAGGATGATTTGTCCGCTTGGGAGTATACCGCAACCGTTTTCATATCCAGTGCTTTACATGCCCTAATAATGCGAACGGCGATTTCTCCCCGATTGGCAATCAATACTTTCTTAAACATGAGATGCTCCCTTCCATCCGTTTAGTTCACGCGATTACTCGGGTTTTACGATAAAGAGCGGCTGCCCGTATTCCACGAATTGCCCGTTCTCGACGGCAATCTCCACGATTTCTCCCGACACCTTGGCCGATACTTCCGTAAACAGCTTCATGGCCTCCAACACGCAAACCACCTTCTCCGGAGTCACCCTGTCTCCGACCTGCACATAAGGCGCCGCTCCCTGCTCGGCGGACGCGTAGAATGTGCCGATCGTTGGCGCGACGATCTCGATGAGCTTGGGGGCATCCGCCTCTGTGTTCTTTTCGGCTATTGCCGGATGCTCGCCGTCGGGTTCCGAAGGCTTCGCGCCCGCAGCGCCTGCTTCCGCATGATCCGCCATGGGCTCCACCGCCGGTTTCGAGCTGCGTTTGTCCGCTTTTGGCGATAAGGCAGCGTTGTCTTTCACTATCAATAGTTTTGCCGTCCCATCCGAGTATTTAAACTTCTGAACGGGTGACCGGCCGATCAGTTCGATGATGTCTTGCAGCTCTTGCTTCGTAAACACGTTGCCGCCTCCTTGAAAGGAATTCGTCGAAATGATGAGTCAACATCTTGTTGTACCGAATTTCGGAATTTGAGTTCCGTTTTTTAATAGTTTGATTGTAGCAACATCTTTCTAAAAAAACAAGATGCTATGTGATGTTTTTTAACATCGAAATATAAATTGACATAGCGCTTCGGTTTACACATCATAAAAACAACATTTCTTTTCAACGGCAGTGTAAGATTATTGCAAAATTTCCGTCTAAATCTATTGAACGAGCAAAATCGGATGAGGCCTCATACCGAAGCTTTGGTTATTGGAGGATGTTGCATGCAGGATGATCTGGCACTTATCGAGCGCGTGCGGCAGGGCGAGCAGGAAGCCTATGCCGGGCTCGTCAACAAATACAAGCACCGGATTTATGTCTTTTTGTTTCGGATGCTCGGTGAAGCGCAAGACGCTCAGGATTTAGCCCAGGAAGTGTTTATCAAGGCATACTTCCAATTGGACACGTTCACAGGGTCCAGTCAATTTTTTACCTGGCTCTATCGCATTGCCTACTGCCGTGCCATCGACGAGCTGCGGCGCCGGAAACCGGTCAAGAGCGTCCCGATCCACGATCTGGAGTTCGCGGACACCCTGACGCCCGAAAGCATATGTCTGGCCAAGGAGCGGGCGGCTTCCCTGCGGGAGCAGGTCATGGCCTTGCCGGAGAGCTACCGTACCGTGCTGCTGCTTCGCCATACTCAGGAGCTGAGCTATAAGGAAATTGGCGAGGTGCTGGATCTTCCTCCCGATACAGTGCAAGTACGCCTGTACCGGGCCCGAAAAAAACTGCGCGAAGTCCTTACGGCAAGCGAACAAGGAGGCGGTCTGCATGAAATGCTTGATATTTGAACAAATGATGGCATACCTGGACGGGGAAGTCCCCCTGCAGGAGCGGCAGCAGATGGACAGTCACCTCGCAGCGTGTTCCGCTTGCCGAACGGCGCTTGAAAGCTGCATGAGTGATTTTGCCGCCTTCGACGCCTTAAGCGACGCTCTTCCTTTGCCAGACTCGTTCACGAACGAAATCATGGCAGCAATCTCCAGTAAAGCTGCGGAGAATAAGACCGAACCGAAATTGAAAACGATCGATCTCATCTTAAATACATGTTGGAGGGGCAGTATGAAGAAAAAAATGGTTGTCACCGCCGCCGGCTTGGCCATCGCGATATCCATCGGCGCCTACACATCGCCGACGTTCGCATCGTACGTGCAATCGCTGTTGAATCTTCAAGCCGAGACGAAGGATCAGGACATCGTGTTCAAAGTAACAAATGCTGCGATCACCCCGGACCAGATCTCGGTGCAGTACGAATTTTTGAAAAATGGAGTCCGGCTTTCGTACGAAGATACGGCCAAACCGTTCAGGTTTAACATGGATGAGAAGCAACTGGATTTTTACGGGTATGGGAATGAAGAGGATGAGTCAAGAAAAAACGACGTATATGTCACGGATGAACAAGGTAACAAGCTTATTGACCGCTCTCTAATTCATGCGACCGGGTATAAAAATGATTCATCCCTGATAAGTATCCACCTGATTCCCGAGATGTTCGAGAAGCTGCCGGAGAAAATTGTGCTTCATGTCGAAGTCAACAAAGTAGCAGGCAAGGAAGGAAAATGGCACCTGACCGCCCCGATCAATGTCAAGGAATTGAAAGAGAAGTCAGGGTTCGTCATAACCGATAAGAATTTCACTTTTCCGAACGGAACTATTCTTAATCTGAAAGGCTGGCAATCCATCAATTCCGTATCGAGTATTGCTGCGGTCTTTGTCGATTCAAAACATGGATGGGCGAACGAGTATGGGCCGACCCAGTTTGGATTCCAAGTGACAAACAAGCAAGGCGAGGCCGTCGCCGTTTATGATCCTGCCGGCCTTCAAGATGTGAACTATGTTGGAAACGTAGCAGGATCGGATTCAATGGCAGGTCTTGGGTACCAATTCAAGCGATTCAAAGAGGACGATGATTATACCTTTGAATTAACGTCGTTCCATTCGTACGATAAGCTCGGATTGGACTTAAACCTGGATCCGCAGGCGATAGCCAAGAAGCCGCTGGTAAAAGATTTGGGCGGAGGAAAAACATTAAAAATCACCAAAGTCGAGTTAAAGACAGATGACGGCCTGAAGGAAGTCCCCGTACGTCAAGTCAATGGCTTGCCAGTTGACCAGGAAATTGCTCCTGTTGGCGATAAAGGTATCTTTATCGAAGTAGAAGGACGTCTCGACAAAGAGACGGTCAATCTGACAAATTGGAAGGTCAAAGTGGACAATCAAGAAAAGGAATGGGTCGTCTGGGACCCGACAAGGCTGAAACAAGATGAGAACGGAAATTACAAGTTCCGCAAAGTCATCATCATCCGGGATGTTGAGAAAATGCCGAAGAACATTACGCTTGAAAGCGTGGCTTTAAACAAAAAAGCGGCTATCGATTGGAAAGTTCCGCTTGGCAAGCCTAAGCCTGAATAACAACCAAACACGCTTTTAAAAGCGACGAACCTCAAGCCCCTACGCCGGACTTGAGGTTCGCTTTTTTATTCCGCGGGAACGACCCGCTTCACCATATGATCGTATAAATGCCCGCTGACCTCCAGCCGGCCGTCCGCTTCGTAGCCCTTGGCCTCGTACAATCGTCTCGCCTTGCCGTTGCTTTCCTCGACGATCAGCGATACTTTGTCGTATCCTCGCCTTGCGGCTTCCGCTTCGAACGCCTCCATCAAAGCCTTGGCAATGCCCTGTCCTTGATAGGCCGGATCGACGGCAAGCGAATCCAGATAAAATTCGTCGTCCCGCGCTTCCTTCGTAATTTTGACGTCGGGTTGACCGATCCCGGCAAGCCGCTCGGCGAGCGGCCGGTCCAATTCGGCCGTACGGCTGCCGTGGTAAAACAAAATAAAGCCGACCGGCAGTCCGTCACGCTCCGCGACGAGCGTATTCTCGTAGCTGAGCCGGTTGCCCTTGCGCTCGTAAAATTCGCGCAAAATATGCTGCGCTTGCTCCGGGTCGGTGGTGCCCGTCAAAGTAAACGCAATATCGCCGATGGCGGAATAAATGAGCGGTATGACGCTAGCTGCGTCTCCCGGTTGCGCTTGTCGTATCACTAGAATCCTCCTCAGGCTTAGGCCGCGTAAGTCTTACACGGACTGCAGCCAAACATTTTTGAAATCGATCCAGCCGAGCGAATTAATCGTTACCCCGCGCAAGGACGGGTCGTGCACCGTCTGCAGCCCTTTGAACAAAAGAAACAGCGCAACGTGCTCGTGGTTCAGAAGCGCCTCCAGCTCCTGCATCCGGTGCTTGCGGTATTCGGGCGAAGGAGAGGCCAGCAGGTCGGACGCAATTTTGTCTACGCGCGCGCTCAATTCTTCGTCCATGACGAGGCGGATGTAGCTGCCTTCGCGCAAATACAGCTCCAGCAGCGACACTTCCCCTTCGTCGATCACGAATTGATGCAGCAGCGCCTCCGCGTTCAAATTACGGTCCCGGAACCGCCGGGCCAGCTCATCGATCTCATAGCAGACGACCTCCGCTTCGATCCCGAACTCCCGGCAGCGGTCCCGGAGCCAGTGCGCATCCGCCAGATGCTTCCAGATGGCGGCGATCCGGAACGGCTCCCCTGCGTAGCCCATCTCGTTCAGAAGCTTCCGGGCGACGGCCGGATCGAACGCATGATCCTCCTGCCCCAAATAATCGTGAGGCTGCATTCCCGTTGCGGGAAAGCGGCGGTTTTCGCCCAGCTGCTCCACCATGCTCTTCCGGTCGGCCAGATGATGAAGCGCTTTGCGAAACCGCACGTCCTGCTGCGGTCCGCCCTGCTTCATATTGTAGGACAACAGCGTACAGCCGTTGTTCAACAGCTCGATGCGCTCCCAATGATGCCGCACCGGATAGGTTGCGCCGTCGTGATTGCACAGCATCTTTTCGGAATCGCCGGCTTGAAAGCTGTGCAATTCTTCCGGAGGCAGGAACACCACCTCGACCCGGTCCAAATGCGCCCGGCCCTCGAAATAATAGGGGTTCGCCGTCAGTACGCACCGGCTCTCGTTCCACAGCTCCAAGCGGAACGGACCGCTGCCGACCGGCGCGAGCGCGAACGCCTCCTCCCTGCCGTCGACCAGCTCTTCGGGCAAAATGCTGGTGGCGGGGAAGCATAAATAGCGCAGCAGCAAATGATTCGGCGAACGCAGCCGGATTTCGACGACCCGCTCGTCCAGCACACGCACTTCCTCGAAGCCTTGAACCAGCCAGCGCTGCGTCAAGGGGTCCGTCTCGCGCATGAGCCTCCGCAGCGAAAAGGCGACGTCGTGAGCCGTCAATTCGCGGCCATGGTGGAACATTACGCCTCTCCGCAAATAAAATTTCCATGCGAGGTGATCCGGACTGCATTCCCAATAGTGGGCGACCTGCGGCTCTACCGTCTGCCGCTGCTCGTTAAAGGTGACCAGCGTGTTATACAGCTGCTTCATCAAATGCGCCTCGAACGCATAAACCATCCGCCCGGGATCAAGAGTCAGAATGGACCGGAACACCGGAAAACGCAGCGTATCGACCGGCTGGCTGTCGGCCGTTTCCTTCTTATAGCCGAAATAATCGGATAGCCATGCCATGAACCGTTCCTTCGTATCCGTTCCCTGGCCGAACCGCTCCAACCACTGAAGCGCGTCGTTCAGACGGCCGCCCTGCATCGCCTGCTTCGACAGCTCCAGCAGCAGCTCCTGCGGCTCCTTCAAAAAGCGGACCCGGGATACGTGCCCGCGGCCGCGGCCG
>NZ_JTHN01000260.1 GCF_001399685.1 Paenibacillus sp. A3
CGCAGCTCGCGTCCGGATTTAGGCGCAAACAGCAGTGCCGTCACCGCGCCGAGCACACCGCCGATTACGGCTCCGACGAGCAAATCCTTATTTCTTTTTTCCGCTGCCATCGTTCTTCACTCCTTTGATTTCATGGGTCTGGAAGCTTGTAGGCGATGCCAGAGCTGCAGGCCGGCGGCTGTCAGCTCCATCAGGTCGTTCGCGGTATCCCGATGGCTATGTAACGCTTTGCGCGCCTCAAGTGCCGTGCTCTCAATGGAGAGCGACACGGACTTCACGATTCGGGATACCCGCTGTACCGCTTCTCCCGTCTCCTCCGCCGCCGCAAACCAAGCATCGACCGCTTGCATTTTGCCTTGCAGGTCCCGCATGACCTCGGTCGACACCCGAAGCAAGCTTTCGGTGCTCTCCGTGGTTTGCCGAACTTGCTGCTGCATCGTGTCAAGCGCAGTCTCGGCATGCCTCAGGGCACGAATCGCCAAATACGCAAAGCGTATAGCCAACCCGATGAGCACCAGAAAAGCAAAAATGCAGACCGCCGCTCCCCATTGCCACCACATGGCCCTCACCTCCGTCATCCCAGCCGCTCCTAGACGAATGCCTATGAGATAGTACAGTATAAGACGGAGGCGCCCATTTTGACACAACTTCCGAAAAAAAGGACACGGCGCTTGTCAAAAAAGACAGCAAAAAAAGCCCGGTTGCCCAGGCTTTAAAGTTCGGCTTAGAACAGCCGCTTCAGCTCTTGCTCGATTCGCTGCACGGCTTCATCCGTATGACGGACGCGGAGACGGATCGGCTCCGTGGTATAACGTTCTTCCGCATGCTCGTAGCGCGGATCGTAGTAATATTCAAGCAACAGCCTTGCGGCCTCCTCGAATTCATGGTCCAGCAGATGCCGTTCGATTTGCGCTGCAACCGGCGTATGAAGCCGGCGGCGGATTTGCCGAAAAGCGGCAAGGCAAGCGTCCGCGTGCTCCTGCGGCCGATACTCCTGCACGATGTGCCGTATCCGTTCTTCCAACGGTGCCTCGATCCGGATCGGGATGCCGCTTGTTTTGGCTTCCGCCAGAAAGTTGGGCATCACCGCCCGGCCGATTCTGCGGCTTTCCGCCTCCATCAGCACGAAAGGCCGGTCTTGATAGCGCAGCAGCTCGTGGACAAGCAGCGATTCGAACATCTTTTGGTTATTCGGCGCAAGTCCGATTTGCCCGAATATGGAACCGCGGTGTCCGGCCATCCGCTCAAGATCGAGCACGGGGTAGCCCCGCTCGGCCAGCTTGCGGAGGATCAGCGACTTGCCGGTGCCGGTATGGCCGGCGATGACGACGACCTTGGGCTTGAGCTCGAACGACTCAAGCGTCTGTAAGACCCACTGCCGGTAGGCCCGAATGCCTCCGGTTAGCCGGTAGGCGCGGATGCCCATAAGCGACAGCAGCGTAGCCGACGTCCGGCTTCGCATGCCGCCCCGCCAGCAGAAGACGGCCTTGTTCGGACCAAGCGCCTGAAATTCCCGGATGAATGCCGGCAGCTTGGCAGACACGATCTCAAGCCCGCGCTGCTTGGCCGCTTCGATGCTGACCTGCTTATAGGTTGTACCGATCTCCGCCCGCTCCCGGTCGTCGAAAAGCGGTATGTTCAAGCTGCCGGGGATCGTAAATTCTTTGAACTCTCCGGGAGAACGGACGTCGACGAGCGTCAGCTCCCGTTCCTGATGCAGGCGCAGCAGCTCCTGCACGGTTATGTCTTGTTGCAACGCGTCCTCGCTCCTTTATTTCATATGGGGCGTGCTGCGGCATAGCTGCACGTCCTGGGCTCTGTTTTACAGCGATTCCAGGACGCGGATTTCGCCCGGATGGTCGGCGGTCGTCTCGCCGATGATCGCAGCCTCGACGCCTGCGCGGCACAAGTCGCCCAGCAGGGCGTCGGCCTTGTCCGCGGCGACGGCGATCAGCAGCCCGCCGGAGGTCACCGCATCGCAGAGAATCCATTGATCGAGCTGATCGATGGATTCAGCGAAGGCGACGGTCCCTTCGAGGTGCGCATAATTGTTCTTGGTGCCTCCCGGGACAAAGCCTGCCTCAGCCAGCTCGCGGACGCGCGGCAGCATCGGCACCTGAGCCTTCCCGATGCGCACGCCTACGCCGCTGCCTTTGGCCAGTTCGGCCGCGTGGCCGAGAAGTCCGAAGCCGGTCACGTCGGTACAGCCGTGCACGTCGTACGGCTCCATCGTTTCCGCAGCCGTTTTGTTCAACGTAGTCATTACCTTGGTAACCCGTTCGATTTCTTCCGGACTTAAGGCGTCTTTCTTAATCGAGGTCGTCAAGATGCCGACGCCGATCGGCTTGGTCAAGATCAGCTTGTCTCCCGGCTGGGCCCCCGCATTCGTCTTCGCTTTGGACGGGTGCACCAATCCGGTGACGGCGAGACCGAACTTCGGCTCGTTATCGTCAATGGAGTGACCTCCTACGAGCGTCGCTCCCGCTTCTTTGACCTTGTCGCCCGCGCCGCGCAAGATGTCAGCCAGCACTTGCTTATCCAGCTTCTTGATCGGAAAGGCTACGATGTTCAGCACCGTTAGCGGCTTCCCGCCCATCGCATAAATGTCGCTGAGCGCATTGGCCGCTGCAACCTGACCGAAAGCGTAAGGATCGTCGACGATGGGCGTAAAGAAGTCGACGGTTTGGACCAGCGCCAGCTCGTCCGTCAGCTTATACACTCCGGCGTCGTCGCTCGTATCGAGACCGACGAGGAGATTCGGGTCGGGCGTCGCTGGCGGAAGGGTCCGGATGACCTGCTGCAAATCCGCGGGACCGATTTTGCAGCCGCACCCGCCTTTCGTAGAGTAAGAGGTTAATTTGACCGGTTCGTTAACGCTCATCTTTCGGATCAGCTCCTAATCATAGTTTCCATAAAATAAAGGTTAGCACAGTTGGCATTTAAAAAAAAGAAGGTATAATGAAGTCAATGAAATGGCGGCTTATCTCTGCGACAACAGGATAAAAACAGGTCATAAGGGGAGGATACAGCGGATGAATCGGGAACAAGGACTGCAGTTGATCGAGAAAGTAAAGATCGTCGCCATTGTGCGCGGCGTGGAGGAACGGCATATCGAGGGATTAGCGGATGCGCTGGTCAGCGGCGGGGTGCCGGTCATGGAAGTAACGCTGAATACGCCGGGAGCGCTTGGCATGATCGAACGACTTCAAGCCCGGTTCGGGGAGCGGATGTACATCGGCGCAGGGACCGTCGTGGACGTAGACGACGCACGGAAAGCGCTGGATGCCGGGGCGTCGTACTTGGTTACTCCGAACACGGACGAGCAGGTGATTCGTTACGCTGCGGAGCGCGGTACTCCGATTTTTCCGGGAGCGATGACGCCGACGGAAGTTGTAAAAGCATGGAAATCAGGAGCGACGGCGGTGAAAATATTTCCGGGCGCCAGTCTCGGAATCGGTTACATCAAGGAATTGATGGGCCCGCTGAATCACATCCCCATGATGGCGGTCGGCGGCGTGAACGAGGACAATATTGCCGAGTTTATAAAGATTGGCTGCTACGGGGTCGGCATCGGCGGCTCGCTCGTGAACCTGAAGGAAATCGCTGCCGGCAACTTTGGTTGGGTGCGGGATAAAGCGGCCCGGCTCGTAGAGCGGTCCAGAGGCTGAATCGCGTCGGAGGAGGAGCCCGTTGCCTTAAAGCAACCCTTGAATCGGCCTCACCGGCACTTCGGGCGCAAGCGACAAAGAGTCCCAGAGGCGAAAATTACAAGCCCGAGCTGCAAGGACGAGTTACAGGGGGGGGAGTTACAGGCAGCAGGCTTTTTACAAGTGATGAGTTACGAGTGGCGAGTTCCAAAGTTAGGTTATAACCAGCTAGCTTTACGAGTGGAAAGTGACAAGTTGCTGAGTTATAAGCAGCGGGCTTTACGAGTTGGTGAACCGGCGGAGAGACGGGATGACGAGCGCGACCGCATACTTTTAGGCGCTTGTAACTTGGCCCCAGATAAAATAGCGGAACTGCCCGTGCGTTATTCGATTGGATTTCGCCGGCAAATCCTCAATAGCGGAACTGGAAGTGCCTTAATGCCTTTGTTCTCGGCAGCTTGCACAATTTTCGACAAGGTTAATGCACTTTGAGTTCCGCTATGTACTCATCAGCGGCCCGTAGCATTCAAATAACTCATCCTGGTTCCTCTATTTTTCAGCCTACCGACAGCCCCCTTGCTCCCCTCTCAGATTTCGCATTTGGACAGGTAAACGTAGCCTGCCGCGAGAAGGAAATCAATCCGATGCCCGCGGAAAGCCGAAAATGTGCTACAATACAAAAAAAACGGCGGCCCTCCACAGCTGGAGGCCGCCTTTTTGCACATCATTTATGCTTTCAACACATCATGGTCAACATAACGCTCGCCATTCAGCTCGCTGATCAAATTGATCGCAACCTTGGCCCCATCGCCTGCGGTAATGATCGTATGCACGCTCACGCCCGCCGCCATCCCGGCCGCCCAAATGCCCGGCACGTTCGTCCTGCCCTCCGGGGTAGCATCGACTACCGTCTTGATCCGTGGCTCGGTTCCAGGCTTCGTATTCACGCCAATCTGCTGCGCCAGCTCGGCGTTCAGCCCCGTGGCGAGCACGACATGCTTCGCTTCGTAGCTTCCGTTCTCCGTCTCCAGGCGGAATCCTTCGCCTTCCTTCGCAACGGCGACGACTTTGCCTTGCACCAGCTCAGCTCCGAACTTGGACGCCTGCTTCTTCCCGATCTCCACCAGGTCCGGCCCGGTAATCTCGGCTACGCCGTAGTGGTTCTCCACCCAAGCGCGTTTCGTAATGCTCTGATCGCTGTCAATCACCAGCGTTTTCTTGCCCGCCTTCGCCGTGAAGAGGGCCGCGCTTGCTCCTGCAGGTCCTGCTCCGATAATCGCTACATCGTAAGACATCATTCATCCTCCCTTTCCAGAAAGTGAAAAAGTCGAACGTGCGAATGGATGCGGATTCGCCCCGATCTTTTCCATTATCGCCCATCCGTTTCGGGCTTGTCAAATAACGTGCCGGAGGCTTCCGTGCCTTGAGCTTCAGCCTCTTCCAACGGCAGCCGGACCGTTACCGTCGTCCCCTCGCCATCTGCCGAATCGAGCCGAATCGAGCCTTGGTGCAGGTCGACGATTTCCCGGCAAATGGCGAGTCCGATGCCGGTACCTTCCGCTTTTGGGTCCGCCTGATAAAACTTCGTTTGGACGTTTCCCAGATGCTCGCGCGATATCCCGATGCCGTTATCCGAGATTCGCACGACGGCGTCCCGGTCCTCCCGCTCCAGTGAAATAGCAATGCGTCCGCCCGGTCCGGTAAATTTGATCGCGTTATCGATCAAATTCAAACAAACCTGCTTCAGCCGATTCGTATCCCCGACGACCGTCACGGGTTCGGAAGGTACGCTCAAGCGAAGGTCGATCCGCTTTTGCTCCGCTTTGGAACGCATTTGCAGCACCGCCTCCCCCAGCAGCTCGTTCATCGGCACCCGGGCGAGATCGAGGGTAATGCTTTTCTGGTGCAGCCTGGAAAAGTCAAGCAGCTCCTCGACAAGGCCGATCAAGCGGTCGGTTTCCTTCGCGATAATGCCGAGCCCGAGCCGCGTCTCCTCCTTGTCCTCCATGCCACCTGTCAGAATCGTTTCGCTCCAGCCCTTAATGCTGCTCAGCGGCGTCCGAATCTCGTGAGAAATGGAAGAAATAAAATCGTTCTTGAGCGACTCGCTGCGCACGATCTCGCGAGCCATATAATTCAGCGTCCCCGCCAGCTCGCCGATCTCGTTGTCATACGATTCGTTGACCCGCACATCGAACCGGCCTTTGGCCATCTCGGCCGATGCGGCCGTCATCCGTTTGATCGGCCGGACGATCGAATTGGCGAAGGGAAGGCTGACAAGCAGCACCAGCAGCAGCACGACGCCGCCGACGCCGGCGGATACGGCATAGATCGTGCGAAGCACCCGGTCTACCTCCGTCAAGGAAGTGACATACCGGATCACCGCCAGCGTCTGCCCTTGATAGACGAGCGGGTTGGAGACCGCCATCACACGCTCGTTGGTCACCGCTTGATTCCCGGTCCACACCCCCGTCCGGCCCGTCCAAGCCTCCTTCACATCGTTTGTCCAAATGCGCTCCCGGACGGCAAAGCCGCTGGAAGCCGCCAGCACCGTGCCGTTACGGTCCACTATTTCCAGCTCCGCCGTTTCGTAAGCGAAATACTGCACCAACCGGTTCAAATGCTGGCTCAAATTATTGTAAAACAAGTCCCCCGCAAAATTGGCATAGAAGTTCGCCGAGACGACGGCATGGTTGGTCAGCACATTGGCGATGCCGTTATAGTAAAACTGGCGGACGGCAAAGAAGAAGACGCCTTCCATCAGAATGAGCGTCAGCAGAACGATCCCCAAAAAGCGCATGACGACCTGCCGCTTCAAACTTCTCCGCAGCCTCATGTCGAGGCGTCCCGCCCTTGCCAGCGGTAGCCGAAGCCCCAGACCGTCTCGATAAATTTCGGAGCGGACGGGTCCTCCTCTACTTTTTGACGGAGCCTGCGGATGTTGACATCGACAATTTTTGGATCTCCGATGTATTGAACGCCCCAGATCTCATCGAGCAGATCGTTTCGGCTCAGCGGGGAGCCTTCTTTTTCGATCAGGCGCTGGATCAAAGCGAACTCGGTCGGGGTCAGATCGATCCGTTCTCCGTTTTTGCGGAGCTCGACTTTTTCCGGATGAATTTCGAACGGACCGGAACGCAGCGTGCCGCTGTCCTCCCCGCTGGCCGGCTGCCTGCGGACACGGCGCAGCAGCGACCCGATGCGCGCCATCAGCTCCCCCGGACTGAACGGCTTGCCGATATGATCGTCCGCACCGAGCGATAAACCCATTACTTTGTCCTGCTCCTGCACTTTGGCGGTCAGGAAGATGATGCCGATCCGCTCGTTAAATTCCCGCACCCGCCGGCACACCTCGAAGCCGTCCATCCCCGGCACCATGACGTCGAGCAGCGCAATATCGAAGCTGTCGTCCTGCTTCAGCAGCGCCAGCGCCTCGTCTCCGGTAACCGCCTCCGTAATGTCGTACCCCTGCCGCTTCAGATTGACGACGACAAAGCTGCGGATCGAATCTTCGTCTTCCAAAATCAGTATTTTACTCATGCGTCTGGCTCCCCCCTTCGGCTCTTGCTTCCGATAGCAAGCGGAAAAAGCTTCGATAAGCCGCCCCGTTCGCATCGATGGCATACACTTGATCCATCGTCCGGCTCAGCACGGTCCATGACTTATCGTCATCCGTCCATTCCGCCTGCGGAAATACCCGGATCTCGGCCAGCAGCTTCCCGTCCCCGGTATTCAAGAAGCGGACGGAAGCCTCCGATTTCTTCATCGTAAACCGTCCTTTCCACTCCGGCGGAATGTCAAAGGTATACCCGTATTCGCCGTTAAAATAACGTTCCAGCACCGTCGTAAGCCCGCGTCCGCCGTCCCATTTGGCAAAGGTCTCGATCCAAGGGATGTTGACCATCGCCTCGTTCTCGTAGCCCGGCGGATCGTACATGCCGGATATTTCGAGGATGCCGTCACCGTCGGCGTCTTCGCTTTTGCCGGAGTAAGCTTTGTAGGTCGTTTGAGGATTAAGCGCCCGTTTGAGCTTCCCTCCCTCGTACACAAGCAGCTCGGTATATGAGGAATGGGCGCCCACCGAAGCATCGAGCACAACGCCCCGCTTGTCCGCCGACACGCGCCCTCCGAGCACGTTATAATAATCGTTCACGGTTGAATCCAAACGTACGCTTCCCAGCTTGCGAAGCTCGTTTTCATATTGATAGAGGGTTGCGTTGGACGATACTCCCCTGTCGTGGACAATAACCGTTACATCCTTCTTTCCGTCTCCGTTCAGATCGTCAATGACATAGTCCGTATACGGCAGCTCCAGTTTCTTCATCATCCGTCCGGCCTCCAAGGAATAGACCGCCAAGCCTTTGGCCGCTTCCGCTCCCGTCGAATAGCCAGCGATCACATCCTTCCGGCCCTTCTGCACCACATCGTCAAACGTCAGCGAATCCAGCTCGAAGCCGGCGCCCTCGAACCGGTCAAGACGCTGCCACGAGTCGTCCTTCATTCTCCAGATTTCGCCATTCAGCTGTTCCTTGTTTTTGATCTTATAAAAGAACACCGCTTCCTCGCTGCCGTCACCGTCCAAATCGATCAGCGAGAACGCGCCCTTCTGCTCCGCCTTGCGGGGGCGGATCAACGCCGCGCCTTCCGGCAGCGACCGTTCGATCGTCAGCTTGAGCGCCTCCTGCTCGGCCGGGAGCTTGGGCAGCCGCATGTACGCCCCCGGCTGTCCCATGAAGCCGCAGCCCGTACAGCCTAAAACCAGCGCCAGCCAAGCCGCCGCCGCTTTTCTCTTCATCGTCATATGTCACTCCCCAAGCGGTGGTCCGAACGTCCGGGTTTCGTTTTTTTCACATGATAGCCTTTCCTCTTACAAAAATCAATCGACAGGGCCAGGATACGTGTGATCCGGTTCATTTTAGGGTAAAAAAGAGTACCTCTCTCCATTGTAATCGTTTGTCGAAAAGAGAAGGTAACAAAACGATGACAAAAGAATTGGCGAATTTTTAATATTTTTGTAACCTTTTGCTCCATCTTTTGCGTTATTATGGTAGACAGTGTTTTGAAAGAGCATTGACAGGAGGTTGAATAATGGTTCCTTCCCGACAAAATCTAACGATCAAACCCCGCAAATCCTTGCGGAATGTTATTATAGGTCTTGCCCTGCTTGGCGTAGGCGCCGTTGCCTATGCCGGATATTTGCTGCATCAAGCCGACAAGGCACTCGAAAATATGTCCGTGGCCCCGCCGGTAAAGACGACCCAGCAAGGATTGAACGGTCTGGTTGCTCCTGCGGAGAACTTTAAGCCGATGACCTTCTTGCTGACAGGCATCGACAGCCGTCAAGGCAGCGGCGGCACGCTGAACACCGATGTGCTCATGCTCGTCTCGCTGAATCCGGAGACCCGCTCCGCCACAATCGTTTCCATCCCCCGCGATCTGGAGATGAAACCGAGGGAGTTCGGCCTTTCCAGCCAAAAAGCGAACTACTATTACGCCTACTATTACATACAGGACAAGGAAACCGCGATTCAGAAAACGAAAGAGCTATACGGCGATATGTTCAACGTGCCGATCGATTATATGGCGGCGATCGATTTCGACGGCTTCCGCAATGTCGTCGACGAGCTCGGCGGCATCGAAATGAATGTCGATATGGATATGCGTTACGTCGATGAAGAAGACGGCACGGATATCAATCTGAAAAAAGGGTTTCAAACGTTAAACGGCAAGCAAACGCTTGATTTCTTGCGCTACCGCAAATCCAACCGGGGCACCGAAGAGTCCTCGGACCTCGCCCGCAACCAGCGCCAGCAGGAAGTTCTCGATAAGCTGCTGCAAAAGATGACGTCGTTCAGCGGGATTACCCAATGGAGCGGATTGCTGAAAATTGCCGGAGAAAGCGTAAAAACGGATATCCCTGCCGATGAGCTTCGCCGGTTTCTGCTTTCCTTCCAGAAGCTGAAGCCCGACCATATCGAATTCATCCATCTGGACGGACGGTGGGATAGCCCCTACATTGTTGTAAAAGAAGACGAGCTTACCGCAGCGATCGCCTCTTTGCGGACGCAGCGGGGCCTTCCGGCCGAAATCCCGGGGACTACCGTAACAGGTTCGACCTACAGTGTCTACAGCAAGCGCTTCGGAATCGATCCGGCTCCCGTGAAGGTCAAGGAAAAGGAAGCCACCTCGATAACCAAAAACAGCAGGTCCCGCTAACCGCGGCAGGGGACTGACCCCGTAACGTGAGACAAATCAAAACACCTTCGAGAGAATGTAACCATGTTGTAAGATATGGAGACAACCTTGGAGGTGTTTTTACGTTGGCAACAAGAGTTAGCTACCCTGTGGAAATGAAAATGAAAGCAATTGAGATGAGGTTAGCGGGTGTACCCGTGAAAGTGGTTATGGAGAAGCTCAACATACGAAATAAAACCCAAATAGAGACGTGGATGAGGTGGTATCGAGCGGAAGCATTCCACCGACTTGAACAGCCAGTCGGTAAATAATATAGCTACGGGAAGGGCCCTGAGTATGCCTCAGAACTCGAAAAATTGAAAGCCGAGATTCGGTTTCTGAAGCAACAACTGGACGTGCTAAAAAAGTACAAGGAACTGGAAAGGAGGTGTCACCAGAGATCGTCATCCCATGGATGGAGTCCATTCGAGGGGAAGTGAGTGTGTCTCAAGCTTGTGCATGGTTAGGGGTTCCTCGTTCAACGTATTATCGTTGGAAGGCATCCTATGGTGTCAAGCGTGCGAACCCCGTGGTAGAGAACATTCGGCAGCTCTGTACACAGCATAAATTTCGCTACGGGTACCGAAAGATTACCGCGCTGCTCCGAATGGAACAGACAATTAATCACAAACGTGTACAACGGATTATGCAGATGGAAGGGCTACAGTGCCGCGTCAAGGTAAAGAAACGTAAAGCAACTGGACAACCTGCTCATATCGCCGAACATCTGCTGAAACGTCAATTTCAAGCCGATGAGCCGATGCAAAAACTAGTAACAGATATTACTTATTTGCCATTTGGCGGAAAAACATTGTATCTGTCGAGCATATTAGACTTGTTTAATGGAGAGATTGTGGCTTACAGTATAGGTGATAAGCAAGATACATCGTTTGTTCTGGACACGCTACACCAGCTCCCAGATCGACCTGGTATGATGCTACACAGTGATCAGGGTAGCGTATATACGTCTCAGGCCTACCAGGATGCTGTAAAAGGAAAAGGCATTACCATGAGCATGTCCCGCAAGGGAACGCCCGCTGATAATGCCCCCATCGAATCGTTTCATTCCACGCTAAAGTCTGAAACGTTCTATCTCGAAAGGCTTACCTGTACAACGACGGCAATCGTTGAACAAACCGTTCGAGATTACATTAACTACTATAACTCAATTCGCATTCAAACGAAACTAAATAACCAGTCGCCGATTAATTTCCGACGACTGGCCGCTTAAACTTGCAAGGTGTTTTGATCCCTGTCTTACGAACGGGGGTCAGTCCCGCAGACCTGTTGTTTTTTTATTTTGAACACTTCAGCAGTTCGGTTCGGAAAATGTTCCGTTAAACAAGTAACCTGCGGAACCAGAACATACGTTCCAGTACTAGATGAATTTAGTACTTATCCCCTCCTCCCCCGTTCCCTTACAATTATTGTAACTAAGTACGGATTACGTTATCGGGGGAGGAACGCTAGGCATGAAAGAACGGCTGCGCAGGTTGCCGTCATTTTGGCCCGGAGCCGTGGTGATTCTGGGAGTCTTTCTATACGGGCTCTGCCTTACGCTAGAGCAAGGGCCTCCGTCGGGTGCAGGTATGCTGGCCACTGCGGCAGGAGCCGGCTGGATCGCCTTCAAATGGCGATCGAGACTTCTCTTGAACGTATCGCTGCTCGGAGGATGGCCGGCGCTCCTGATTGTAAGCCCGGGCCCGGATGAAGGCTGGATGCTCTGGGCCGGCTTATTGGCATTGAATATCGTCTATTTTGCCCTCAGCCTCCGGCTCGATTGGAACGAGCTAAAGTTCACCGCGTTTGCAGGCACATGGCTGTTGTATTTCCTATTCTACTTGAAGCTCCAGCCGGACGCCGCCGAAGGCTGGAGCCTTGCGTACCGTTATGCGCTTCTGATTTATATTTTTTACATTGGCGCCTTGTCCGTCTCGATATGGAAGAAACGGATAGACGAAGGCACCGACCTGTTCCTGGGCATCGCGAATGCCGCCGTGTTCGGCTTCTGGGCATTCGTCTTGTGGGAACGGGTCGTGCCGATCGCCTACCCGATGCTGTTCATGGGGATGCTATACGTCATCCTGGCCTGCCTGATCCGACGCTGGCTACCCGAATTATCTACGATCGTCCTGATAAAGCTGTTCGGCGGGATGATGCTCATTCTCCTCGCATCGCTCCACTTTCTCAAGGAACGGACCTTGGAACCGGTCACCCATGTATTTCTGTGGCTTCCCGCCGCCATTGCCATGCTGGGACTTGGCACCGTCAAACGATGGGATGCGCTCCGAGCCGGAGCGGCCGTCATCTGGCTGGGTGTCTTCGGCTATTGGCTTTTGGGCGCTTGGAATGAAGCTGAGGCGAACCCGTTCGGCAATCCCTCTCCGTTCGCCCACGGGAATATGCCGGCTTGGGCGCTGCTGGCCGCCGTAGGGTTTTATTTGTCGGCCAAAGGCCGCTTCGAACGATTGCGGGAAGACGACAACCGGATGCTCTCCAATGGATTCGCCTTCCTCAGCCATCTGGCCGTCGGCGGAGGACTTGCCTGCGGAACGCACAGCTTCTTCGCCTATTACGGGCTAGCCCCATGGCTTAACCTGCAGCTTACTTTGTCGGCCGTCTGGGGCTTGTACGCGCTATTGGTGCTGTTGTGGGGCGCTTACCGGAAGCGGAAGCCGCTTCAAGCCTTGGGTTCCTTGACGCTGATCTGCCTCGCCGTCAAAACGATACTGTTCGATCTATCCGGGAGCCCGGCTATGGACAAGATTATCGCGTTCTTCCTGTTCGGGCTGCTGTCTGTCGGCATAACTTATACGACGAACCTGCGAACGGTCCAAAACAAACGGCCCAAGCCCGAAAACGACGCGGCTCCCCCTTCCTGAAACGACAAAAAACCATCTCTTGCGGAAGATCCGGCAGAAGAGATGGTTTTTTTATTGGTTGGGCCGAATGGCATACGTACATTTGCCGCCGCCTTTGGCAAGACATTCCGTCCGTTCCACTTCGGCTTCCGGGCCGAGCAAACGCTGAAACATCGCGAGCTCGCATTGGCAAGCATGGGTATATTGATTGGCTACCTGAGAGATCGGGCAATTGTACTCCTTCAGCAAATACCCGCCGCCCTCCGTCGGCTCCAATTCGACCATGTAGCCATTCGCATTCTGAATTTCAGCCAGTTCTTGGACGCGTCCGTCGAACGGCTTGTCTTTCATGCGCTCCCCATAGCGGCCGATCAGCCTCTCCTTGCGCCGCTCGAACAGCAGGTTCACGTTGCTTTCCCCCAAGGAAGCTTCCAACTCTTCCAACAGATCCAACGCGAGATGCTGATACTTTTTAGGAAATAAGTCGTCGGCATTCGATGTCAGCGAATACAGATGCGAAGGCCGTCCCATCGCCTGCCGCACCAGCTTCGATTCGATCAAATTATCCCGCTCCAGCGTGTTCAGGTGCCGCCGCACCGCCATTTCCGTTATGCCTAGCTGCTTCGACATGTCCCCGACGCTGAGCGCCCCTTTGGTCTTGAGCATCGTGAGGATGACGCGCCGCGTCGATACGTCCGTTTCCTGGTTCATCCGGTCTCACCGTCCTTCTTGTATGCAGGCCGCCTGTTTTATTCTGGCGAAGCTATGCTGTACCGTATGAATAAAAATATTGTATACGAAATGGGACGATAAGTAAATTAATATACTACTATGTATGTAAAATACTAACCGAGGAAAAGGCTGGCGGATAATAAAATGGAGAAAAATTCGAAGCTGCTCCGCTATGCTGACAATAGGTTGTCAGGGATCACCCGTTAAGCGCCGACCGCATCGCTCATGTGGCGTACGAGACGATGGCCGAAGGACTGTGTGTGCAGATGCTTCACGTCGGCCCTTACGAGACGGAGCCGGAAACGGTGGAGCGCATGCACGCTTATATGGAAGCACGCGGACTGGTTCAAAACGGATTGCATCATGAAATCTATTTGACCGATCCCCGAAAAACCCCGCCTTCCGGCTGGAAAACGATTCTGCGCTTCCCGGTAGAACAAAGGGACCTGTCCTGATCCGGACGGTCCCTGGTCTGCAGAACGGCGCTACAGCATTTCTTTGCTGATAAATGCCGGTACGGCTTCGGCAAAAGCGCTCAGCGCCCCGGGCAGCTTCGCGATCATCGGATGCAGCCCGCTGCGCGGCAGCGTGTTGTACTCCTGCGTCAGCGGACGGCGAAGCTTCACAAGCTCCGTCAGAACGAGCGCAACGTCGGCCCCGAACACGCCTTCGCCGGCGAGGATCTCGACGATATCCTCATAGCTGCTGGCGTCCCGCATCATGAACGCGTCGATCAGCAAGCTGCCGACGTCGGTCACCGTCTCAATCGCCAGATGCAGCGTCCGCTCCTGCGCCAGATGCAGCAGCAGCTCCGAATCCGATTCCTCTGCGCCGGTCTTTCCCCGGGCTTCCCAAGCGGACTCCAAGGCAGCGCAAGCTTTCAATAAATCCGGCACGAACGCCAGCCGGGCATCGATTTGTTCCTGATTGACATAGTACATATCGCTTATCTCCGTTTCTTCTTTTTCCACTTGGACCACAGCGCGATGGCGGGAAAAAAGGCGATGAGCAGGACGATGAGCAAAACCGCCTGCATCAAGTATTCATAGCTCATGATATCGGATGCTCCTTCGTCTGCTATTCGGCCGTGGCGCGCTCGCGCACGTACGCCCAATGGTTTGTCGGACCGTGACCGGCGCCGATACCAAGCGTATGCCGGATGGCAAGCGTAATAAATTGCTTGGCCGTATGGGCGGCCTCCAGCAGTGGCTTTCCTTTGGCAAGCTCCGCGCAGATAGCCGCGGAGAAGGTGCAGCCTGTCCCATGCGTATGGCGCGTTTCGTACCGCTCGCCCGTAAACAGGTGGAACGCCTCGCCGTCGTACAGCACGTCTGTCGGCTCGCCGCTGCGGTGGCCGCCTTTGACGATCGCAGCGCCCGCGCCGAACTCCTTAACGATGCGCTGCGCGGCCTCCTTCATATCCTCTATCGTAGTGATCGAGAGGCCTGTAATAACCTCCGCCTCCGGGATATTGGGCGTCACCAGCGCGGCCAGCGGCAGCAGCTTCTCTCGCAGCGCGTTCTGCGCATTACCGGCGAGCAGGCTGGCTCCGCCCTTGGCGACCATCACCGGGTCGACGACAAGCTGCTTCAGCCCGTGCTTGCGGATGCATCCCGCGACCAGCTCGATAATTTCCGGCTGCGACAGCATGCCGGTTTTGGCCGCGTCCGCTCCGAGATCTGACAGCACGGCGTCTATTTGCTTCTCGATCCCTTCCAGCGGGATATCGTAAATGCCGTGAACGCCCAGCGTGTTCTGAGCGGTGATCGCCGTAATCGCGGACATCCCGTACACGTCGAGCATTTGGAACGTTTTCAAATCCGCCTGAATCCCTGCTCCGCCTCCGCTGTCCGAACCTGCGATGGTCAATGCTTTGAATATCGTCATGCTGCACCTGCCTCCCGAATCGCTATACCTTCCATAAGTTTAGTCTTCTCCTTCCCGACCGTCAAGAAGCCCGGCAGGTCCGCATCCTCCGGTTCGTGATCATTTTATGACAAGTGGGACAAACGCTTTGACGCCGCGGAAGCGAAAGCGTTATGATGAAACTACATTTCAATGGAGAAAAGGAAGGTCCGATCCCGTATGTCCCGGAGAACCCTTGCGCTGCACGTCATTACGACCGGCCGACAGGAGCTGGAAGAGGTAGCCGCCATTGTGGCCCGCTGTCCGTTCGAGCTGGTGGACGCGTTGCACATCCGCGAAAAGCACCGCAGCGCCAGCGAGCTGGTGCGCTGGCATGCGCGGCTAAAGCCGCTGCTGCCGCACACGGCGGTCCTTCTGAACGACCGCCTGGATGCCGCGCTGGCCGCCCGGGCGGCGGGCGTGCAGCTTACCGGCGGCAGCTTGTCGCCAGCCGAAGCGCGGGCCATCGCTCCGCGCGGCATGACGCTCGGCTGCTCCGTCCATTCGGCCGAGGAAGCCGCCGAGGCGGGCCGGCAGGGAGCCGATTACGCGCTCTTCGGCCATGTGTACGCGACCGGCTCGAAGCCGGGACTAGAGCCGCGCGGCCTGGCCGCATTGACGGAAGCCGTGGAAGCGGCGGACGTTCCCGTCCTGGCGATCGGGGGCATCGAGCCGCAGCTCGTGGACGATGTCTTGTCCACCGGCGCGGCCGGCATTGCCGTGCTGTCCTCGGTACTGCTGCACGCGGACCCGGCGGGACAAATTGCCGCATTCCGGGAAGCTCTTGATCGGACGAAGCATACCCCAAGGAGAGGATTGTCATGAGTACGGATTCAAGTCATAGCGGCACCAAACCGACCGTTATCATTGTCGGCGGCGGCATTATCGGCTGCAGCGCAGCCTACGAGCTCGGCAAGGCAGGCTTTGCCTGCACGATGATCGAAAAGGGGGCGTTGAATCAGGAGGCGTCCACCGCCGCCGCAGGGATGCTTGGGGCGCAATCCGAAACGCACCGGCCCGGCCCTTACTACGAACTGTGCCGTCTGAGCCAGCAGCTGTACCGCGCTTGGACGGACGAATTGGAGCAGTTTAGCGGCCTTACGGCGCAGTATGTCGCTGAGGGAATCGTCCGCGCAGCCCTTACGGAAGAAGATGAGGCCGAACTGCGCGGCCGCTTGTCGTGGATTCGGGACGCCGAGTGGGTTCAGCCTGCGGAGATGCTGAAGCTGGAGCCCGAGCTGACCAACGCCGTACGCGGCGGGCTGTATTTGCCTGCCGATCATCACGTGCACCCGGTCTGGCTCGCCAAGACGCTGCAAGCCGCGATAGCCAAGCAGGGCTGCGCCATCCGCGAGTGGACGCCGGTCATCCGGCTGCTGACGGAGCCGGGAAGCGGCCGAATCCGCGGCGTACAGACGTCGGAAGGCCCGCTGTACGCGGACCTCGTCGTGCTCGCTGCAGGAGCTTGGAGCCCGGCGTTGACCGAGCCGCTCGGGCTGAGCTTGCCCATGTTCCCGGTCAAAGGCCAGTGCATTTCGCTCAAGACCGAAGCGCCGCTCATCCGCTCCACCGTCTTCACCAAAGGCTGCTACGTCGTGCCGAAACGGGACGGCAGCTACATTGTCGGCGCAACCCAGACGGAAGCCGGCTTCGACAAGCGGCCGACCGCCAAGGCGATCGGCGAGCTGCATACAAAAGCGGCAGCGCTGCTGCCGCGACTGGCCGATGCCGAATTCGTCTCCACTTGGGCAGGACTGCGGCCCGGCACGCGGGACGCCCTGCCGTTCCTCGGCACGTGGGACGCTGCGCCCGGCCTGATTTTCGCTACGGGACATTACCGCAACGGCATTCTGCTCGCACCCGCTACCGCGCGGATTGTCGCCGAGCTGGCGCAGGGCCGGCCGACTTTGGCGGACTTGGCACCGTTCACACCCGCCCGGGCCGCCGCCGGTACAGCAGCCGTCTTATGATTTCATGCGGGCGAGAAGCGCCCAGCGCCGTTCGTGGCGCCGCTTGTATTTGGGAAGCCCCCGGTATAGTTCCACCGCTTCGCGGAACGCCCGGCGGGCTTCTTCGTTTCGCCCGAGCCCCCGGTACAGCAAACCGAGCCGGTAGTACGCTTCGCAGGACGAAGAGTTGACCTCCCCGAACCGTTCCAGATACCGGATCGCCTTCTCCGGATTGCTGCCTGCGAATGCTTCGCCCAGCCGCAAATAAGGCTCGCCGTACTTTACCCGCGGGTTCAGCTCCAGTGCACGAAGCAAGAGGCGCTCGCCTTCCTCCGTCCGTCCCAGCTTCAACTCGCAGATGCCCTGCTCGCTGAGCACGTCCGCGGAATCGTCCATCACTCTCGCCACCTCAACCAACAGTTCGAGCGCCGCGCCGTATTTTTTTTGCTCCATATAAATTCGGGCGATTTCCAGCTTGGTCGACGTATGATGCGGATTGAGCCGCAACTCCTCCTTCAGGCGGGACAAACGCCGCGCCCGCTTCAGCGGCTGAAAAATACTTGGAGTCAAGCCGACAAAACGGCGGTCAAGCATGTACAGGATTATCAGCAGCACGAGAAAGGCCACAAACGGATTCCCGGTGACCCACCATAATAAAGAAAAGATGAAGACTTTGCTCACGCCTGGCGTACCTGCCTTTCGCTTATTCTCCCACCGATTGTACCACAAATTGGCAAGCGGAGCACGGTTAGTCGGCCATGGCGCAGCTTGGCCGATACCGTATTTTAAATAATCCGAAGCAAGAACAAAGAGGCACCTTGGAATCATTTCCAAAGTGCCCTCCTCGATTCATATATATCCAATCATAATTCCACCAAGGGCGCCAGTCAGAACGACGACCCAAGGAGGGAACTTCCAAAATGCAAGCATGGTGAACAACAAAAGCGCTAACGCAAAATCTGCCGGAGTCAGGATGGCCGTCGTCCAAAGCGGATCGTATAACGCAGCCAACAAGATTCCGACTACCGCTGCGTTAATCCCTGCCAACGCTCCTTGCACCTTGGCGTTGCTTCGAAGTCCGTTCCAAAACGGCAGCGCGCCGACAACGAGGAGAAATGCCGGCAAGAAAATCGCCGCCGTCGCAACCGCAGCCCCGCCGATGCCACCGGCCATCAAACCGAGGTACGCCGCAAAAGTAAATAAAGGTCCCGGAACGGCTTGGGTCGCTCCGTATCCGGCCAAGAAATCTTCTTGACTTATCCAACCGGTTGGCACGACCTCGCGTTCCAGCAGAGGCAGTACGACATGTCCGCCACCGAATACCAGCGACCCCGAGCGGTAAAAACTGTCAAACAAGGCAAACCATTCAATGTTCACCGTTTGTCTTAAGAAAGGTAACACAATAAGGAGGCCAAAAAACAAAACAAGACAACCGATAGCGAAAGGCTTGCCAATTGCAATTTGAATGTTCTGGTTACCTGTACCGGGATTCTTCTTGTACAGCCAAAGTCCCAGCAGGCCTGCCGCTACAATAATCAGCACTTGAGTATAAGCTGCCGGCCATAATAACGTAACCGTTGCAGCGGCGACTGCGATCGTCATGCGGTCCCGGTCTGGCGTAAGTTTCTGCCCCATGCCTAATATAGCGTGGGCTACGATCCCTACGGCCACAATTTTAAGTCCATGAATATACCCTGCATTCGCAATATCAAAGCCTTGCAGTAATAACGCAAAAAGAACTAAGGCGATCGCGGAAGGCAGCGTAAAACCCAGCCAAGCGACGAACCCGCCCAGGAGTCCAGCCCTTACAATCCCAATCCCGATTCCGACCTGACTGCTTGCAGGTCCGGGTAAAAACTGACATAGCGCTACAAGATCGGCATAGCTCCGTTCATCCATCCATTGCCGACGCCGAATGTATTCGTCGTGGAAGTAACCCAGGTGGGCGATCGGTCCGCCGAATGATGTCAGACCTAATTTCGTTGATACGCGAAGAACCTCCCATAAAGAGGAGACTTTCGTTGTTGAGATCATTCTCGGTCCTTGTTGCCCAGCGTCCACACGTATCGCTCCTGAATTTATTTTTTCGGGTACAGATTCTTCAATGCCTGTTTGTGAATCGGATTTATCTTCACCGCATCGCGTATGCTTTGGATTTGAGCTTCGGCCTCATCTACATCGCTGCATATCCCAAGAGAAAGCAATACGCCGGCGGCAACAGCGCCCGTACGTTCTCTCCCTGCCGCGCAATGAAAACCGACCTTGTGACCAGCTTTGTATTCGGCAACTACCTTCTCCACAGCCTCTTGTATGGCTGTCTCTTGGTTCGGTGCGGTCGACTTATCAACTAAAGGAGCTCTTACCCGGCGAATGCCCGGTATCGATTCGCCGTCTTCCGCCTCGGCCCGCAAATCAACAATAACGTCGCATTGTTCTTCCTCCGCCATAGATGGAGCGTCGGAGGCGCCGCCAATAAAAATCCGTTCATGAATCAGCGCCAGATATGATTTTTCGTTTCCCATGATAAATCCCCTTTACTTAAAATTAGTCATCGGATTTCTTGAAATAACTCGTACGCTTTAGCCCTGGCTTCTTTCAGCACTACGTCTCCCTTAGGAGTCGTCCTGTAGTATTTTCGAATTTTTCCGCCCACGTTCCGATCTTCCCGTTGCAATAAACCTGACGCCTCCATTGTTTTAAGTATCGGATACAGGGTGCCTGCGCTTAGTTTGTAACCATGCTCCTTTAGTTCCTCCAACATCCATATGCCGTATATCGGCTCTGCTTGGGCATGATGCAAGATGTGAATCTGGATAAACCCTAAAAATAACTTTCGGTAAATTTGTTCCTCCAAGTTGAACCCACCATTTTCGATTGTTGATATCGAGATGTGATATTATTGTACATAAATAATCGCTTTCCATTCAAGACGTTAACAAATACTTTAAAGTAACATCCTCAACTTCTGCTTCATGTGAGGGTTAACAAGAAATGCGTCAGAAACATCACAATGGCGACTAGAACGGTTTCTCGATAGGAACCATATTGTTAAAAAAGGGGACTCACGATGTTCCTGCTGCCGATACTTATGTCCTGTCTTTTCCTCGCAACGACTATGCTATTTGGAGTTGCTCAGGCAAAGGAACTTTCCACCTCCATGGTAAACACTCTTCGTCAAGGCGGTTATGTGCTTTATGTACGGCATGGGGAAGCGAATGTAGGCGAGGATAAACCCTTCTTTGCCATTACGGATTGTTCAACGCAAAGGAATTTAAGCGTAAAAGGCAAGGAGCAAGCCCGAAGATATGGTGAAGCGATTCGTAAACTCAACATACCCGTCCATCTTCCCGTTGAAGCAAGTCCGTTATGCAGAACTACGCAGACCGCGCAAATCGCCTTTGGCGAACGTAATGTAGCTATAAATGATTTTTGGTTAAAGATTTACGAACTTAGCGGCGACGCCGATCCTCAACAAATTCAGGAAACCATTCGAGCGTTTACAACCGCCGTTGAACCCAAGCCTCCTGAGGGAACGAACCGAGTCATCATAGGCCACGCCTTTCCTTCCGGGATTGGATTAGGGGATATCCCCAACCTGGGCACTGTCGTATTAAAACCTCTAGGGTTAGGCATGGGCTACAAAGTCGTTGGCAGCATGTCTTTGGAGGAAGTACTGCAGTTCGCCGGATTGCGTGAAACTGCAGTTACCAAAGGAATATATGACTCAATTCAAAAATCAGTTGTGAACGTTTCCCGAACAGGCAGGAATTTACCGATTGCTTCGCGAATGGTTTGTCCATGAAAGCAATCGGGGGGAACAACCAGTCCATGAGTACATCAAATGAAGACAAGGCCGCCAAGTGGCAAAAAACGCGGCAGTTGGGCAAAGCGAGATATGTCATGTACTACGGCGTTGCCATGTGTGGGATCTCGCTGGCGGTGCTGTTCACGGCAATCGAATGGCTCACGCAGCAAACGCTTACGCCGTCCTGGTTTACGATCCGCATCATCGTATTCGGGATTATCGGCTTCTTTATCGCGAACTTCCGTTGGGACGGAAACGAGCGCAAATACGCGCCGCGCCCGACGAACAAGAAGCGCTGAGCTGCGTAAAGAAGAAACAGACGGCCCGCCTCTGGCGCAGACGTCTGTTTTTTGTTTTCCTGCCGTATGGCTTACACCTTCTGCAACCGCGCTTCCTTCAACTGCTGCCGGATCTGCTCCCGAACGTCCCCGTAGCTCAGGACCTGCTCCTTAAACGCTTCCCTCGGATTCCAATGCGTCTCTCCCGCTTCGTCCGCGAACAGCTTCTCCGTGACATCGACGTAAGCGGCATGCAAATCATTGTCGTACCAATCGATGTCGCGGTCCGCATCTTTTTCCAGCACCATCACCATATCGTAATCGTTATCTTGCGACTCCTTGAACAACACCACCAGATGGTTATCTCTCCCTTTGACACGAACTTCGACATCCGCGCATAGCTGGTCGCCGCGCTCCAATACCCGGCGGCATACCGCATGTTCAATCGGATTCATAGCTATTCTTCCTTTCCGTCGCTTCGCTGCAGTTAGCTTCCCACTCCCGGAAACCGGCTATACCTTTTTATTTTAAATTAAAATAACACTTGACTTTAGTAAGTTACATGTTTTATTATACTTACATAAAGTAAGTTATTAATTTTGATTGACCCTATAACTTTTTCGCCAAATTAAAGGAGGCTTTATTTTTATGTCCAATGTACTTTTTATTAAAGCGAACGACCGCCCGGCCGATCAAGCCGTCAGCGTAAAGCTGTATGACACCTTCCTGAAATCGTACCGTGAAGCTAACCCGCAAGACCAAATCACCGAGCTCGACCTGTTTGCAGCCAACCCGCCTTATTACAATTCCGTCATGATGACCGGCCTGTTCAAGCAAGGCAAAGGTATGGAGCTGACTGCGGAAGAAAAAGCGGCGGCCGATGATGCCAACGCTTATCTGGATCAATTCCTGGCTGCGGACAAAGTCGTCTTCGCGTTCCCGCTCTGGAACTTCACGATTCCGGCTCAACTGACGACGTACCTGTACTACCTCTGCCAAGCCGGCAAAACGTTTAAATATACGGAGCAAGGACCGCAAGGTCTCGTTACCGATAAAAAGGTCGCTCTGTTGAACGCACGCGGCAGCGTTTATTCCGAAGGACCGATGACATCCATGGAAATGTCGCTGAATTATGTTAAAACGATCATGGGCTTCATCGGCGTAACGGACCTGACTACGGTCGTCGTCGAAGGCCACAACCAATTCCCGGACCGTAACGCGGAAATCGTGGAAGCCGGTCTTCGTCAAGCCGCGCAAGCCGCATCCACGTTCTAATTTCACAGCTTCGATACACCGTCGGCTCCTATCCCAGGAGCCGATTTTTTTTGGCTTTGCGCCTAAGTTGCACTCCGGGCGAATAGGATGTCCTATGGGACAAATCAGAAAATTTCCTCAATTTTTTGTACCTTTTCGCAAACTCGTATATGATAATGATGGGGCCTTCTTGCCCCCCTTCCACAACTTCACCATTGTTTCGCGAATCTGAATGAGAATTAAGGTGCGTGAAAAACTATGACTGAAGCCAACCCCAACATTTTGATTTTATACGCCAGCTACGGCGACGGCCATCTCCAGGTGGCCAAAGCGCTGCAACAGCGTTTTGCCCGCTTGGGAGTCGACCGGGTCAAGCTTGTGGACCTGCTTGCGGAGGCCCACCCCTTCATGAATGCCGTTACCCGTTACGTTTATCTGAAAAGCTCTACCTTGGGGCCGGATTTATACGGCTGGAGCTTTTATTTGACCCAGCATTTAAAGCACGATACGGCGTTTACAAAAATGCTGAACCGGTTCGGTACGCGCAAATTCAAGCAAATGCTGCAGGCCGAACGGCCCGATGCGATTATTTATACGTTTCCGCTGCCGGTCGTCTCCGGGCTGATATCCGACAACGGTACGGCCGTCCGGACGTATACCATATTAACCGACTTTGTCCTTCACCAGCGCTGGATTCACCCGGATATTGATAAATATTACGTAGCCACGGAGCAGTTAAAGCGGCAGATCGCCGCTTCCGGCGTGCCGGAGCACCGCATTGAGGTGAGCGGCATCCCGCTGCGCAGCCCGTTCAGCGAGCCGATCCGGCGGCAGGACGTCTGCCTGAAGCATGGCATCGAGCCTTCCAAGCCCGTCGTTCTCCTGATGGCCGGAGCCTACGGCGTCTTGAAGCACATCAGCCGGATGGGGCACGCGCTGCTCCGGTTGGACGAAATCGAGCTTGTCTTTGTATGCGGCAGAAACAAACCGCTCCAAGAGCAGATCGAAGCATCGTTTGCCGGGCATTCCCGCGTCCACATTCTCGGCTACGTGGAGCACATTCATGAGCTCATGGCGATCTCGTCGTGCTTAATTACGAAAGCCGGAGGCATTACGCTCTCGGAAGCACTGGCCATGCGTCTGCCGGTTATCGTCTTCCGCCCCCTTCCCGGCCAGGAGAAAGAAAATGCCCGCTTCTTGGCGCAGCAAGGAGCGGTCGAAATTGCGCAGCGCCCGGATGAGTTGACTTCGCTCGTGAAGCGGATCGTCTCTCTCCCCGGACAAACGGAACGAATGAAGGCTGCCATGGAGGAATTGTACCGCGGAGATGCGGCGGAGGCGGTCGTCTCGGATATGCTCGAAAGTCTCTCCCCTACCAGGACCGGACTTTTCGGCTAGAGCGGGAGGCTCGGCTTTTTGCTTGTCATACAGGAGGTGTTTAGGACAGGTGCTGCGAAAAATCGCAATGGACAAAGACGTACTGCCGCTTGCGCTCATTTTGTTTTTGGTCGAATTCGTTCGGGGCGCCTATCTGGTCTCCTTTTTACCGACCTATGCTACGGGTATTCTTGGTCTTTCCGTCGCCGTTGTCGGCGCCGCCGTGTCCGTCCATTACGTCTCGGATACGGCGATCAAATGCTTGGCCGGTTATTTGCTCGATCGCTTTTCGCTCCGGCTTATTCTTCATTCCGGTTTGTTCGTTTCGCTGCTCGGCCTGCTCGCCATGTACTACTTCCATCAGGCATGGGTGCTTATTGCAGCGGCCGCCGTATTCGGCATTGGCGTTTCTCCGGTATGGCTTGTCTGCCTCAGTAAAATTAAGGAGGAGAATCGGGCATCCCAAATGGGCATCCTTTATACGATATGGCTGGTCGGCTTAGGGTCCGGGCCGGTCGTTATCAACTTTTTGATCGATAAAGGATACCGGCTCTCCTTCTGGCTGATGGTCGGCTTGTGGGCTCTCGGATGGTTGCTGGCACTGCGGATGAAAAATGAAGTCGCCTCCAAGCAAACCTACATCCCGCTGAAACGTCAAGCGGAGCTGCTGTGGGAACGAATGAAAACGATGAAGCCGCTGCTTCCCGGCATGATTCTGCAAACGGCGGCCGCCGGCATGCTCGTTCCGATCCTGCCGAGCTTTGCCGCCAATACGCTGGGCGTCAGTCACAGCGGCTACTCGCTCGTCCTGATGGCCGGGGGCGCTTTGACAGTCCTGTTTCTGATCCCGATGGGAAAATGGTCCGACCGCTTGGGACGCAAATGGTTTCTCGTCTTCGGGTTCGGGGTGATGGCTGCCGCTCTCTTCCTTCTGACCCGGGTTACGGCGCTGCCTGCCGCCGTGCTGATCGCCGCAGTCCTCGGCTTTGCCTATTCAGCCGTCCTTCCGGCGTGGAATGCCCTTCTGGCGGACTATGTGCCGAAAAACCAGCAGGGCCTCGGCTGGGGATTGTTTTCAAGCGTGGAAGGGATCGGTGTCGCCATCGGTCCGGTGATCGGCGGATGGCTGGCCGCCGCGTTTCATGAACCGGCCGCCGTATTGACCAGTGCAGCTCTGCTAGGGGGGATTGCTTTGTTTTATTGTTTCGTTCCTGTAGAAAGAGTGATGGAGCATGGCTGAATCGATCACGATTCTCGTTATCGTCCTTACTTTATATACGCTGATCCCTACGTTTCTCATGCGCGTCTTCTCGCTGGGCGCGTACCCGAAAGAAAACACCGAGCACGGTATTGCGCTCACCTTCGATGACGGTCCGGACCCGAAATATACGCCGATTCTGCTCGACCTGCTGGCACGGCACGGTGTCAAAGCGACCTTTTTCGTGCTCGGGTCCAAGGCGGAGCGTTACCCCGAATTGATTCTACGCATGCACAACGAGGGCCACCTGATCGGGGTTCATAATTATGTCCACCGCACCAATGCCTTGATGATGCCTTGGAAGGTCAGAAAGCAAATTAACCGGACCGCCGAGGCGATCGAGAAAATTACCGGCAAGTCCCCTCAATTTTATCGTCCCCCTTGGGGGGTTGTGAACATCTTTGACTTTTTTCTGTCCCGGCGATTCCGCATCGTGCTCTGGTCGCTTATTGTGGGGGATTGGCTCAACCGGACGGGCAAGGACACCATCAAGGAGCGGTTGTTCGCCCAGCTTCAGAGCGGTTCGGTGATCGTGCTTCATGACAGCGGCGATACACTCGGAGCGGACCCGGATGCGCCGGAGCTCATGATCGCCGCGCTTGATGAATTTTTGACGGAAACGGCGCGCCGCGGCTTTACGTTCGTCCGCATCGACGAGCGGTTTCCGCTGAGCGAGCCGGAGGATCGTCTGCCTGCGGACCGGCCAAAGCGAAAACGATGGATTGCCGCGGTCTGGCTGCAATGGGAACGGTTCTTTCAATGGCTGCTTCATGTGCGGCCGATCGATCCGTCTAACGCGCTGCTCCAGTTTCGGCTGTGCCGGTATCATGGCAAACGGATTCCGCTGAATGACGGACAATTCATCGAACCGGGCGACCACGTCATGGAGCTTCACCTCGACAATGCAACGCTGCTCAGCCTCGGTACGCAAGCCAGATCTCCGATGCAGCTGGCCGTACAATTGATTCGCGCGATGGAGCGGTGTTTGCCGCACGTATCCGAACGGCTGGCCAGCGATCCGACGTTCCGTGACGTGAAAGGCTTATACGGCGTCTCGATCATTCATCGCGGCGCTTCGCAGCTCGGATTTACCGTTTCCGAACTGCCCAAGGGCATCTTTTTATTCTGCTCCAAGCTTTACTTGCGATGGCTGCTGTACGTCATCCACCCGCAGGGAAAGCGGAGACTGGATACGAAGACCGCGCTGCTGACGCCGAAAATGATTGCGATCTCCGCAAACGAAGTGCGCCGGAGATACCCGTCGAGCGGCTTCCCCAATCCGAAGCTGACCTCGAACCCGCTGACGGCCGGGAGAGGCTACGACGAAAGCATGTATCAAGGGATGTAAAGGAAGCTCCGCAAACAACAAAGAGCCTGCAATCGTGAAGATTGCAGGCTGTCAAGGAATTTATATATTAAAAAGGGGGTCGATTGTTATTATAGCCAAGGAACGTTAACGCACGATAAAATTCAGATTACAGTTTTGTTACATTTCAATCGTTATTGTAACTAGGCGTCGGTGTCTGGGGCCGGATCGCCGCCGATTTTTTTCTTCATGATCAGTTGAGCGAAAAACAGCAGCACCTCGTTATTCACGAACGATATTCCCAGTCCGAACAAACCGAACATCCGGGAAAACTGCTGCTCGGAGCCCGCAAAAACCGACGACCACCACCAGACCGCACCCGCCGTCAGCAGAACGTTGACCGCCGTCCCTGCCAGAAACGAAAGCAGCAGCTTCTCGGTCTTCCACATCATAAGAACCCCAACGAGTCCCGTGAATACAAATCCGGCTCCCAGCATGAGCCAATAAATCGCATCGTATGTCAAGGTAAGTCCCACTCCTGTTCAGTCGCATGTTTATCCCTTCCAAGGTTACCATGAAAGAAGAAGCGGTACAACCGGTTGCACGGTTCGCCGCAAAACTGTCAAACTCCCACCGTCTGGTCATCGACCTTCAAGAAGCGTATAATGGAATGGAGACCGATTCAGGAGGTGCCGATATGGCCAAAAGTCAAGCATGGAAAAAACGGCGGAAGCTGGAGCGTGAAGGCTCTCGCAATCCCGAGCTGAACCGCGGAAGCTGGCACGGCGTCGTTCCCGTCGAACGCGCGACCCCAACGCTGCACGAGAAACAGAGACGTTTAATGGATAAGCACAAAAAGAAATGGAACCGCACGCTGCCCCCGGACAGTGACGGTTCCATTTTTTATTGTTATACAATATCGGTACCGTTCAGACGCTGCTTCGCATACAGCGCGCTGCCGACGACGCCCGCATCTTCAATCCGTTCAGCTGGCTTGATGACGAGATCGTCCAAGTAGAACGAAAGCGTGAACCGCTCGATTTCTTTGCGCATCGGCGCGAACAATCGCTCGCCCGCCAGCGACCCGCCGCCGCCGATCACGATCGCCTCCGGGCTGAACAGCGGAATCGCAGCCGCCAAGCCCCGGCCAAGCAGCGTCCCCGTGCGCTCCATCACGGCAATCGCCGCAGGGTCTCCTTCGTCGTATGCGCGGGATACGTCCGCGGACGTCAACTGCTGAAGCTTGTCTCCGGCGAAACGCTCGGCCAATATCGTCGATTCGCCCCGCTGTACCGCTTCCCTCGCTTGGCGGGCAATGCCCGTCGCCGAAACGGCTGTCTCCAGGCACCCTGTCATTCCGCAGTTGCAATGGTAGTCAAGGCCCGGAACCGGGATGTGTCCGAATTCGCCAGCGCGTCCGCCGCTCCCGTAATACAGTCTGCCTTCGTTCACCATCGCCGCCGCGAGGCCCGTCCCGACCGTAAGGCCGAATACGTGCTTGTAGCCTTGTCCCGCCCCCGCTACCGCCTCGCCGTACACATACATTCGCACATCGTGGTTAAGGTAAACGGGCAGTCCGCCGAGATGCTTGCTCAGCTCCGACGTTATCGGGACGTTTTTCCAGCCGAGGTTGACGGCGAGCACCGACACTCCATTCACATGATCGACGAACCCGGGAATCCCGATGCCGACCGCCTCCGGCGATACGCCGGCCTCCGCGATCAATTCGCTGACGGCCTTCCCCAGCCGCTCGATCACATCCTCGCTGCCCCGCTGCGCCTCGGTCGCCACCTTCGTCATGCGCAGCGTCCGTCCCGTCTCGTCCGTCAAGCCGCAAACCATATTGGTACCGCCGATATCGATTCCTACGTAATGTTTCACCGGATCTCCTCTTTTCTTTGCGTTTCGCTCTAGTAATCTCCCCATCAGAGGACGGGAGCCGCCGGCTCTGCCAAGTACAGCGCGATCCCCTGCTCTTCCAAATACCGCTTCAGCTTCTCGTCAGCCGGCTGGTTCGTGATACAGCCCTGCACGGCCGTCAGTGGCGCAATGCTGAATAGCGAAGTCCGGCCGACCTTTGTATGGTCGAAGACGGCAACCGTCCGGCGCGACCGCTTCAGCATCAGCCGGGCGATGTCGGCTTCCTGCTCGGAGAAGGTGGTCAAGCCCTGCTCCTCGGTAACGCCGTCGACGCCCAAAAACATCATGCCGATGTTGACGCTATCCACAATTTTCTCCGCAAGCGGACCGCACAGCTCAAAGCTGTTGCTCCGCATCACGCCGCCGGTCAATACCACCTGAATGCCGTCGCTCTCGGACAGCTCCATGGCGATGTTCACCGCGTTGGTCACGACGGTGATGCCCCTGCGCAGCTTGAGCTCCCGGGCGATGAGAAACGTCGTCGTGCCCCCGCTCAGCCCGATGACGTCGCCTTCCTCCACCAGCGAAGCGGCCTTGGCCGCGATGGCTTCCTTTTCCAGCCACAACAGCTCCTTCTTCTCGTTGAAGGGGACTTCCCTGCCGGCGGACGGAGACGGCGTATCCAGCTGCGCGCCGCCCAGGCTGCGGATAAGCCCGCCTTGCTTCTCCAGCAGGTCCAAGTCGCGCCGGGCGGTCGCTTCCGAGCATGCGAACTTGTCAATGATCTCTTGAATCGTAATTTTTCCTTGGCGTTTCAGCAAGTTCATAATCTGCTCGCGCCGCCGGTCGCCCTTGCTGAGCATCTTTCCGCTCATGGCGTCCCCTCCTGTCGTTCCCATCCGTTTGACAATCTAATGAAATAATAAATCATTTTTTTGACGATATCAATCAATTTCAATCAAACGGAAAGAAGGGGGCGTTGCGGGCGAACGTTGCTAAGCTGTTCCAGGGAGCGGCGAGCGCGCGGGACCAGCTTATTGCACCAGGTCCCACTCGTGAATCTCATAGCGGCGGGCGCCGTGAAGCACGTATGGGTCGTTCTCCGCCCAAGCCGTCGCTTCTTCCAGCGACTCGGCCTTATATATGACCATGCCGCCAGCGCCGTCCGTAAACCGTCCGTTGGCGAAAATACGCCCTTGACCGCGCAGCGCCTCCAAATAAGCCAAATGCTCGGGACGGTAGGCCGCGCTCTTCGCTTCATCGAGCATCGGCAAAAACACAACGAAATGCTTCATTCTGGAATACCCCGTTTCTGTATTATAATGACGGGCCGGTTATTCCGGACCGTGAGCTTGTTGAGAAAGTGGTGAATTGAGGTAATAGAGGTGTACGAGGGGGTGGGGTATCTACTTCCGATCGCTGTTGTCAGCGGGAAATTTTGATTGAAGCCGCTGAATAGCGGGTATTTCCCGCAGACAAAGGCGAGCGCTATCGCTTCTCCAGTAGATACCCCACCTACGTATACATCTCTTTTTTTTGTAAAACCCACTTTCTCAACAGCCTGACGGGCCGGTTATTCCGG
>NZ_JTHN01000261.1 GCF_001399685.1 Paenibacillus sp. A3
CGGCTTTCCCTTTATTGGCATGCATTTCCTCTTCCCGCTTGATATGCTCGGGAATCACGTTTTTCTCTTTCAGTTCCAATTGATAGTGATGCCAGGATGTATACGTCAGATAAGTGACGGCAATCAAGCTCAAGAACATCAGAGAAGAAGCGATCGGACGCTTATAAAAGCGTCTTTCTTTCCCCGTATCCAAGAACGGCGCCAGCAACAGCCCGCCGAAGAGGATACCTGGAACGCCGACCGTACCTAGCACCACAAATTGGTTCGAAGTGTACGGGTATTTCAGCAGCTGGTACATAAACAAGAAGTACCAGTCCGGCATCGGGATGAATTGCGTGTTCGTCGGGTCAGCGGGATAACCGAGCGGAGCCGCTTCGGACATAACCAAGGTCAGAATCCCGACCAGAACGACAACGCCAACCATCCATTCTTTTAATAGAAAGTTCGGAATAAATACTTCCGATTTTCCGGGATAAGCGGAATAATCTTGGGGAATCATCCGTGACGACTTGGCACGTACGCGCGAATCCCCGACGTAAACGATTTTTTCGTCAGTTTTATGACCGTGAGCCACGATTCGCCCTCCTTCTCATTTTCTCATGAATACCGGCTCAGCAGGCCTCACCGGTTCTTACAGCGGACCGGAAATCCCTTGCTTGCGGATCATGAAGAAGTGTCCGGCGAGCAGGGCAAGCAAAGCTCCCGGCAGGAAGAACACGTGCAGAGCAAAGAATCTGGTCAGCGTCTGAGCGCCTACGATCTCGCCGCCCTGCAGAAGCGTCTTGGCATACGGACCGATGAACGGCGCCGATTCGACGATCTTGAGCGTAACGCTTGTTGCGAAATAGGCTTTGTTATCCCAAGGCAACAGGTAACCCGTCAAACCGAGTCCCAACATGACGAAGAAGATGAGCATACCTACAACCCAGTTCATCTCGCGGGGCGCCTTGTATGAACCCGTAAAGAAAACGCGGAGCGTATGTAAGAACATCATCACGATAACTAAGCTGGCTCCCCAGTGGTGCATGCCGCGGACAATAACGCCGAAAGCCACTTTATGCTGCAGGTAATCGACGCTCGCATAGGCATTGATAATATCCGGCACATAATACATAGTAAGGAACATACCGGACAGGATTTGTATAACTGTGATAAAGAATGTCAACCCGCCAAAGCAATAGACGAATGCGGAGAAGTGGTGCGCCGGGTTTACGTGCTCCGGTACCTCATGGTCCGCTACGTCCCTCCACATCGGCGTGATATCCAGACGTTCATCAATCCAGTTATAGACACTTTTAAACATCTGATGTTACGCCTCCTTATTACACCCGTTTGTTCGGACCGAGCTGACCCAGGTACACAAAGCCCTGTTCGATCTTCACTTCGTATTCGTCGAGCGGCAGCGGTGCTACGGCCAAATTTTTGCCGTCCGCCGTATAGTGGGCGCCGTGGCAAGGACAGTAATACTGATCCTTAAATTCCGGGCTGCCGTTCCAGTTGACCGTACAGCCTAGGTGCTTACACGTCGGATTGAGCGCGAAGACTTTGCCGTCCTGCCCTTTGGAAATCCACGCCTCAAGCTCCGGTTCGCTTTCGTACCAGCCGTCCACTTGATGTACTTTAAATTTAAAGGATTTCGGCTCGTTCGTTACCTTCGATTCTTCTACAACCTTAACCCATTGAGCCTGAGCTTTAGGCTGAAGAACCGGATCCACCGCAAACCGAATCATCGGAACCAGCATCCCGGCGCCCATGAAAGCTCCAGCTCCGCCAAGGGTGTAGTTAAGAAACTGGCGTCTGGACATTTCACGACGCGCCACCGGCTTCTCACCGTGATGCTGCGACTCTTGATTCGAGTGATCGTTCATTTTCGTTCTACCCCCTTTTTGCAACATATATCAGTCGTTCGACATAACTTTACACCATATACTAGGACATAACTAATAATAGCTTACGTCTCTGGGTGCGTCAAGAATGCAGACAGGCCATTCCGGCGTGTAATTCTGGCCGCTGATAACACTGTTAACGAAATTGTCACAACTGCCGGAACACCCTGAAAACGAGGGCTCTTGCATAGAATTTGCATAGTTGCCACAGATCATACATGCTTCACAACGTTTGCCTTCCGCTCCATAAAGCCGTTAGCTCTTCGGCAGCCCGTCTCTTCGCGTCCGAGGCGGATTGGCGCAGCTCGTCCGGTGTAAATCGAAGCAAAAGATCCACTTTTCCTTCCAGCTCTTCCGGGTTTAAAACAAGCTCTTCCTCCGATTTGGCCGTCACGATCACCACATACCGGAAGCCGGCTTCTTTAAGCCTGACACAGGTTTCTCCAAGGAACGTTTCTCCCGAGCCCGACGGAACGAAGTGAATGGCCGGGTAGGTAACGGTCCGGCCTTTAAACGGAATCTCCAATAAATCGAGAGCGTCGCGCAGCCGTTCGAGCTCGCTTGCCGCCTGCCAAGGCGCTTCAGTTCCCCGGAGTCCGGTTATCGGCAGCAGGCACGTGTCCAGGTAAGGACGAAGCTCCTCCCACTGCGTTTCTTGAATTTCGCTGAATTTCATAGGTATCACCTTCTTTCCTGATCTTTACTTTAACATAGAAAAAAGACATATGAACGAGCTTCATATGTCTTTTCGCAAAAATGACACGTTTGTGTTCCGGACTGCCTTGAAATCGTCATTTCCCCAGAGAGCGCAGCGCATTGAGTTCGGTCGTTAGGGCAATGAAGGATTGTTCGTCTCCCTTGGCCAGAGCTTGATCGATCTCTTTATATAGAACCTGCTCTTTGTAGTTACGCAGTGCTTCATCAAGCAACATTTCAGCAAACAAACTCAGCATCATTTCGTTCGTCACATTCATTTTGCCCATGAGAACCTACCTCCAAACCGGGTCATGATTATTTCGATTCATCCAGCATTCCCTTACATCCATTCCTTCCGATATTCCTCGCCCTTTAAGCAGTAGCTTTCCATTGTCCGTTTCATTCGTGCAAGGTCCGGCTCCTTCAGCTCGCGCACCACTTTAGCCGGGGATCCGAGCGACAGGGTAAACGGGGGAATCGTTTTGTTTTCGGTCACGAGAGAACCCGCTCCTATTAAAGCATATTCACCGATCACGGCGCCGTTAAGTACAATCGCCCCCATGCCGATTAATGTGCCTTTGCCTACGCGGCACCCGTGAATAATCGCGCCATGTCCGACGGAAACCTCGTCTTCGATGATGAGCGGCTGGTCCGTATTAACATGACCGATGCACCCGTCTTGAATGTTGCTTCTTTTTCCGATTCGGATCGGGGCCAAGTCTCCGCGCAGCACCGTATTGTACCAGATCGTCGCGCCCTCGCCGATTTCCACGTCGCCAATGATCTGCGCGCCCGGTGCGAGAAAAGCGGTAGGATGAACCGTAGGGGTAATGCCGTTATAACTGTGAAGCATAATTTTCGCCACTCCTTTGGAGCCTGAGCATCCGCTCTTGAATGAACGGATCAGGCGGGTTAAATGGAGTGATTGTAGCAAGGGGATTACCGGTTGTCAAATGGCAGCACGATCTTCTCTTCATCCGGCACATAGGTTCCCTCAATAATACTGCTGCCGAGCTTCGTCACCTGAATGACACGGCCGCCCCGTTCCTCTTCTCCGATCCTGAGCAGTCCCAGATGCATCATCATTTGTACGACACGCTGCTCCAGGATGGAATCGGGCGTATCGTAATAAAAGGGACGGATCAGCGGTACGAGCGCCCGCTTCACGGAATCGAACGTCACCCAGCCTTTGCACAGACGGTTCAACCATTGAGCGATCGATTGCAGGTGAGGAATGGGGCCCTTATAAAGCCTTAACCAGAAACGATACACCTGAACCGGGTCTTCCTTCCCCCCTTCATTGACCCTAGTCAGCCCTTGCTCCGTCAGCGCAAGCACCTGATGATGCTCTGTGACAAGATCGTTATAGTAGCAATAGTCGTAGATGAAGGAGAAGCGGTTCGGATATTCGCGGAACATCCGTCCGTAGCCGAAACGCCAGGCCGTCTTCCCTACCGGTTCCTCCCGCACGGCCAGCCGATCCAGCACCTGCTGAAGACTCCTTTTGTACATCGCGTTATCGCTCGTAAGCATCACTTCCTGATCGCGGAGAAAGAGCAGAAAGTTGGCGATGTCGTCCAGAATCAGCTTTTGCTCGTCCCGGTAGACAGGGGGCTCTTCGGCAGCATCCATCTGCTGCTCGAATCGTTTGGTCAGGGAGGTTACAAACCGGCGCTTCAGATCCGCAGGCACTTGAAACAAATATTTCGTCTGCTGCGAATGGCCGTTAAACAGCCAGCCTAGCTGCTTGAAGCGGGTAATCGTATCGCGCGGATTCCAAGCCGCATCCGTTTCTTCTTTTTCGAACCGGCTTTGCTGCACCCGGGCGACCAGCTCTTCCAGACTAAACGATCCCCGCTGATCGAACAGCAGTGAGTTAAGAAACCGGATATCCTGGGTGGACAACGCTCCGATCTGACGGTCGAAAATGTCCCTTCGTCCTACGGTTGACAAAATCGATTGAATCAGCTCGTTCTTCGAATGCCCGTTGCACTCGCAGTTGTACGTACCTGCGATGCGGCTCAACTGGTGAATGTCGGCATAGCTTAACATGTCGGCTAAATTCATCCGTTCGTCCCTCCAGAACTTCCCTCCAAAACTTTCTTAGTACCCAGTATGGGAAAATGTTCTAGATTTAAACGCGGGGTTAAAAGTTTATTTCCGTCCATATAAAAAAGCGGCTTTGCACACGTTTCCAAAAAATAGAAATGCATGCAAAGCCGCTTCATTTCGGCTCAGTATGATACCTCTCTCAAGCTCCTTGTCCAAGCTCCTCGAGATGGATGGTACAATTCAGCAGACGGCACTGCCAGCCTTCCGGCGTCCGCTCCATGACCGTAAGCGACGTATTGCTCAGATGCTCTTCAAGCTTTCTTCCGATAAATTGCGCCAGCACCGGTGCGATGTATCCGCCATGGCTGACGAGCAAGATCCGTTTGCCCTGATGCTCGCGGTCTACATCGACGAGAAAGGACGCCCAGCGCGCCAGTAGCTTCTCATCGCTCTCCACGCCTAGATTCAAGTCTCTCCACTGCTCGCCCCAGCGATCAATGCGTTCCTGCAACGTGGTCCCTTCCAACTCGCCGAACGCCCGCTCCCTCAGCCTGGCATCCAATCCAAGAAGCGGAGCTCCGGTAAGGCCGGATATCGTAAGAGCCGTTTCTTTAGCCCGAAGCAGATCGCTGGCAATAATGCCGTCCCATGCCTCTCCCGCAAGCCGCTTTGCCAGCAACTCGGCCTGTGCCCGGCCTACTTCTGCCAAGGGCGTGTCCATCTGCCCCTGCATGCGTCCCGCCAAATTCCATTCCGTTGTCCCGTGACGTATAAACCCAAGCGTTAACATTCGTTCGCAGACTCTCCTTTTCTGTCTGATGCAAAAGACAAAAGCCCCGGAAACGGGGCCTTCTCGTTATTGACGTGTGCGCGAAAACCAATTCATGACCAGGAGCGTGCCGGTCAATCCGAATAACGAAACGAAAAGCATATAATCGTTGACCGTACGAATCGGTCCGACCTGGTACATGAACGGATCGCTGAACCCGCGCAAGCTTGCTACGGCCGTAGGCATCGCATGCACGTTCATCGAATCCGATTGCCCAGCAACGGCAACGACGGGATCGTTCATCCGCCCTAAAACCGCGGATTCGTGCGGAGAGCCGGCTTCGTACCGACCGTCGTTCATAAACGAAAAGTAAAAGGTAACCATAAACAAAGCGATACAGCAAGCGATCACCGCAGTCAGGTTCCGCCGCAGCTTGTAAGAAAACTGATACAGACGGTCGCCGACGGGAGTGCGCCACGACTCATCCGCATAGATTCGCTTCATTACGCTGGAAGATACGGAAACCTCGCCGCTATCGAACGTCGTTTCCACCCCGGCTGTGCGGATTAATTCCGTGCTCTCCTGCCATATTTGAAATTCTTCAGCGCATGCCGGGCAATTTTGGATATGCTCATCCACCGCAAGCCGATTCGGATCGTCTTCCGGCAGGTCCCAGTATACGCCGAAAAAATCATAAACGTCATCGCATTTCATCGTCGATTCATCTCCTCATACTCCTCAAAGATCGGTTCAAGAAAGTATGGCTCCAGTTGAAGCTTAACACTGGCCCTTGCTCTGAACAACAAAGACTTGACCGAACTCACTGTTTGTCCGAGGATATTCGCTATCTCTTGATAGTCAAGCTGGTCATACTCTCGCAATATAAGCGCGGAACGCTGCTTCTCAGGCAAATTATTGATCGCATCGCGAACCATAGTCACCTTTTCATTGCGAAGCACCGTTTGTTCCGGCAATGTTTCCACTGCGGTTTGAGGCGTGTATCCGCTTTGCTCCAATGAAACCTGGGTGTTCTTATGTTTACGCAGCTCGCTAAGAACCGTATTGCGCGCAATGGTGTAGAGCCAAGTGGAGAAGGTCGCCTCTACCTCGCGGAACGAATGCAGGCTGCGGTAAGCCTTGTAAAAGGTCTCGTTGCACAAGTCCTCCGCCAGCGATTCCATTTGTGCGCTTTTCAGCATATGAAAGATGAATGCCAATATTTTACGTTCGTAGCGGCGCATTAATTCGTCGTATAGTTGGACGTTGCCGTCCTTGATTTCTCTGATCAACTGGGAATCGGTCATGCGAGTGCGACCCTCCTTGTGATTCCTGCTTACTCCCAGCGATGCTACTTTGTTGTACTGTTGGGGAGTAAAAAAGTTGCGGTCGATTTTAAATTTTTTTTTAGAATTGGGGACGATCATATAAGATTCGAGGTAACTAGCCAAAAATCCTGCTTTTCCGACAAGATTCATAACTTTTTCCAAAAACAGGTGTGCACTTTTACTTCTTTATTGACCCATTTTCTGTATATGCACACCGGCAAAAAAAAGACCGCCTGAAATTCAGGCGGTTGCACAGTGTGCCATTATTCGGATAGGAGTGGAGAGAAACCATACTGTACTTTTATTATATGTATACGTTTACAAAATGTCAATGGTTTTTTTGAAAACGGTTTCGATTTTTTTAGAAAAAAAGACTACACGTGAACCGCGTAGTCTTTTTTAAGCAATTCCAGCGCTTTGTCCATTTGTCCTTCCTCCCGGAACGACAAGCGCAAAACACCGGGGACATCTTCCCGGCTTTCGATGATTTGAATGTTGCTGAGGTTGATCCGGTGGCTGCCGAGCAGCGTTGTAATCTGCGCGATGATTCCCGGATGGTCGGGCACGTCCACATAAATATCGTAGAACGAATGAATGACGCCCTTGCGCCGCTCCGGCAACCCGCTGCGGAACTGGTTGGCCTTCTGAAACTCGCGTTCGATGCCAGGACCGTCCTCCGCCTCCAACCGTCTGATGAACCCGGCAATTTCATCATTCCAGTCCCGAAGCAGCTTCAGGATCACCTCACGGTTGTTGATCAGAATGTCCCGCCAGATGACCGGATCGCTGGAAGCGATGCGCGTGATGTCGCGGAAACCGCCGGCCGCCAAATTCTGGTACAGCTCGTTCGATTCGTTATAGCGAGCGATTTGGTTCACGAGCGCCACGGCAATAATATGCGGCAGATGGCTGATTGCCCCAACAATCTCGTCATGCAGCACCGGGTCTACCTTCACCAGCTGCGCACGGGTATGCTGAAGCAGCTCCGCAAGCCGGTCGTAGGCATCCTTCGGCGTTCCGGCACCCGGCGTCAGCACGTAAAAGGCGTTCTCGAATAATCGGGAGCTCGCCGCCTCCACGCCCGACTTTTCCTTGCCCGCCATCGGATGCCCTCCGATAAAATGGGCGCCAGGCAGCTGAAGGCGCGAAGCGCAGGCCGTTACGCTCGCTTTCGTGCTGCCTACATCGGTGATGACGCAGCCCGGTTTCAGCGGGAGCGCGGACAATTTGTGCAAATACTCCTCAAGGTTGCCGACCGGAACGCACAAAAAAATAAAATCCGCTTCCGCCGCTGCTTCCTCAATCGAAGTGGTCGCATGATCCACGACTTCGCGCTTCAAATATTTCTCTACGGACTTCGGGTTATTGGAATGGCCGACGACTGTCAGTCCCGGCTTCCCCTTGAAGCACAGGGCCAACGAGCCGCCGATCAATCCGACTCCGAATATGGAAACCTTTGTCATGAGACGGCCACTTCGCTCAGAACTTGCTCCAGCGCCCCAAGGAATTTGTTGTTCTGCTCTTCGCTGCCTACCGTTACCCGGATCATGGTCGGGTAGCCCCAGCTCGGATCGTGACGGACGATGATTCCTTTGCGCAGCAGTCCTTGGAATACCGCGCCTCCGTCCCGCTTCACGTCAACCATAATGAAGTTGCCGTGTGCATCGAAATATGGCAGTCCCAGCTCGGCGAATTTCGCTGTCAGCTTACGGATTCCATTCGCGTTCGCCTCGCGGCAGGACTCGATAAATGCATCGTCGTTTACCGCCGCCAGCGCCGCTTTTTGGGCAAAGCTCGTCGTATTGAACGGCTCGCGCACTTGATTGATCGAGCGAACGACATCCGGATGGCCTACGCCGTAACCGATGCGCAAAGACGCCAAGCCGTAGATTTTGGAAAACGTGCGCAGCACGACGACATTATTGTGCTTCTCCAGCAGCTTGACGCTGTCCGGATATTGTCCGCTCACGTTGTATTCCGCATAAGCTTCGTCCAGCACGACCATGACGTTCTTCGGCACGGCCTCCAGGAACGCCGTAATTTCCGCTTCGTTCAGCATCGTCCCTGTCGGGTTGTTCGGGTTGCAGATCCAGACAATCTTCGTCCGGGAATTTACTTTGCCCAGCATCGCTTGCAGATCATGCTTTCCGTTCGCATCCACAGGCACCTCGATCACCTTGGCCCCTTCGACCTCGGCGTTGTGCTTATACTGCGGAAACGTTGGATAAGCGGTAATGGTCTCGTCTTCCGGGGTCAGGAATGCGCGGGCGATCATCAAGATCACTTCATCCGACCCTAGTCCGAAAATAATTTGATTCGGCTGTACCCCCAGCTTACCGGCAACGGCATTCGTCAGCTCAACGGCCCCGCCGTCCGGATAGATGCTGACTTGATCGAGCATTGCGGCAATCGCTTCTTTCGCTTTGGGTGAACACCCGAAAGGATTTTCATTGGAAGCAAGCTTGATCACTTCCGTCAGACCAAGCTCGCGCTTGACTTCGTCGATCGGTTTTCCCGGCTGGTAGACCGGGAGATGAACGATATTCTGTTTAGGCTGCACGACAAAGGTCACCTCGTCACATGAATTAGTAGCTCCAATACCGGAATCATTTCCCCATTAATTTTCGCACAAGTCTAAGAAAATGTTAAGCTTTATATTTGCTGCTATTTAATAACCCATTTATTAACATAATAGGCCGAATTTCCTTGTTCTGTCTTGCAGTTCAACTTATAATCTAGCTGTAAACTCATAGTTTGCTTTAAGGAGTGATTTACTTGTTTAAACTCTTTGGAATTGCCGTTGTTGTCGCGACGATATTCTTCGGTTTGGCTGTGGTTCCACAAGTGGAAGCAGGATATGGTCATGTGTTCAAAACAGGAGATGGAAAATGGGACGGAAACGTTAAAACCACTTCCACTTACAATATGGCTGAAGTAGTGTTGTATAATCTTAAACCAAATGTCAAAGCATCAACGTTAAAGGTTCGGTTATGCAGCCGTTCAACCGGAAACTGTACGAACTACAAAACGGTGGGAGATTTCGAAGGCGCATATCTTGTAAGTTTCTCCTATTTGAAACCTGCCACTTATGATGTCGATGTGGCGTATACGGGTTCCGGAAGTGTTTCCGGAAAACTGGATGCCATTGCCGGAAGGGAAATCCCCAAAAACTAGGGTAGACGCCCCACCACGGCCTCTGCTCGTGAACGAACAACGAAAAATTCTAAACAGCCTCGCTAAATTCGTCAATTTAGCGAGGCTGTTCCCCTTATCCAATCAGTTGTCGAACAAATTTATGAATTTGCAAGAGCCCTTGCGATTTTGTCGACTCATTCGTGAGGAGCGGCAGCGTTTCTTCCACCGTGCGCACCAAGGCGCTGCCCACCACAATCCCGTCGCACGTCCCCGCGAACCGCGCAAATTGCTCCGGCGTAGAGATGCCGAAGCCGATGGCGATCGGCAGATCGGTCGACGATTTAACGGTAGTCAAAAATTCGTCAATGCCGCTGTGGAACTCGGTCCGCGTCCCCGTAACGCCGAGCGACGATACGCAGTAAACGAAGCCGCTGGCGCGCGAAGCGATTCGCTGCACGCGTTCTTTGGATGTCGGCGCGACAAGCGGGATGAGATGAAGGCCGTGCTGCTGCGCCAGCGCCCGTACCTCTTCATCTTCCTCCATCGGCAGATCGGGAATAATAAGTCCGTCAATTCCATTTTCTTGCAGAAGCTTAAAAATTCGGTCAAGCCCCGTTTGCAGCACAGGGTTATAATAAGTAAATAAAATAAACGGGATTTCGCAGCCTTCGCTGCGCGCCTCGCGGGCCGCTCCGATGCAATCGAGAATCGAGATGCGATTCGCTTTGAGCGCGCGCATGGACGAGCGTTGAATAACCGGGCCGTCCGCCAGCGGGTCCGAATAAGGAACGCCCAGCTCGATCATGGCGGCTCCGGCTTTCTCAAGCTCTTTTATGATGTCAACCGAGGTCCGCACGTCCGGGTCCCCGATCGTCAAAAACGGGATGAAAGCCGGCTGTTTTTGCTCACGCAGCTCGGCAAATTTCCGGTCAATGCGATTCATCGGCAGTTCCTCCCAAATAACTCATAATCGCTTCCACGTCCTTGTCGCCGCGTCCGGAAAGACTGACAACAATAATTTCGTCTTTGCTCATCCCAGGCGCCCGCTTGATCGTCTCGGCGATGGCGTGCGCGCTTTCCAGTGCCGGGATGATCCCTTCCTTGCGGCTTAGCAACTGCAGCGCGTCCAACGCTTCTTTATCCGTAATCGGGACGTATTCCGCCCGGCCGGTATCTTTCAAATGAGCATGCTCCGGCCCAACGCCCGGATAGTCAAGACCTGCGGATATCGAGTGCGCTTCCTGCACTTGGCCGAATTCGTCTTGCAACAAGTAGCTGTATGAGCCCTGGAACACCCCTTGGCTTCCTTTCGTCATCGTCGCGGCATGCTTATCCGTATCGACGCCTCGTCCGGCGGCCTCTACACCGATCAAACGCACGTTCTCATCCTGCACAAACGGATAGAACATCCCGATCGCATTGCTGCCTCCGCCTACGGCTGCGATAACCGCATCCGGCAGCCGCCCTTCCAGCTCCAGAATTTGCTTGCGGGATTCATCGCCGATAATGCGCTGGAAGTCCCGCACCATCATCGGATACGGATGCGGTCCTGTTGCCGAACCGAGGATATAGAACGTATCGTCAACGTGGCTTACCCAATAACGCAGCGTCTCGTTGCAGGCGTCCTTCAGTGTCCGGGTGCCGGAAAGCACCGGAACCACTTCCGTGCCGAGCAGGTTCATCCGGAACACGTTGAGCTGCTGCCGCTTCATGTCCTCCTCGCCCATGAACACCTTGCATTCGAAGCCGAGCAGCGCTGCGACCGTCGCAGTAGCAACGCCATGCTGGCCGGCGCCGGTTTCGGCGATAATTTTCGTTTTGCCCATCCACTTCGCAAGCAGCCCTTGGCCGAGCGCGTTGTTGATCTTGTGGGCGCCTGTATGGTTTAAATCTTCGCGCTTCAAGTAGATTTTGGCGCCGCCCAAATGCTCGGTCAACCGTCCTGCATAATATAAAGAAGTCGGACGTCCCGAATAACGGTGCAGCCAGTAGTTCAGCTCCTCCTGAAACCGAGCGTCTTTTGCGTATTTTTTAAACGATTCTTCCAGCTCGATCAAAGCGTTCATCAGCGTTTCCGGCACATAACGCCCGCCGAACTTGCCAAATCGGCCATGAATATCCGGTCCGTTATACAATGGTCTGCACCCTCTCGACGAATTTTTTAATTTTCTCGATATCTTTGACGCCTTCCGTTTCAACGCCGCTGGACACATCTACGCCATCGGGTGCATACGCATCGAGCAGGTCCCGCACATTATCCGGCTGCAGCCCTCCGGCCACAAGCAGCGGAATGCCGGCTTCCCGGCACCAGGCGAGATAAGGCGGAATCGTATCCCAAGCAAACGTTTTGCCCGAACCCCCGCCGTACACCGGATCGTGCGTATCCAGCAGCATGCCGTCTACAGCATAACGGTACGGCTCCAGCCTGCTTGTGCCTTGGGACTCCTCTCCCGCCCTCGCTTCACCGGCCTTCACGGCAAATACCTTAAATACGCGCGTCTCCGGAAAAGCATGCTTCACAGCGCGACAAAACTCGGCGCTCTCTTCCCCGTGAAGCTGCACGACGTCCAGCGCCGCCTCCCGCAGCACCGCCTCCAGCTCTTCCACCGTCGGATTCACGAAGACGCCGACGGCTACAGGCGCCTTCGCCCCGGCAGCCGACTTCATGCTGCGGATCATCTCGCCGGCCTGATGCGGCGTGACCTGCCGCTTGCTCGGCGCAAAGACGAAGCCGACATAATCCACCGGGAGTACGGCGACCTGCTCCGCCATATCAACCGTCCGTAGACCGCATATTTTCACGCTCACACGCACTGTCATCCGCTGCTCACTCCTTACCGGCACCCGCCTCAGAGTAAGAGCCCATCAAGGTATGGACGGCTTCGGAAACATCCGGCTGGCGCATAAAATGCTCGCCTACGAGCACCGCATGAGCCCCGACCGAGCGGAGCCATTCGATCTCCTCCGGTTTCGAGATGCCGCTTTCGCTGACGACGGTTGTTCCTTTCGGGATAGAGTCCACAAGCTGCTCCGTCGTGCGAAGATCGGTCACGAACGTTTGGAGATTGCGGTTGTTGATGCCGACCATGGTCGGGTTCAGCTCCAGCACGCGGGCCAGTTCCTCCTGATCGTGCACTTCAATCAGCACATCCAGACCGATACTATGGGCGATCGACTGGAATTGGCGCATCTGCTCGGTCGTCAGGATAGCGGCGATCAGTAGAATCGCGTCGGCTCCGATGCAGCGCGCCTCATAGATTTGATGCGGATCGATCGTAAAATCTTTACGCAGAAGCGGCACGCCGACGGCCTGCCTCACCCGGCTCAAATAATCGTTGGAGCCTTGAAAATACGGAGCGTCGGTCAGTACCGACAGGCAATCCGCTCCAGCCTCCTCGTAAGCCTTCGCCAACCGGACAGGCTCGAAATCTTCCCGGATCAAGCCCTTGGAAGGCGAGGCCTTCTTCACCTCCGCGATCAGTCCCATCGGACGCTTCCGTCCTGCGCTCAATGCGCGCTCGAACCCGAGGCACGGCGCCAGTCCGGCGATCGTTTTTTCCATTTCGGCGATGGTAATCCGCTCTTTAAGCGACGCTACTTCCTGCCGTTTGGTTGCAACAATGCGATCAAGAAACATAGCTCTCTTCCCCCGTACATTGGACTAATTGCTCCAGCTTCGCTTGGGCCTGGCCCGAATCGATAACCGAGGCGGCCAGCTTTACGCCTTCCTGCAGCGTTCCGGCCATCCCGGTAACGTAGAAGCACGCTCCGGCATTGGCCAGCACGATATCCCGGCAAGCACCGGTCTCGCCGGCAAAGATGCGGCGAATAATGCCCGCGTTCACATGGGCGTCTCCTCCGATGACATCCTTGATGCTGTAAGTGCGAAGCCCCAACTCATCCGGCGTGATTTCAAAAGTACGAATGTTCCCGTCCTTCAGCTCGGTCACCTGCGTACCGGCAGAGATGCTGATTTCGTCCAGTCCATCGAGACTGGCGACCACGAGCGCACGCTTTACGCCTAGCGCCTGCATCACATGGGCGATCGTTTCCGTTTTGCCGCGGTCGAAGATACCGAGCACCTGGCGGTCGGCTCCGGCCGGGTTCGTGAGCGGGCCCAGCAAGTTAAACACAGTGCGGACGCCAAGCTCCCTGCGCGGAGTGGCGACGTGCCGCATCGATTGATGATACAGCTGCGCAAACATGAAGCAGATTCCGACCTGCTCCAGGCAGCGTGCCGCCTGCTGCTGATTCAATTGAATATTGACGCCAAGCGCCTCGAGCACGTCGGCGCTGCCGCTTTTGCTGGACATGGCCCGGTTCCCATGCTTCGCCACACGGATGCCGCCCGCCGCCGCTACGATGGCCGCCGTCGTCGAAATGTTGAACGTATCTGCGCCATCACCGCCAGTGCCGCACGTATCGAGCAGATTCGTCTGTCTGGTGCTGACCCGGCTTGCTTTCATCCGCATCGTCTCGGCAAACCCGGCAATTTCCTCGATCGTTTCCCCTTTCATGCGGAGTACCGCAAGCAAAGCTCCGATCTGCGAAGGCGTCGCCCCGCCTTCCATAATGTCGGACATCACATCGCGCGCCTCGGACCGCGTCAAATGCTGCAGCCCGATAATTTTCCCAATCGCCTGTTGAACCGTCAAAGTCGTTTGCTCCATTGTCCGTGCCTCCCCTTTATCCCGATTGTATTACTGATAATAATCGTGATTGATCAATGCATACTCCGGCGGTTTCGATGCAAAAACGGCTTCCGCCATGCGGATCGATTTCAGCATGCCCTTGGCTTTGTTGATCGTCTCCTGGTACTCGTTCTCCGGAACGGAATCCCAGACGATCCCTGCGCCTGCTTGGACATAAGCTTTGCCATTTTTGAATACGATGGTGCGGATCGTAATGCATGTATCGAGGTTGCCCGAGAAGCCGAAGTAACCGATGGCTCCGGCGTAAGGACCGCGCGCTTCGTTCTCCAGCTCGGCGATGATTTCCATCGCTCTGAGCTTCGGAGCACCCGAGACAGTACCGGCGGGCAGGCACGAAATAAAAGCGTCGAAGAAATCCTTGTCCTTCGCCAGCTTGCCGGAAACGTTGGAAACGATATGCATGACATGGGAATAGCGCTCGATTTGCATGAACGTGTCGCATTTCACCGTGCCGAATTCTGAGACGCGCCCGAGGTCGTTGCGGCCAAGATCCACGAGCATCAAGTGCTCGGCGCGCTCTTTCTCGTCCGCCAACAACTCTTGTTCGAGCGCGAGGTCTTCTTCGGTCGTCTGCCCGCGTGGACGGGTGCCGGCGATCGGCCGGGTCTCCACCTTCTCGTCTTCAACACGGACAAGCAGCTCGGGGGATGTGCCGACGATGACTTCCTCATCCATTTTGAGGCAGTACATGTAAGGCGACGGATTCATCGTCCTCAGGATGCGGTATACGTGCAGCGGCGAAATGTCCGTTTCGATCTCGAAGCGCTGGGACAGGACCACTTGAAAAATATCGCCTGACCGGATATACTCCTTCGCTTGATCGACGTTGGCCAGAAACTGCTCCTTTGTCACGTTCGAGCGAACTTCCCCCAAATCGACGTCATCGGGGATGGATTGGTGTTTCATCGTCAGCGCCGGCAGCGGGCGTTTCAGGCGTTCGATGGTCGCATCGATTTTGGCGCATGTTTTTTCGTAAGCGGCGACGATGTCCGCTTCCGTTCCGTGGGGAGGCACATGCACGTTGGCGATGACTTTCAGCTGCTGCTTAAAATGGTCGAACACGATCACTTGATCGCAAAACATAAAGTCCAAATCGTTCATCTGCAGATCGTCCTGCCGATGCGCCGGCAGCTTCTCGTAATACTGCAGCAGATCATAACCGAAAAATCCGACGGCTCCACCCGTAAAGCGGGGCAAATCCGGCAACGAAGGGCTCGTATACGCGCTTAAATGCGCTTTAAGCACATCCACCGGCTTTTCCTTCGAGGTCGTCGTTCCTTCCGGACCTTCGATGCGAGTCACACCGTTTTTGGCCTGAATAAACATAAACGGGTCGGTTCCGATAAAAGAATATCGCGCCCATTTGATCCCGCCCTCGACGCTTTCCAGCAAGAAGGCACGCTTCTCTTCGTAAAAATGTTGAAATACGCGGATCGGCGTCTCCGTATCGGCCATCAAATGGCGGACGACGGGGATCAGGTTATACTGGCTGGCAAGCCGAACGACTTCCTTTGCTTCCGGTGTGTGCATCGTCATCTCTCCTCTTCTCAACTCAAAAATAACTGGGCTCTGCAAACGTAAAAAAGCCTCTACGCATCGTAGAGGCAGTATTCAGCGGATGAAGGATTCGTCCAAACGGAAAGTACTCCCTAAGTACGTCAAGCAGCCCTAGGGTAGGTTAAAATAAACCTGCCGATAGTGCGCCGTACGCATCCTGACGGTTCTTTCCACGAACGGATAATCTTCTCTCTTCTCATCTCAAACTGAACTAGGCTAACTCTCTACTCTGCTCTGTTACTACTTGCTCACTCTTATCTGCTTAAACTCGTTGTAATCAACTATACTACCTCAATCATGCTTTTGTCAATTTGGACAAATCGGGACGAAGCCGCATCGCTTCTCTTTGATAAACATGGATGATTTCATTTTGCTGTTTGTCCGTATTGACCATCACCATTAAACGAATACAACGGGGCAATCCGCCCTCTACCGGAATTTCGAGCGAGCACATCAGCGGGACCAGGTCCCAGCCCGCCATCTGGCGGATGGCCCGCGCAGGGAACGTAGCCGTCAAATCCGGCGTTACCGTAACGAATACGCTGGCAATCTCCTCCGGAATGATCCCGTTTTCCGCGATAATTTGGTTGAGCAGCGCTGTTGTTGCCGTTAAAATATCATTCTCTTCGTTGCGTTCCACGGTCGTTGCTCCGCGGATTCCTCTTACGAACATCCGTCAGTCCTCCCGTTTTAACCGATCCACGATCTCTCTGACCCATTCCGCGGATACGTTTTTGTTAATTTCGACTTTGCCGATGGCCGTCGGAATGATATAAACCATGCGGCCTTCGCTGAATTTTTTGTCATGCATCATCGCACGCATGATCGCATCGGTATCGAAGTGCGCCGGAATACGCGTAGGAAGTCCGAACTTCTTGAAAATGCGTTCGGTTACCGTAAGAATCTCTTCCGGATTGCCCATACGCACCGACAGCATCGCCGCACCGACCATGCCGATGGAGATCGCTTCGCCATGCTGCAGCTCGTTGTAGCCGGCCACTGCCTCCAGCGCGTGACCGATCGTATGCCCAAGGTTCAGGATGGCGCGAAGATCGTTCTCCCGCTCGTCCTTCGATACGACCGCCGCCTTAACGGCGCAGCCTTTGTACAGACCGTATTGGAGCGCTTCCGGGTCCAGCCCGACAAGCTTCTCCGCATTCGCTTCGCACCACGCGGTAAATTCCGCATCCCAGATCAGCCCGTGCTTGATCATTTCCGACAATCCCGCGCGCACGTCCCGTTCCGGCAAAGTGAGCAGTGTAGACATGTCATACAATACCATCTCCGGCTGGTGGAATGCACCGATAATGTTCTTCGCCAGCGGATGGTTGACGGCGACCTTGCCGCCCACGCTGCTGTCGTGAGCCAGGATCGTCGTCGGGATCTGCACAAACCGGATGCCGCGCATGTAACTGGCCGCCATGAACCCGGCCAAATCGCCGACAACGCCACCGCCAAGCGCGACGACCGTCGACTTGCGGTCCAGACCTGCCTGCAAGCAGGCACCGACGACGTCTTCCAGCACCGCGAGCGATTTGGACTTCTCGCCGGACGCAACGGTGTAGGACACCGCCGTATAGCCGCCTTCTGCCAACCGGTCCAGAACCGGCTCCAGATGATGCTTCGCCACATGATCGTCGGTTACGACAAGCAGCGGCGACGCTTTGCTAATCCCGTGCTTCTCGAAGTACGCGGCGATATCTGTGAGCAGGCCCTCCCCGATATAAATCGGGTAGGACCTCATACCAAGGTCTACCGTTAGCTCTCTGACCATAAATCCGGCTCTCCCGCTTAGTAAGATTTGATTTGATCCAAGTAGCTCTCGTAATTTCTGCGGATTTCCTCAAGCGAATCGCCGCCGAATTTATCCATAAACGCTCTCGCCACTTCCCAAGCAATGACGTTCTCCATGATGACGCCGGCCGCCGGTACCGCGCACGTATCGGAGCGCTCCACCTGTGCCGTGAACGCTTCCTTCGTATCGATATCTACGCTTTGCAGCGCTTTATAGAGGGTCGAGATCGGCTTCATGACGCCGCGTACGACGATCGGCTCGCCGGTCGTCATCCCGCCTTCGAATCCGCCTGCACGGTTCGTCGCACGATAAAAACCGCGCTCCTCATCGTGCATGATTTCGTCGTGGACGGACGAACCTCTGCGTTTGGCCGCTTCGAACCCGATCCCGAATTCTACGCCCTTGAACGCTTGAATCGACAGCACTGCCTGCGCAATTCGTCCGTCCAGCTTGCGGTCCCACTGCACATGGCTGCCGAGACCCGTAGGCACGCCTTCAATGATGCACTCGACGACCCCGCCAAGCGTATCGCCGTCGTCCTTGGCCGCATCAATGGCTGCAATCATTTTCGCTTCCGCGTCTTTATCCGTCACCCGCACCGGCGATTCCTCCGTGATGCGGATCAGTTCGTCGATAGGCAGCTCTTGCCGCTGTACTTCCACTTCCCCGATGCGAATCACCTGACCGGCGACTTTGATGCCGAATTCCTTCAGCAGCTCGCGGGCCATACCGCCGACAGCTACGCGCATTGTCGTTTCCCGCGCGCTGGAGCGCTCAAGAATGTTGCGCAAATCGCGCTGATTGTATTTCAAACCGCCGTTCAAATCGGCATGACCCGGACGCGGGCGGTTCACCCGGCGCTTCGATTCGTCACTGCCTTCGATCGGCTCGATGTTCATGATGGAAGTCCAATGCTTCCAATCGTTGTTCTCCACCACAAGCGCAATCGGGGCACCGGTCGTTTTGCCATGGCGCACGCCGCCGACAATATTCACGGTATCCTTCTCAATCTGCATGCGGCGTCCCCGCCCGTAGCCTTTTTGCCGTCTGGCGAGCTGTTCGTTCACCGCTTCGAAATCGATCGTTACGTTGCTTGGAAATCCCTCAATAATAGTTGTCAATTGTGGTCCGTGCGTTTCCCCTGCGGTTAAATATCTCACCTGATTTGTCTCCTTTCATCCTATCCCATGAAAAGCGTAAGCTTTCTTTCTTTCAAAACGCTTTAGCGCTTTTATGTGCTGAGTCATGTGCTAATTATAGTATAGGCCTGCGGCTTTGACAAGAATATGCAAGAACAAAAAGAAGCGCCGGCCAAAGGCATGTAGCCAATGGCTGCGCTTCTTTCCGTGTCGGACGAAGGTATGTCAGCCTCCGGCCGGTTGTTTTTTTAACACTTGGGGTCGTTCCTGAGTCTGCGGATCATGAACCAACCCCATAATTTGCAGCGAATCGATCCCGAGAATTTGGGCGCATTCTTGCACCGAGATGAAGCCCCGACGGTAAGCGTTGATGACTTTACGTTTGTCCATGCGATTCCTCCTGCTGCTTTTCAGGCATAAAGGATCTGTCTACATTTTATTCATAGTATGGGATCGTATGGAAACGTTTATTCATTACACTTCCGTTTTACGGTAAAAAAACGTTTCGGCGGATTCCAGTCCGTACTGGGCCGGACTGAAAATCTGCTCAGTGCTGCCGACGAACAAGATGCCGCCAGGCTTCAACGCATTGGCAAATTTATGATACAATAAGTGCTTGGCTTCCTCTGTAAAATAGATCATCACATTGCGGCATACGATTAAATCGAATCCCGTATCGAACGTATCGACCAGCAGGTTTTGCTTTTGAAAGCGGATCGATTTTTTAAGCGAATCCGTAATATGATAAGTCAAATTTTCCTGACGGTAATATTTTTGTAAATATTTGGCCGGCACGTCCCGCACCGAACGATCCGAATAAATCGCCTTCTTCGCTTTTTCCAATGCGCCTTCATCGATATCGGTCGCCAGCACCACGCTGTCCTGCGCATTCAATTCCGCCAGGATCATTGCCAGCGTATAAGGCTCTTCTCCTGTCGAGCATGCGGCGCTCCAGCACTTCACCTTGCGCGATTTGCGGAGCATGTCCGGCAAAAACTTTTGTTCCAGCACTTCCCAACGGTTCGGATTGCGCCAAAACTCAGAGACGTTGATCGTCATCCGATCCAAAAACTCGTAAAACAGCTCTTTGTCCTTCGTCATCGCTTCGAAAAACGAAGCGAACGTCGTATACCCCTTTTTCATCCGCAGCGTAGTCAGACGGCGTTTCATCTGTGCTTCCTTATACTGGGACAAGTCGATGGACGTGTAGTCCTTGACTTTCTTGATGAATAACAGGAAATCTTTATCCTCCATGCCGCCATCCCCGCCTTATCAGATCCAAGTTTGTATCGCTTTGCTGTAATCGAGCAATTCTTCCGGACCGAAAAAGTTTGCAATTTCCCGTTCGGCGCTTTCCGGAGAATCGGACCCGTGAATCAAGTTCAAATTCGTATGGACCGCATAGTCTCCGCGGATCGTACCGGGCAGCGCTTCCAAAGAATTCGTCTTGCCGATCATCGTCCGGGACAGCGCAATAACCTGATCCCCTTGCCAAACCATCGCAAATACGGGCCCAGAGGTAATAAACTTGATCAAGTTATCGAAAAACGGCTTGCCCACATGCTCCGCATAATGCCTTTCCGCTTGCTCGCGGCTGACCTGCACCAGCTTGGCCGCAACCAATTGCAGCCCTTTTTGCTCGAAGCGGCACACGATCTCCCCAATAAGCCCTCTCTGTACCCCATCAGGCTTGACCATCAAAAACGTTTTTTCCATGTGTTTCTCCTCCTACCACTATAATAAAGTTTATTAGGAGATTGGTTTTTTGGAGTTAGTTTTAGGCATTCATCATCTATACAGGGTAAACATCGTCACGGAAAGTTTACGGCCGCCTTTGAAATCAAGTTGTTACCGCAAGGTATATTGAATACAACTTGAATTTCAAGAGCGGTGGAGTGGCGATGTTTACCCGGCTTACATACAGATGAATGCAGTTCTTCACGGTGTCAAACCAAGCTCCTAATAAGAACGGTTCCCCACAAAATGAGCAATGCTGATCAAATCTTTTTTCGCCTGGATATTGGGCAAGCCCTCCAGGGAACGAATCGCTTTATCTATGTATGCCGACGCCATCGCTTCGGCGCGTGAGATTCCCTCGCTGCGCCGGATCATATTCAAAAACGCGGTGATATCGGTTTGCCCGTCACAAGCCTCGATACGCGAGATTTCCTCCAGAAGAGCCGGACGAAGCTGCGGATTCTGAAGCGCAAAGATGACGGGAATCGTAATATTTCCCTGCTTAATGTCGCTGCCCGGCGGCTTGCCGATTTCTTTCTCCGTTCCGCACAAGTCGAGAAGATCGTCCCGGATTTGGAACGCCATGCCGGTATAATAGCCGAAATCGTACAGCCGCTTGGCTATCAACTCGGGGGCACCAGCCGCAATCGCTCCCAATTGGCAGCTGATCGCAAGGAGGAGCGCCGTCTTGCGCTTAATGCGCAGCATGTAGTCGCGGACGGTCTGCCCCGTGTGGAAAAAGAAGCGGATTTGTTCCATTTCTCCGATCGACATCTCGACCAACGCATTGGACATGATCCGATGGATGGACGGATCCGGCAGTTGGGTGACGATGCTGAGCGCTTTGGCAAAAATATAATCTCCGGCGTACATGGCAACCCGGTTGTCCCATTTGGAGCGGACCGTCAATTGACCGCGCCGCGTGTTCGCATCGTCGATGACGTCGTCGTGCACAAGCGAAGCCATGTGAATCAGCTCCAAAGGCACGGCTACGTACTTGACCCGCTGCAGATCATATTCCCCGAATTTGGCGCCAAGCAGTACGAAGACCGGACGAATCCTCTTACCGCCTGCTTTCAGCAAGTGCAGGGAAGCCTCGCGTAGCACCGGATGATCGACATCGATGCTCCGCTCCAGCTCTTTTTCAATCAAATTGATATCTTTTTTTAATTTAGCATATAAATCCAACAGTTTCATTCCGTCACCCGTACTACAGAATTGTCTTTCCATATTTGCAGAGGAACGTTCCGCTCCAGGAAACCAAGCTCCGCGGCATACTGATAATATAACGAGAGCCCGGCCCATTGCTTCGGACCGAATTCGTAGCAGAGTTCGGAGAAATAACGCTGCCAATAGGCCTCCGTCCCGCCAATCTGCTTTTGCGCGTCGCGAACCAAGGCCGCCGGATCGGCAAGCGACTTGCTCTTGCTCTCGAGAAAGGCCTCATAGATGCGGCTGACAAGTTCCGGATACTGTTCCACGGTTTGCTTCCGGATCGTGCACACGGCAAACGTCATCCACTGTCCGGTTAAGCGAGTCCATTCCGTCGCGAGATCGGTAACGAGATATCCGTTCTTTTCCCAGCTTGCCCGAATCGCATGATCGCCAATCAACAGCGCGGCATCTGCACTCTTCATCATCGGTTCAAGCTCCGGAGCCGCATACTCGTACTCGGGCTGAAGCCCGTAAAACTTGGTTAAAATAATTTTTAGCAAATTGATGGAGGTGGCGGAAGTCGTCGGGAGCGCAATCTTTGCGTCCCCCAGCTCCTCCAGCGGTTTTCGGTGAAAAAGAAGAATGGAATTGACCTGTCCGAAAGCGCTAACCGACATGTCAGGAAATACTAAATACTCATCAAAATTTTCTCCGTACGCAAATGACGAAATGGCTCCGATATCGATTCGTCCTTCGGCCATGGCGCGGTTCAACCCCGACGGCACCTGTTGAGTTACCTCCAGATCGTTGCCGAAGGAAGAGAAAGGAAAGTAATAGAAGAGCGGCCACACATTGGTGAAGTCGATACGGCCGATGCGCACGGACGCCTGGTTGTTAATCATTTGGCATACCCCATCTTTTATACAGTTGATGTTCGATCTCCATGCAGTCCAATATTTTCCCGACTACAAAATCGATCATATCGTCTAATGTCTGCGGACCTTGATAAAACGCCGGCATCGCCGGCAGGATACGTACGCCAAGCCTTGCCAGCTTCAGCATGTTCTCGAGATGAATCGCATGCAGCGGCGTTTCCCGCGGCACGACAATCAGCTTGCGCCCTTCTTTCAGCATCACGTCCGCGGTTCGCTCAAGCAGGTTATCCGAGGCGCCGTTCGCGATGCCGGACAAGGTGCCCATCGAGCACGGCACGACTACCATGCCCTGCGTCCGGAAAGAGCCGCTGGCGGTCTTCGCCCCGATATCCTGCACAGGCACGTATTCGAGCTTCCCCGCCCAGTTGTCGGACTCGAAGTGCAGACGAACGGTTTCCTGCCGTTTCGAGGCGTCCCAGCCGAGCTCTTCCTTTAGCACGCGCCATCCTGCATCCGTTACGATCAGATGAACATCTTCCCCCGCCGAAAGCAAAAAGCGGCAAAGCCTCACGCCATACGCCGCGCCGCTCGCCCCGGTAATGCCGACTACCCACGGTCTTTTCACCCGGTAAACACCACCAAATCGATCAGGGTGAACACAAACAGTGAGATGCTAAGCGTACTGTTCATCGTAAAGAATGCCGTATTCAATTTAGTGAGGTCCGTCGGCTTTACAATCAGATGCTCATACATCAGCAGAGCGTAGGAGACAAGAACCCCGATCAAGTAGACCCAGCTCAAATCCGTTAAAAAAAACAGGCTGATCAAACCTGCCGCAGTAACGATATGAAACCAGCGAGCGATGAGCAGCGCCTTAGGAATCCCGAACCGGGCCGGAATCGAATGCAGCCCTTCTTCCCTGTCAAATTCGACGTCCTGCGTCGCGTAGATGGTATCGAAGCCGGCCAGCCAAAAGACGATGGCTACGTAAAACACGAGCGCCGCCAGCGAAAACTCCCCTGTCACGGCGATCCAGCCGCCCAGCGGCGCGAGCGCGACCGTCATCCCCAGAATCAAGTGGCATGTCCACGTGAAGCGCTTCGTGTAAGAGTAGAACACCAGAAAAAATACGGCAACCGGCAGCAGCTTCATCGCCAGCGGACTTAAATGATAGGCCGCCCAGAACAAGCATACAAACGAAATAATAATAAAAATGATAGCTTCTTTTGAAGAAATCAAGCCGGCCGGTATCGCCCGCATTGCCGTCCGCGGATTTTTGGCATCGAACACTTTGTCGATGACCCGATTCAGCCCCATGGCTGCGCTCCGCGCCCCGATCATCGCCAGCAGAATCCAGCCGATCTGCCCCCATGACGGGAGATGGTTAAAGGTTACCACCGAACCGAGGAGCGCTCCCATAAAAGCAAACGGAAGCGCGAAGAGCGTATGCTCGATTTTGATCATTTCCAAAAAGATTTTGGTCTTTCTCCATACCATGTTGTCAGACATCTCCCTTAGATCCATTTGCCGCTTGCGGCTTAATGCCGATGTGAAGCGCCGCGATCCCGCCGGTCAGTGGGTAAGCCTCGACGCAGGTCAAACCGGTCTTTCGGAAAATGTCGGCGAGCTCCTTATGGTCCGGGAAGTTCTTAAGCGATTCCGGCAGCCATTTGTACTGCTCGTACCGTTTGACGATCAGTTTGCCGAGCAGCGGCAGAACCTTTTGAAAATAAAAATAATAAATCGATTTGAACGGCTGCCAGGTCGGCTTGGACAGTTCAAGCGAGACAACCATTCCTCCAGGCTTCACCACCCGCTGCATTTCCTCGATGACCTTGACCAAATCGGGCACATTGCGAAGCGCAAAGCCGATCGTTGCATAATCAAACGAATTATCCTCGAACGGAAGCGCCATGGCATTCCCTTGCACGAGCTTGATCTGCTTGTCCATTCCGAGCCGCTTGATTTTTTCGTCACCTACATCCAGCATGTTCTGGCTAAAATCGAGGCCTACGATATTGCCGGTACCGCTCGCTTTAGCAAGGCTGATCGTCCAATCGGCAGTGCCGCAGCACAGATCGATCGCCGTTGCTCCCGGCTTCACGTTTATTTTTTTCATCGTAAAGCTTCTCCAGGCTTTATGCTGGCGAAAGCTCAAAATGTCGTTCATCAAATCGTACTTCGGCGCGATGCTTTCGAAGACGGAGTGAACGAACTGTTCCTTGGTCGATTTCATTTCCATAAGTTCACCTCAAACTTCTTGAGTCGCCCGCGGGGCCGATAAGTACCTGCGAAACGGTTCGCCGATCGACAGCAGCTCTGCACCTAATTTCTCCGGTTCAAGCGACTGCAGCTTGTCCTGAAGCTCCTTCATGCAGGCATCGAGCATTTGCTGCAGCTGCGGCGTTACCTTGTACTTCAGCCATAGCGAGCGCCATTTTGCCGGGTCCGGTTCCTCGCTTTGCAGCAGCTTCTTTTCTTCCCGTGTCGCCTGCTGCAGAACATGCCAAAAGCCCCAGCTATCCCGATACGGCTGAGACGACTCGGACCGGACGATTTCCTGATGCAGCACCTCGCAGCGGGTAAACAGGCGAAGCACCTCAGGCCAAACGACGTTAAAACGCTCCTCGAGCAGATTGGCGAAGGACAAAAACAATTGCGTCTTCACTTCTACCGACTGCCGAATGTAATCATCCGCCGTAAGCTTCAGCTGCTTCATCTTGAGGTACAGGTTCATTTTGAGGCGGTTGGCCTCGCATATCGCTGCGGACAGTATTCCGATCAAATCAATCTGTCCGGAATGAGACAGCAGGTAATAAAAACGGCTGCTGAAGTAGTCTCCCGCAAGCACCTTGAGCTGCCGGGAGCGGGCGGATTTCTGCTCCTTGGCGTCGTTGGTTACGCTGACCATATCATGCGTATCCAGACCGAGCTGCACAAGGGATGTCACAAGCGCGTAAAGCTCGCTGTAACCGGCTAATGTGCTGTGTTTATTTAAAAAAGCATACAGAAGCCGGGTGCGGAATTCGGGAAAGAGCGGCAGATCCGTATGCTTTTGAATCATGTCATGCTCCGTGTATTTCTTGGCCATCTCCGGAATCCGATAAGTGTTCATATGTAAGCCTCCGAACCGATAAGAAAAATCTCTTCACTCGCAATCTAAACTATTATAGCATAATCGAATTATTTTCGCATGTACCCGGATCAGCTTTTCGGAGTAAAACGCTCCTGCCATTTCGAGGTATACGTCATCCGAAAGCGGGTATCCAAATACTGTTGCAGCTCCTCCGCGTTTCTGGAACGGGGTCCCGCTTCGTTCGGAAGCCATCTCTCCCGCCTGGCGTCCACCGCTGCCAAGGGCTGGGGATTCCCTTCCCGGTCCCCGGAGGCATCCAGCACGCGGACCAACACCTGATTGATATTCGTAGACGAAGCGAACATCATCGTCGGCACTTCGTACATATCGCTGAGCATGTCGGATTTGTCGCTCGTTTTTACGGCCAGCAAATCGATCGACACGACGGCATGATTAACCTCCACCCGGCGAATTCTTAAATGAAGCTGCATCTTCGATACGACGTCGACAATATTGTTTTCGGATACGGGATGCGCTTTAACGCTTCGAAACACGCTAACGCTCTCATCCAGCTGTGACAAATAAGACAATGCCGACGCTACCGCTATCGATAAGGCTGTAATGATTAACAAACGGGGAGCCCATTTCATCCCGAACCGCTTCCTCCTTTTGACGGGGTCCGAATGCTTGGCTTATGCCTCGTCTGTTACATTGTACAACGAAAAAAAGCAGGCTATGCCTGCCGCTATCCGAAAAATTATTCCTCCGTGTCAATAAGGCCGAATTTCGTGACCACAACCGCTTTCCCACGGATTTTGATAGCTGATGTATGTTCGGTAAATTGAGCGATCATGATCTCGCCTTTATCCAACTTTTCCGTATGATGAAACCGGGTATCCTGCCCTCTCGTCAATCCGATGACCTGTACTCCGTTTTCCTTGGCTTTTACCACAAAATATTCGCTCTGACTCGCGTCCATCCTGATTCCCCCCGGGGCTAATCTGTCCAATTACCTTTATCATGCAGAAAAATACTCGTGCTGTCAACTCAAGAGAAAAGCCGCCCTCTTAGGCGGCTACCGTTTTCTCTTTGGCGTAAGCTTGATCTTTTTTGTTGTAGAACCCTTTGAACCAGCTCGGTACGAGCTTGGAAGCCAAATGGATGATCAAATCGGCAAGCTTCACGACACCGTAAGCAAACAACATGCCCGCAATAACGTCGAGCACCCAGTGTATCTGCAGATACATCGTCGAGAAGATGATCGCGGAGCAATAAGTAACCATCATGTATTTGAAAATGCGGTCTTTCTCCCGAAGCGCCAGAAGCAGCATGGCGAACGAAATCGACGTATGCATGCTCGGAAAGCAGTTCATGACATTGACCAACATGTCGTTTTCCGTGGCAAACTTGCGCCCGAGCAAGTCAGGCTGCCCCTTTACCCACCATACCTCGCGAAGCAAAATCAAGTTGTAAAACGGCAGGATCAGCGGAAACTGCATCAAATGTCCGGATAAAGCGTAAGACATCATCTTTTTTACGCTCTTGGTCCAATAGCTTCGGACGATGCAAATCCAGAGCGAAAGCACGAAGCCGTAATTATAGATCCAAACCATGATCTGGTCGAACACCGGGTGATTGATCGCCCGGGCCCATGCCGCATCGTTGAGGGGGATGCTGTTCATCATGTCATCCCATTTCAATGGATGACGATTGTTTTCGAACATCCAATTGGCAATTTTCCACCATACTCCGCTACCGGAGCCATAGAAATAATAGAAGACGCCAAGAAGTGGGATGCCAACCACAAAAAAACGTTTCCAATCGACGTCAATCTGATCTTTGCGGACGCCCATCAGACATATGAAAAGCAAGACCCAGCATTCCAAGCTCCAATTGCCGACCACGCCGATACGCCAAACCAAAAAGATCGATGCCAGAATGCCGTACATCGTCCAATCGTTTGCTTTCGACCATCGTCTAAGTTTTTCTGACATTTTCGGTAACTCCCCCTAAATACTGTACCTAACCCGCATGTTGCATACCCATTTCGTGAAATAAGGTCAACTTAGTATAACAAAAAAAAGATGATTTTGCTTCATAAATTTTTTACATTTAAGAAAAGCTTCAGAATTAAAAAACACGGGGCAAATGTCCCGTGTCGCTTGCGCCTCGCACTGAATCGCCGGCTTCTTTCAGTCCTCTTGCAGACGCTTCATGAAGTCCTCTGCCGCGCTGTAGCCCTGCTGCTTGAGATACCAGTTGTTGGCCGCCGCTTCTACCAAGCCGGCCACGTCGCGGCCGGGCTGAAGCTGGATCTCGATGTGCGGAATCTTGATGTCCATATAATCCGAAAACTTCGGTGCCAGCTCCAATTCGTTATTGAGCGCATTGTCCTGCCACTTTGTCAGCTCGATGTCGAGAACGATCCGCGTCTCGTCCTGAAACGCTTTGCGGCCGTACAGGCGGGAAACATTGATAAGTCCTATGCTGCGGAGGGCGAGAAACTCTTTTGTCTTTCCGTTATGCGTGCCCAGTAGCGTCTCCGGGCTGATCTTTTTCAGCACCACGATATCGTCCGCCACCAGCCGATGTCCCCGCCGAATGAGCGTATGTGCGGTCTCGCTCTTCCCTACCCCGGATTTGCCCCGGAGCAGAATGCCGATCCCGGATACGTTGACACAAACCCCATGCACGGCAATTTCCGGCGCCATCGATTTGGTCAAGAAAGCATCCACCAGCTCGATGAATTTGGTCGTCGGCTGAGGCGTCCGCAGTAAGGGAATGCCCTCTTCCTCGCAATATTTCATCAAATATTTGAGCCCTTCCTGATTGCGGGTTACGACAAAGCACGGCGGATGATATTTTACGATGTTTCCGATCCGGTCATTGCGTTCCTCTTCCGTGAGCGTATGTAAATAAGTGATTTCTTTGCTACCGAGCACCTGCAGGTGGGACTGCGAGAAAAAATCGAAATACCCGACGAATTCCAACCCCGGACGGTGGACTCTGGTCTTGGGAATCGTTCGATGGAGCTGCGTAGCCCCGGCCAGTACTTCCAACGAAAATCGTTTTACCAAATCTTCTACTGTTACAGATTTCACCCGTTCATCCCCCTTCGCCTTCTACAACTATGCCAAACGGAATCTGCTAACTAATTCTACATAAGCGAGCGTTTCCCTCTTCGGCTTCCCCGACCTATAATTAGATTTGGAGAAAATAAAAACCGCTTCCTCCGGCGGATTTCAGCCGCCAAGAAAGCGATTCGGTCGTAACGTGCTATCGGAGTAGCGGGATTCGAACCCACGGCCTCACCCACCCCAAGGGTGCGCGCTACCAGACTGCGCCATACCCCGACAATATAATAGTGCTTTATGCCCGTAAATGCTTATCGGATACGGTGTTTCGTTGTTTTGCGAATCACATCGTAATCTCTCAGCGTAGGTCATTATAGCACGTTAAACTGACCCTTGCAAGTCTATTTCGCATACCCTTGCGTAAATTTTTCCATTTTCACTCTAAGCGAACGCCTCCTCCACGGCTATAGCGCAGACGGTCGCGCACCTTTCTCAAAGACAGCTCCGACTCTAGCGGAAATACGTCAACAAGGGCTGACGTAATCTCCTGCGCCATTTTGATTACACCAGACAAACGCGTCGTGTGAAGAACGTCGATTTCCCGGCAACCACCAACGTTTACAACGCCCGTGACACAATAATGGCCGACGTACGGAAGGTCCGTTCTTTTGACGCCACCCCCCGGCTTAATGGATCCCTTATAAGCGGTCATGCTTCCGACATATGCCAACTGCCCTAATGTAGCGTCGATCGCGATAACCTCCTTCCCGATTGGCAGTTGTGTCAGTTTTTCCGTCAAGTTGATCGCGTGAGCAGGTTCATCGATTGTTCCCACTACATTTTTGTATCCAAGTCCAGTCAAATAGGTGCCGACAAACGGACCAAGCGAATCCCCTGTACAGCGATCCGTACCGATGCATAGAAATACAATGTCATTTACATTCAAACTGCCAGGGATCAACGAAAGCAGTGTGGTCATAAGCTCCTCTTTCGTTTTAATTCCGCTGATCTTAACGCCTTCAAGTGTATTCTCTTGTGCCGTCATAAAGCGGACACCTCCGTTTTTCTGCGTTGCGCCCCGCTCCGATTACGACAAGCACTCGCCGCACGACCGTGTACTTTCATTCACCAGTCCGAGGTTAAGCTTTAATACTCGGGTTCAGTGGCTGCATATTAATTAGACGCAGCAACTGAAAATTTCTCACACTTTACTGAAAAAAATAACGCCATAAAAAACGCCTCCCATCCATGGTTTTAAGGAGAGACGGCGATGTATTTGCGTGATTTTCAAAAGAAAAAAAACGCCCGAATCGCATTCGAGCGCCTTTTCGTGCCGGGGAACCGGCTCCATTATGTAGAAAGCCTAAAAGCCGAAGAGCTTACTGGATTCCGTCTCTCAGCGCTTTGCCAGGTCTGAAGGCCGGGATTTTGCTGGAAGGAATTTCGATTTCTTCGCCGGTTTGCGGGTTGCGGCCTTTGCGGGCGGAACGCTCACGAACTTCGAAGTTGCCGAATCCGACCAATTGTACCTTATCTCCGCTTTGAAGCGCCTCGGAAATAGCTTCGAATACGGCTTCAACCGCTTTGGTTGCATCCTTTTTGGAAAGCTCCGTGGATTCCGCTACCTTGTTGATCAAATCGGATTTATTCATGCGATTCACCTCCCCCCGAAACAAACGAGTCCGTTACTTTCTTTGTTAACCGTTTCGCCGAAAAATATACATTCGGAACGATGCAAAGGTGAAAGAAACAAGATTATAGTAATACACGCGTTAACCATTTTCAAGTGCAAACACAAAAAATGCACCCTTTGGAGTGCATTTTTCACGAAAAATGAGAAGCATCTCACAAAATGATCGCAATGAGGCCGCCGGAGCCTTCGTTTATAATCCGTCCAAGCGTTTCCTGAAGCTTGTAACGCGCGTTGTCCGGCATCATAGCCAGCTTGCCTTGAATGCCTTCGCGCACGATCGAGTGCAGCGACCGTCCGAAAATATCGGATTCCCAGATTTTGAGCGGGTTGTCCTCGAAATCCTGCATCAAGTAACGAACGAGCTCCTCGCTTTGTTTCTCTGTCCCGATAATCGGCGAGAATTCCGACTCCACGTCGACGCGGATCATATGAATCGACGGTGCCGTCGCCTTGAGCCGGACGCCGAAGCGGGACCCTTGCCGGATAAGCTCCGGTTCATCGAGCGCCATCTCCGCGAGCGTCGGCGGGGCAATCCCGTAGCCGGTCGTTTTGACCATTTCGAGCGCTTCGGCGAAGTGATCGTATTCCCGCTTGGCATGCGTAAAATCCTGCATGAGCTGCAGCAGATGATCCTTGCCGCGGATTTCCACGCCGACGACCTCCATAAGTATACGGTCATACAACTCGTCGGGCGCGTACAGATCGATTTCCGCGACCCCTTGCCCCATATTCATACCGGCCAGCGCTGCTTTATCGATAAACTCGTATTCCTCGAAATGACTGACGACCCGATCCACGTCGCGGAGCCTGCGGATGTCCTGTACCGTCTCACGGACAGAGTTCTCGAAGCTGGAGCGGAGCCAGTGATTCTCCTCCAACACCATGACCCAGCTGGGCAGATTCACATTGACCTCGTGAACCGGGAATTCGTACAGCACTTCGCGAAGCACGGACATCATGTCGTCCTCACTCATATTGGCAACGCTCATCGCCACGACCGGCACGTCGTGCTTCGCCTGAAGCTCGTTGCGCAGCTCAATCACGGCATCGCTCTGCGGGCGGGTGGAGTTCACGATGACAATGAACGGCTTTCCAACTTCTTTTAGTTCGTTTATGATACGTTCTTCCGCATCGACGTAGGAGGCGCGCGGAATTTCGGCGATCGAGCCGTCCGTCGTAATGACGACGCCAAGCGTCGCATGCTCTTGAATTACCTTGCGCGTGCCGATTTCAGCGGCTTCCTGAAACGGAATCGCTTCATCGAACCATGGCGTGTTGATCATCCTGGGGCCGTTCTCATCCTCATATCCTTTGGCGCCTTCGACAACATACCCGACGCAGTCGACCAGTCGAACGTTGACATTCAGTCCTTCAGCAACATGCAGCTGCACGGCATTGTTCGGTACGAATTTCGGCTCCGTCGTCATAATCGTCCGTCCGGCGGCGCTTTGCGGCAATTCGTCGGTTGCCCGGATCCGGTCGGCTTCATTCTGGATGTTCGGCAGCACGATCGACTCCATAAAACGCTTGATGAACGTTGATTTTCCCGTACGGACCGCTCCAACGACCCCCAGGTAAATATCCCCGCCAGTACGCTCTGCAATGTCCTTAAAGATATCCACTTTTTCCAATGAGAATCCCTCCTACAGGTTGTTTAAGACGAAACTCGTACACGCTTTGGACTAGTACAAATATATGTACGGCGGTTCAAAATATGATGACAGGCGCAGAAATAATTTTCACCGGAAATCCGGCTTTACCGTGTTCGCCGCTTGCGTCCTTAACTTCATCCCTGACAAATATATGTAGGAGATTCTACGATTATTCTAGCTATGGCAAGAAAAAAACCTCTATCACCTTGGCTAGAAGGTTGATAGAGGCTAGGTTAGAACGATTCCGGGATGGGAACCGGCTTATTGTCTTTCCACATGTAAGCAAACGAGCGCGCAGGGACGAAATACGATTCCTGAACGAGCAGCGCGCGGAGATCCTGCTTGGCATCAAGTTTGCTTTGAAGCTGTTTCTTATCGATAAGCCGCATTATTTCAGGCGCATAATCGATGGCGACCTGCCCCGATTCGCTCATCAGGAACGGAAGCTTTAACGAGCGCGTATACATGCTGGTCACTTCCAGAGGCTTCCGGTTCAGCTTGGCGTAATCGATGGCGAAAAAGCCGGGAGCGACCGGCTCCCCTGCCGGCAGCGTGCCCGTCTTCGATTTATAACGGTCCACCTCCTGCTGCAGTTCGACCGTCTGCTGGAACGAAGGCAAATCCATCATCTTGACCGTCGGCTTCGTCTCCGCCTCGATCATAACGTAGGTCGCCGTCCCTCCGTTCTCGAACGCATTGGCAGGCACTTCGCTGATGTAACGCCCTTTCAGCTTTTTGAAATCGATCGGATTTTGTTCATACAGCGGCGTGGTCGCCTCGAAGTTTTTGATCGGCAGCACGCCGGTTTTCGCCTTATATTGATCGACCGCGTTCTGAACGACGATCATATATTCGCCGCTCGCAATCTGGTTCTCCTTACGCATCCCCTTCGGATACATGCAGCCGCCGAGCAGCGTGCAGACCAGCAGCAAAGACGCTGCCTGCAGCCAACGCTTCATCACCATTCCTCCTCCTGCTTTTCCAACTGCCTGCGTATAGCGCTCTTCAACGGATCCTCCGGCACGAGCACGGTGACAGGCCCGGTGATTTTCGCTTGGCAAGCGAGACGATAGCCGTCCTGCTGCAAGCCGCCAAGCTTCAGCGCCTCATTGCGGTTCGGCTCGGCCAGCCCCGTGCCGGCGTTCTCCGTCACGCGAACCTTGCACATCAGACAAGCCGCCTTGCCCCCGCACCGGGTGCGGATATGCACGCGGGCGCGCCGGGCCGCATCCAGAAGCGTCGTGCCCGGTCTTGCTTCCAACGTTTTGTTATCGGGTAAAAAAGTAACTTTCGCGGCCATACGCGCTCTCCTTCCGTTAACTCATCGCTTTCGGGTCGAGCAGCGTACGCAGCCTGTCGGCGAGCTCCCCGCTGAAGCGGTTGCGGGCAATCAAATCCTCCAAAGCCAGCCTGTGACGCTCCGGCTCCTGGACTCGGCACACCCTTGCAATCGCTTCATAGCGGTCCGGGCGATCCCGCAGCACGTTAAACACCAGTTCGTGGGCCAGCGGCATTAACCGGACGGCCTCTCGTTCGCCATACGAAACAGCAAGCGCATGCGTCCGCGCCAAATACTCGGCTTCCACGCGATATTCGCTATCCATCGCCCGTACCTCGAAAGCCCCGACCAGCTCCACCTTGACGCCGTTCATCTCATAATGGCTAAGAATCGACCGGTAAATGGGCGTTTCACTCTCCGTCTGATCGTCAGTCGCGTACCGTCGGAGCGCCATATGCAAAGCCTCCGCATCGCGCCGGTCAGCGTATAAATCCAAGTCCCTGGGAAGCGCGTCAAGCCGCACGCCTTGCAGCAGCAGACCTGTGCTGCCTCCGACCAGCCAAATTGAGTCAGATTCCCGTGTATGTACAGCAAGCTCGGAAAAAATCTCCTTGAGCCGTCCCGGCACCGTGCCAAGTTGTTGAGTATTCATCTTATCATCCTATGCTAAGCAAAATGGTCAAAAATAAGGCTTATGCGCAACCGCGATCACGCCCTCGCTTTTTACTTTCGCCTGACAACCTAACCGAAATCCCTGCTCCAGCTCTTCCGGCTCCAGATTGTCCAGCTCCTCGTCCGTCGGAGCGTTCAAATGCTCCATGCCCTCGCTTACTTGACAGCGGCAGCGGGAGCAAGTGCCTCGCATGCAGGAGAAGCCCCAATCCACTTCCGTCTTCAGCGCCAAATCCAAGATCGTGAACCCGGTCACCGGTTCGATCGATTTCGTTACTCTGCGTCCTTTTAAAGTGATCATAAGCTGCCAAACTCCTTACAGTAGGGATACGACCATATAAATAAAGATCGGGATAAACATCAAGAACGCGACCAACGACAGCACAAACCTGACAATGCCCGTCGTTTTATTTCTCGCAAACGTGATCAGCAGCGAAGCGAGAACCATGAGACCGATCGCAATAAAAGATGCCCACATTTTGTCCAACGGCGACATAATAAATTTTCCAACCCCTAGCTTGGTAACGTAATTGACTCCATCATAACACAAAAAAAGCACAAGCGCGCTTGACCGGCGGCTCATGCCATAAAACTGTTAAAAATGTCACCTTACTTCTTCATGATCATCTTCATGAGCTGTTCCAAATTGTCCGTACTCACTTTGCTGCTTTTGATCGCTTGGATCAGCTCATTCGTCGTTTGATCCGAAACGGGAACATTTACAAGGCCCGCTACTTGCTTAATCAGCTGCCGCAGCTGCGTATCGCTCTGCAGCGTGGACGGCTTAACCCCGCTCGCAAGCTTGTATATATCTTTCTCGGAGACGCTTTTGCCGGTTTTTTTCTTAACCACATTGAGCACGTCTTTCGGCATGTTTTTATCTGCCATCGTTGTCCCTCCTCAGACTGGTTATGCAGTAAAGCCTGAGGTAGTATATGTGGAAAAGTTGCCGTCGGTATAGGCGTTCGCCTTAACGAAGCCAACCGTTTTGAGAATCGTCGGCGATTTCTTCGGTTTCGTGCCGGGGACCCCGTCCCATCAAATGCTCTACAGCCGTTTTCGGTTTTTTTCCGTTAAACAGGACGTCGTACAGCTGTTCCGTAATCGGCATGGAAATCTCATAGCGGCGGGACAACTGATAGGCGGCCTGCGTCGTTTTGACGCCTTCTACGACCATGCCCATCCGCTGAAGCACTTCTTCCAGCGAATGTCCCTGTGCCAGCATCGACCCGGCCCGCCAGTTGCGGCTGTGCCTGCTCGTGCACGTAACCACCAAATCACCGATTCCGGCCAATCCCGCGAACGTCAACGGACTCGCCCCCATCGCCGTCCCAAGTCTGGCGATTTCGGCCAGTCCTCGGGTAAGCAGAGCCGCTTTGGCGTTATCTCCGAATTCTAACCCGTCGCTGAGACCTGCTCCGAGCGCAATAATATTTTTGAGCGCGCCGCCAACCTCGACGCCAATGACGTCAGGGTTCGTATATACGCGAAAATACGAGTTGATCAACAAATCCTGCGCCTGCTCGGCGGCTTCTTTGTCCAGCGAAGCAACGACGACCGTCGTCGGGCATTGCTTGATGACCTCTTCCGCATGGCTTGGCCCGGACAGTACGACCAGCCGGTTCGAATCGTAGGATGTCAGCTCTTCCGCCAACACTTCGCTCATGCGCTTTAAGCTGCCGGCTTCGAATCCTTTGGTTGCATGGACCAGAAATGAATCGGGGCTCAAATGCGGTTTAAGCTGACCGGCGATATCCCGCATGGCCGAGGACGGTGCTACAATCACAACGGCTTCCGCATCTTTCACGGCTTCTTCCATCGAATCAGTCGCCCGAATCCGCGAAGACAACAAAACCTCGGGCAGAAACCGGCTGTTGCGGTGCTCCTCGTTAATCTCCCGTACCTGATCGCGGTTGCGCGACCACAGCAGTACGTCGCGGCCGTTATCCGCCAGCACCGAGGCAATGGCCGTTCCCCAACTTCCCGCTACCAGCACGGCGGTTTTACCGGAAACCGGCATGAACGAACACCTCCGTCTATTTCGTCAAACTTGTTTTTTGGCACCAAGCTTGTTCTCTTGTCCTTTTAACAGCTTCACGATATTGCTCCGGTGCTTGACCCAAGCGAATACGAAGAGAAGCAGGCTAAGCGCGAAAATTTCCCGGGATCCGACCATAAACCAGATCAAGATCGGCAAAAGTGCGGTAAACAATAGCGATCCCAGAGAAACGTAACGCGTAATAGCAATAGAAACAATAGCAACAATCCCGGCGATAAGCGCAGGCAAAAAGGCAAGTGTCGCCATCACTCCGATCGTCGTCGCAATGCCCTTGCCTCCCCGAAACCCGAAAAACACGGGCCAATTGTGCCCGACGATGACGCTGATCCCCGCAAGCACTTCAAACAGCGGATCGCTCCCGCTCAGCCACGTGCCGATCCAGACGGCCGCCACGCCCTTCAGTACATCCAAGAGAAGCACTGCGATGCCCGGCCCTTTGCCGAGCACCCGCAGCGTATTCGTAGCCCCCGCGTTCCCGCTTCCGTGTTCGCGTATATCGATGCCTTTCAGCAGTTTGCCTGCCAAATAACTAAAGCTGATCGAGCCGAGCAAATAACCGATCAAAAGTGAGAGCAAGCTAGTCAACACGGTTCTCCCCTATTCCTCGTCCGATTTACGACGCGTAAACATGCGCAGAGGAGTACCCTCGAAACCGAACGCGCCGCGAATTTTATTTTCCAAATATCGCTGGTAGGAGAAATGCATCAGCTCCGGATCGTTCACGAAGAAAATGATGGTCGGCGGCTTGACCGCCACCTGTGTCGCATAGTTGATACGCAGACGTTTCCCTTTATCCGTCGGCGGCGGGTTGATAGCCACGGCATCGGACACGACATCGTTCAGCACGTGCGTCGCCACGCGCGCCGCATGCTGCTCGGCTACATTGGTCACGACCGGGAACAGCTTATGCAGCCGCTGCTTCGTCTTGGCCGACAAAAACACGACGGGAGCATAGGTCATAAACAAAAAATGGTCACGGATTTTTTGCGTGAACTGATGCATCGTTTTGTCGTCTTTTTCCACGATATCCCATTTGTTCACAACGAAGATCGCCGCTTTGCCCGCCTCGTGCGCATATCCGGCGACATGCTTATCCTGTTCGATAATGCCTTCCTCGCCGTCGATGACGACCAGCACGACGTCCGCCCGCTCGATCGCCTTCATGGCGCGCATGACGCTGTACTTCTCCGTCGTCTCGTATACTTTGCCGCGCTTGCGCATCCCCGCCGTATCGATAATGACGTATTTTTGGCCGTCTTTCTCAAAAGGCGTATCGATCGCGTCGCGCGTCGTTCCGGCGACATTGCTGACGATGACGCGCTCTTCTCCCAGGATGGCGTTGACGAGCGACGATTTCCCGACGTTCGGCCGGCCGATCAAGGCGACCTTGATTACATCCTCGCCGTACTCTTCCTCAGTCGTGTCCGGAAAATGCTTGATCACCTCGTCAAGCAGGTCGCCGATTCCCGTGCCGTGAGAGCCGGAGATGCCGACGACTTCGCCGAAGCCGAGGCTGTAGAACTCGTAAATATCGTCCATCCGCTTCAGATTGTCCACCTTGTTGACGGCAACGATAACCGGCTTTTTCGCCCGGAACAGCATTTCCGCGACTTCGCTGTCCGCCGGCGTAATGCCCGCTTTGGCATCCACCATAAACACGATGACGTCCGCTTCCTCGATGGCAAGCTCCGCTTGAACGCGAACGGACTTCATGATCTGATCTTCCCCGTCGATCTCAATTCCGCCGGTGTCGATGACGCTGAACTCGGTGTCCAGCCACTCTCCCCTGCCGTACAGCCGGTCCCGGGTAACCCCCGGTTTATCTTCCACAATAGCCAGCTTATCGCCGATAATACGGTTAAACACCGTAGATTTGCCCACGTTCGGACGGCCGACAATCGCTACGATTGGTCTTGCCATGCACTTCATTCCCTTCTTTGACTACCGCATTGTTGCTTCATGTCTCCCTCCGCCCGTTCGGCCAAGGGACGTTATGTACAAAGACAAGCCTGTTTTCAAGGCTTGCAAGCTCTGATATTATATCAAAATCGAATTCACAAGTAAATGAACGAAACGTTAGCGGGCAGCCTTCCAGCCATTAATGCTTCACTAAAATAACGATCCCGTTCTCCAAATCGTGAGCCGCCGCATCCAAAATTTTTTCCAGCTTAAAGGCTACTTGCTGCTGATGATTTGCATCGTCCGCGATAAAGATCGGAGCTCCGCCGGCCACCGTTTGCCGGTTTGCTTCCGTCGCCACCACCGCCATAATTTGTCCCATTAGCGCTATCCTCCCGCTTTTCCGCCGGTTTGCACATGCGCTTCGCTCGGCATCCGCACCGCGCTTTCCAGCACCGGCGAGTTCATCGCGACTTGCCGGGCTTTCTCCGGATCTTGCTCCTGCGGAAGCAGCAGCACCGCCAGCCGCCCGTCATTCATATCCAGCTTGGCCAACGGAACGAGCGCCGGTTCGCCTTCGTCGCGATGGACGCCCATGATCGTTGACACGTCATGCAATAGCGCCTGCCGCTGTCCCGGGTTAGCCAAGGTAACCCTTGCATTTTTATTTTTCGGCACAAGCACAAGACCGATGGCTTTTTTCCGGATGACATTTTGCGTATCGCTTAATCCTACGTTCATGATATAGATATCGTCAACGAACAGATTCGGTCCGTCGAGCCGCACCTGGCCGATGTTTACATTTGCAATGTGGGACAAGGTTTTGCCCGTCTTGAACATATTGGTGACCAGAATAGCCGCAATACCGGCCACGATCCCCCAATACCAGGGGAACACGATACCGAAGAACGCCGTGGCAAACGCGGTAAAAATGACTAAATAGTTGCGGCCTTCAAACACCATTGCAATCCCTTCGATATAGGTCGCTCCCCGCGGCACCAGCTCCAGGCTGTCAATCTTGCTCAGCGTCTGGCGCTCCATATTACGAACGTCCCGGAACTGCTGCGCCGCCATAGCCAAAAACGTCATGGCCGTATAATTCTTATCCAGCAGCGATGGGACAGCAACCGATCCGAGCCCCGCCGCAATGACGCCCAAGGAAAGGTGAATGATTTTGCCGTGAGGATAAGTCGGATATTGCCGGTAATCGGTCCGCAGCATCGTCAGCCGGGCCAGCACACCGAACACTACGCCCAGTATGATTCCTACGGTATATTTTTGCTCCACCAGCCAAGCCCACACGTCGATCGCGTCTCCTTCCTTCTCGGGCAGCAGCTTCTGCCTGTCAATCGTTCTCCGGCTCTCTGCCGGTCCTCATCCTTTGCCGCACTCGCTTAAGTGCCAGTTGGGTCCCCGCTACTACTCCTTCCAGCAGCAGGGAAAAGCCTCGGGCCGCAAAGGCTGTCAGCCACCACTC
>NZ_JTHN01000262.1 GCF_001399685.1 Paenibacillus sp. A3
CAGAAACAGCGTGCCGCCGCTGGCCTGCTCGAACAAGCCCGCACGGTCCACCGCTCCGGTGAACGCGCCTCGGGTTGTACCGAACATGATGCCCTCCATCAGGTCGCCGGGCACGGCGGCGCAGTTCTGTGCGATAAACGGATGATTGCGGCGGACGCTCGCATTGTGCATGCTCTGGGCAAACAATTCCTTGCCCGTGCCCGTAGCTCCGCAGATGAAGACGGGGGAGCTGGTGCGGGACGCTTTTTTGGCTGTAGAAACCGCTTCCAGAAACGACGGGCTCTCTCCGATTAAGTCGCTGAAATGATAGCGTGCCGCGCCCGTCTTTTTGCCGTCCTTCTGCTTGGCTTGGTACAGCTGGTGGCGAAGGTCCAGAATCTGGTCGTGAAGCTGAACGATGCTGGTGATGTCCTTGGCGACCTCCAAGGCTCCCGTGAGCTGTTCGTTATCGAAGAGCGGATACGTGCGGTTGATGGTCGTAATGCGTTTGCCCGTGACGTTGACGTAAGTCTGTATTTTTTCGGGCACCTCTTGTCCGGTCTGCAGCACCTTGGCCAGCGTGCTCGTTTCGTGGGTTAAGGAAGGGTAGACGTGAAAAATATTTTTATGCAGCACCTGCTTCCGCGCAAGGCCGTCGATCTCCGCCATTTTGTCGTTATAAAAGACGGTCGTGCCTTCCCGGTTCACCAGATGGACGCCCACGTCGACCATATTTAATATTTTCTCGAAATATTGGGACCCGAATTCGTTCGGATCGGACATCAGGATCACCGCCTCAAGAAAAATCTCTCACCTAAAACCATATGGCATGTCGAATAAGAAAAGAACACCGGCCTCCTCGCGCGAATAAGGTACGGAACTATTCTACTTGATAAACACAATTTAGGCAAAAATTTGAAATGTTAAAAGAGTCGTCGGAGCATGGAATTTTGCACCCTACGAAAACCTGGCGAAAAAAATTTTGCGCCGCCGAGAACCAAACGGAGATCGCCAACACTCTAATGGGGTGTATTGAATATACGGGAGAGGAAAATGTACAATGAAACCTTATAAAATCCTGATCGCAACAACGGTTGCGGCGGCCGGCTTGTTTATGGCTTCGATTCCGGCGGTGCAGGTGCCGCAGAAGGCTTTTGCAGCAGAGAAGATGATCGGAAAGCCGCTGACGGATTTCGATCCGAAGACGGTGGAAGGGGGGAAGGGCGCTATCGGGAAGGCGACCGTTCGGAAGCTCGAAAAGCTGGACGAGAAGACGGTGCTGCATTACGAGGTAACCGGGCCGCTTACCGGTAATCAGGCGGGGGCCGTAGGCCTTGTCCAGAGCGGAAAGGCATTGGAGCGCAAAAGCTTGAAGTTCGTCGGCAAGAACAGAGAGGCCTATTCGTACGTACAAGAGTTCTCGCCGCTGGATCAAGAGCAGCCCGTTCGTCTGACGACCTAAACGATGCCGCAAATCGAATTTTATAAGGAACTGGAAATGCGGATCTCGATTCGCTGATGAGTTTAAAGCCGTGCGGTCCTTGGTTGAAGGACATGCACGGCTTTTTTTCGATTTACAGCGAGCTGAAATATACGACGGCGGCCAGAAGCAGGTTGGGTAATCCGATCATAAAACAATACGTTGCCCACTTCCCTCTAGCTGCTCTATCCTTGGCGGTACTGATCCAATAGTTGGCCCGCGCCCGATCACCGCTTACGTTGGAACCGGTAAGAATAGCTGCCGCTCCCGTAAAAATCAGCCCGAATATCCCGGCATACGTATAAACTATGACAGGGTCTTGCAAAAAGATAGCGATCAGTGCGACAACGAGCAAGCAACTCAGCCCAAGGATGAAGGAGTTTCTCACAAGGATCACGCTCCATTTTCGATGGAATCTTATCCAATCCAATTAGCACTTTCTCATTCGAGTTTACTATCGTTTACAAAAATTTTCCATAGTTCCTCGATTGGCACGATGGATCTGCCGCGATCGGTAACAGGGTCGCCGTCCGCCCATAAGAACGGATAAATCAACACTCCCTGATTTCCTTCGATTTGCCGCGTCTCTTCCATCCAGCCTTCCCAACGAAAGGTTTCGTAAAATTTTTGCACATCGCCAAAGCAAGCCCAATATAAAAAATCCGAAAAACCCATATCCAGGCTTTCCCATTCCAAGGTATCGGGAGCGAAATAAAAAACGTCTCCCGGTTTGCCCTCGAAAGCTCCGCCGTTCAGCGCAAAAAAGCCGCCTACTACATCGTCGGCAATCAAGAAGGAGGAAGGGAATCTCGTACTTTTTCCATCGACGCCGATTTCATTCCACGTGATCAAATTCCTCGGCAGCCGACGACTGCCGGAACCCAAGATGCGCAGCCAACCGTTCTCGATGAGGATGCCGCCCGTATAATACGCAACTGTACCCAATACGGATCTGGTCGTCACTTGCAGTTGATGCAGCGCCTCTGCGGCTTCGTGCGGATTCGCGGGTAAAATCTCGACGGTGTTGGCCGCTTTGGCAACCCAGTCCTGCACTTCTAGCCACGTCGATTCCGATTCGTCAATAAGTTCATCCAACGATTTCATTTACAGCACCTCATTTGATGTAGAGATCGAATTAACTTCGACGAAAGCAAAATCCCGGCATTCGCATTCGACGGTGGCCTTCCGTAATGTTTTCATCGCCGTGATCGTGAGAGGACGGCCGTAATTCAGCTCGCCGTTAACAAGGATCATCTCGCCGGTTGTAGCTGTTTTGCGAAGCCATCCGCAGCCTCGGACAAGATGGTTTTGAACGAACGACACCGTAATCCAGTAGCCGTCCAAGGAATCCGGCCAATGAAGCGGCTTGATCCCATCTGCCTGCAGCTGATGAATACGCCAAGTTCCATGGATGGGCACAAACACCTCTCCGTCCTGTGCGCTGGCAGCCGCTTCGTCCAAGGTCGCGGGTGTCACGTCCGAAAGATAAAACGCATCTCTGGCCTCAGGCCCCGGAGTCAGGTGACCGCTGCTGCTGATTAGTTTTATGATCAGACCGCTCTTGGTTCCGACGCAATCGCCAGCGGACAACCGCTCTTTGCTTAAAGGAATGACGGTGGCGGCCGTTATTTTGTTGCCACGGAGCTTCAACGGACGCGGGGAATGTTCAAGTAACATAAAGGTCATGGCGAATATGCCCCCTTCATCCAAAAATTATACATCAACACGATCTCGATAAAAAATTTAACGATTCGGAGTTAACCAAAGTTAATATCGTTTGGCTGCTCCATTTGGTACTCTAGTTATAACTATTTGGACCAAAAGGAACAAGGAACTTTCGAAGGAGTGAATTCGAGTTTGATCCATATCACATTACGGAGACTGTTCTGGAGCGCAGTCTTTTTGGTGAGCGTGCTTGCAGGGGGAAATCAGCTTGCGCATGCGGCAGTCATGATGGAGCCATTGCCGGATTCGTCGAACATGCCGGAAAATATTTCGGGCGTTACGTCCAGCGCGGTGCAGTCCGGCAACCGTATCTTGGTAACCGGGGGACAAAAGGCAAATTCGTCTACTTTTGCGCGGTATTCCTATACATTCAACCCGACGGATCGGTCCTGGACTTCGCTTGCGCCGCCCTTGCAGCTTTCTTATCACAAGCAAAGCATGATGAAGGACGGAAGAGTGCTCGTCACAGGCGGGTCGAAGTTTGTCCCAGGGACAGGATACGTTTACAATAACGTGACTAAAATTTACAGCCCCTACTCCAATACCTGGTCTGATGGCGCGTCATTGCCGGTAGGGAGTATATTCGGAAACACCCAAAGCACCTTGCTGGACGGCCGGGTGCTTATCGTAGGCGGAGCGAACGAGATTTGGTCGGGAGTCGACCGCAGCACGATGTATAATCAGGCCTATGTATACGATCCGGGTATGAACCGTTGGGAGGAAGCGGCTCCTTATCCTTATCCCATTTACGATGCTGCACAGAGCACGCTAAAGGATGGGCGCGTTCTCGTTACCGGCGGGCAGAGCCATTACGTCTACCGCTTCGATGCTTATTTGTACGATCCATCGAATAATACGTGGACCAAGGCGGGGAATCTGCCGTTTGAAGGCGACACGTTTTTCCGCCATGCCCAGGTGACGCTGCCGAACGGCAAAGTGCTGGTGATGGGAAAAAAGTATTTCTATATATACGATCCGGCGACGAACCAATGGACGAAGGACACGGCTACGATCCGACAGCTGACCAATGCCCAACTGTCGGTATTCGGGAATGATGTGTACGCTATGGGCGGATATGACGAGAATTGGGAAACCAATGTGAACGTATATAAGCTCACGTTTGATTTTACGCCGCCTACGGCCCCGGCGATTAGCGGCCCGGGCCCCGAGTGGAGCACACAAGACGTAACGGCGGTGATCACGCCGGGCACGGATGCCGACTCCGAGGTCGCCCGTACGGAGTACAGCTTGTCCGGGGCGACGACACTCGACTGGACGCCTTACAACGATGGGGACAAGATAACCATTACGAATGACGGACAAACCACGATTAGCGCAAGAACGATAGACCTCGCAGGCAATGTAAGCCCAATCGCGACGGCCGTCGTCAAAATCGATCGTACGGCGCCGACGCCGCCGGCGGTCAAGCTTTCGACAGCGTCATGGACGGCCTCCGATGTCACGGTAACGATTACGTCCGGAACCGATAACGGCGGGTCCGGCGTGAATCGTACGGAGTTCAGCTTATCTGGCGCGACGACGCTGGCTTGGACGACGTATACCGGTCTGGTAACGATCACGGCCGAGGGCCAAACGACGGTAAGTGCGCGAACGATCGACAACGCAGGGAACATCAGCAGCGTCGGAACTGCCGTGGTGTCCATTGACAAGACGGCGCCGACGGCTCCGGCGGTTATTCCGGCGACCTCGCAATGGACCTCTGCGGCAAACGTCGCTGTGACGATCACAGGGGGAACGGACAGCGGCGGCTCGGGCGTGAACCGTACGGAGTACCGCTTGACGGGAGCGACGACGTTGGGGTGGACGACATACACCGGGCCATTGTCGATCACGGCCGAGGGCCAAACGACGGTAAGTACGAGAACGGTAGACAATGCGGGGAATACGAGCGTTATCGCCTCGACCGTCGTGAAAATCGACCGGACAGCTCCGACGGCACCGACCCTTAGCGCATCCGCAGGTTCTTGGACTGACTCGGATGTCACGGTGACGATCACGGGAGGAACGGATAGCGGCGGCTCGGGCGTGAACCGAACGGAATACAGCATGACGGGAGCGACAACGCTCGCATGGACGACGAACACAGGTCCGGTGGCGATTACGGCTGAAGGCCAGACGACGGTAAGTGCGAGGACGATAGACCATGCGGGGAATATAAGCGCTATAGCCTCGGCCATCGTAAAAATCGATCGGACTGCCCCGACGGCGCCTACCCTTGGCGCATCCGCAGGTTCATGGACCGGATCGAATGTCACGGTAACGATCGCAGGAGGAACGGATAGCGGCGGCTCGGGCGTGAACCGAACGGAATACAGCTTGTCAGGAGCGACGATGCTCGCATGGACGGCTTATACGGGCCCGGTGACGATTACCGCCGAGGGGCAAACGACGGTAAGTGCGAGGACGATAGACCATGCGGGGAATACCAGCGTCATTGCCTCGACCGTCGTTCGCATCGACCGGACACCTCCGGCGGTTCCTATCATCACGGCGCCAGTGGCGGGAGCGGTTATTCCGAACAACAAGCCGACGGTGACCGGCACGGCTGAAGCGAATGCGACCGTGAACGTCACGTTGGACGGTGGGGCGAGCTTGACCGTGACCGCGGACGGAAGCGGCCGATGGTCATATACTCCGGCCGCCGCGCTGGCGGATGGCATTCACAAAGTCAAGGCGGTTGCGAAGGACGCCGCAGGCAACGAAAGTCCGGCTTCCGTGGAAATATCGTTTACCATCGATACGCAGCCTCCGGCACCGCCGGTGATCGGTAAACCGGTCAACGGCGCTTGGATCAATAGCCCTAGGCCGATCATTACCGGTCAGGCGGAAGCGGGCGCGACCGTAGCGCTGTATTTGGACGCGGCTCAGGCCGGCACGACGACCGCAGACGGCAGCGGCACGTGGACGTACCCGTGGCCTACGGATTTGGCTGACGGTGCGCACAGCCTGCAAGCTACCGCAGCGGATGCGGCGGGGAATGTCAGCCAGGCGTCCGCCGTGGTCTCTTTCACCGTAGATACGCAAGCTCCAGCCGCCCCGGTTATCCTTACACCAGCCGACGGGGCCATCACAGGCAGCAACCGGCCGGTGATCTCCGGGACCGCCGAAGCGGGGGCAGTTCTTATTATTGATTTGGATGGAACCGAGACGGCAGCAGGGACGGCAAATGCCGGAGGCAGTTGGTCTTATTCGCTTCCGGACGTTCTGGCGGATGGCGGGCATGCGGTCAAAGTACGGGCAAAGGATGCGGCGGGAAATATGAGCCCCGCGTCTGCCACCGTGCGTTTTACGGTAGATACCGAAGCGCCCGCGGCTCCGGTTATCCTAGCTCCGGCCGATGGTACGGCGACGAAACAAAGCAAGCCGGTTATTCGAGGGACCGCTGAAGCCAATGCCACTGTCCATGTGGCGGTGAACGGAAGCCCGGCAGGCACCGTGATGGCGGATGCGGGAGGCAGTTGGACCTTTATTCCGCCTGTTGTATTCGTCGATGGCGTCTATACGGTTAGGGCGACGGCAGCGGATGCCGCTGGCAATATGAGCCCGCTATCCGCGGAGATCAGGTTCAGGGTAGATACGTTGGCCCCTCCGGCGCCTGTCGTGACAAACCCGGCTAACGGCGAAGTGACGAACCGGTCGAAGCCGGCTATCGCGGGCACGGCGGAAGCCAGTGTCACGGTGAGCGTGTACGTGAACGAAGTGCCACTGGCGGAAATGGCTGCAGACGAGAGCGGAAGGTGGAGCTATACGCTGACGGATAGCCTGGCTGTAGGTACGCATGCCGTGAAGGCGCAGGCGACGGATGCGGCGGGCAATTCGGGACCATTTTCCGCGAGCCACACGTTCACGGTCGTATCGGACAATGCAGTGCTGCACACCTTGCAGCTCAGCGATGTGACGCTGAATGAAACGGTCACCGGGACGACTTACCGGTACACGGCCCAAGTTCCGTATTCGGTGACGGCGACTACGGTGACTGCCGTTCCTGCTGACGGGAACGCTTCGGTTCTGGTGCTGCAAGATGGGGAAGCCGTCTCGGGGCCGCTTCGGCTCCGTGTCGGAGCTCAGACGATCACGATTCAGGTGACGGCGCAGGACGGAACGACGGTTCAGCTCTACAACGTGCTGGTGACGAGATTGCCCTCCAGCGAAGTGCAATTGAGCGAGCTGACGTTGAGTCACGCGGCTCTGGCTCCGGAATTCCAAGGAGGGACGACGCGCTATACGGCGACCGTCACGAATGACGTCTACGCGCTGACGGTGCGGGCAAAGGCGGTGAGCAGCGAGGCCTCGATTCGCATTAACGGGCAATCTTTTGCAAGTGGAGAGGCGGTACTGCCTGTGGAGCTTCAGGTGGGTGCCAACCCGATAACGGTCGCGGTGACCGCGCAAGACGGAGTCACGACGCAGTCGTACATGGTGATGGTACACCGGAAGCCGAGCTCCAATGTCCTCTTGAACGGGCTCTTGTTATCTGAGGGAACTTTGAGCCCGGCGTTCGATAGCGGCATTGTTCGGTATGAAGCGGCTGTCGAGCATGGGGTGACGAGCATGACGGTGACGGCATCGGTCTATGACCGGAATGCGCTGCTGACCGTTAACGGCAGAGAAGTAGCGAGCCATCAGCCGTCTCAGCCGGTCGAGCTTCAGGTTGGCGTCAACCGCCTCACGATTATGGTAACTGCGCAGGACCGTGTCAGCACGCAGGCGTACACGGTGGAGGTCACCCGCAAGCCAAGCACGAACGCCGGCTTAACCGGTCTAAGACTGACCGGAGCGGCGCTGTCCCCGGCATTTGACAGCGAAATCACCGCGTACGAAGCGAGCGTAGGCCATTCGATCGACAGCACAGCGGTGACGGCGTCGGTCTATGACCCGAACGCCCGGCTCTCGATCAACGGCAAGGTGACGCTTAGCGGGGAAGCATCTGCGCCGATTGCCTTGCAGGTTGGGGCAACAACGATTCGGATTACGGTAACGGCGCCGGACGGGCAAACTGTGCGGAGCTATACAGTACGCGTTTATCGGGAGGCTGCCCCGGAGCAGCCGTCGGACTCTTCCTCCGGGGGAAATGCGGGAGGAGGGGGCCCGGCTCCTGCCGAGGAGCCTAAAGTGCCGCAAAAGCCGGAAGTGCCCGACCAACAGCCCGCTGTACCTGATAAGCCTGCCGGTTCTTCGGCGGCTTGCGTCCCGGTAGCGAAGGTCCGGTTTACTGATATGTCCGGACATTGGGCGGAGTCATTTGTCTCGGAGGCTTCCGGCTGCGGCATCGTCGATGGGTTCGACGACGGAACGTTCCGGCCGAACGATCCGGTCACCCGGGTCCAGTTCATTGCGATGCTGGCCCGGACCAAAGGATTCGACAAGTCGGGGCCGACTGCGCCTCCGGCGGCAGCCTTCGCGGATCAGGAAGCCATCCCGTCTTGGGCCGCCGAAGCCGTGTCGATTGCCGCACAGCGCGGGATCGTTGATGGATATGAGGACGGAACCTTCCGCCCGGACGCGCAAGTGACGCGGGCCGAGATGATCGCAATGGCGGCTCGCGCCTCTAACTTGCAAGCGGGGTCCGAAGCGGAGCTCTCGATGTTTACGGATGCGGCGGATATTCCCGTCTGGGCTAAGGGCTATGTTGCCGCCGCCCGGCAGCACGGGTTCGTTCAAGGGCGGGAGAACGGACGCTTTGCGCCGCAGGAGCATACGACACGAGCGGAAGCGGCCGTGCTGCTGCTGCGGTGGGCTCGATCGGCGGATCAATAAACAGAAAGTAAAGAACGCAAACCAGGCAGGGTTGGAATCACCGGGTTTGCGTTTTTTTTTTTTTGCCGGTTAGAGAGGTTCGTCGTTCAAATAGCTGGCATCTCGTAAAGAGGTCGTCAGCCACTGCTTCAATTGCCGTTGGTGCGGTGTTATTTCGTTGCCTGGCGTGTCCTGCTCGAAAGTTGCATTTTGGTCAGCCCATATTTTCGCAAATATGATGCGTCTCGCTTCATAAAACGGGCATTTGCCGTTGATCTGAATACCGTGTTCGGTCGGATACACTTCGGAAAAGTTACTTCCACCACTTTATTAATCGGCGAATCTGAAAATAATACTTGAAAGTAACGTTATTTTTGAGTAATATTTATAATTGATATTGGTTGTGCGTATTTTTTTTGTTTCACGAAACGAAAGTGAGCACGATTGTTACACGAGCTGGGTTGACTCAACCCACCGTACACCTAATGTAGAAGCACAGACGTTCCCAAGCGGGTATTGATAGCGGTAGAGTACTTTAATCCGCATCGGGCTTTTCCTGGCACCGGAGAAGATCTAATCAGGAGAGAACTTGTTATACGGCATGCTTGCAAATGAAGGTGCCTATGCACAACATTTTCAAAGGAGTGAAGTCAAATCATAGCTAATGTCTTGCAAGTGATTCTGGCCGTTTTTATTTTTACAGGGGGCATTATAAAACTGTTACGTGTTCCGTTTCAGGTTGAGCATTGGCAGCACTACCAATACCCATTGTGGTTCATGTCAGTAACCGGATTTCTTGAACTGATTGGAGGTATCATGCTAATTGCTGGTATCCGTAACCGACGTTTGGCTATTGGGGCAGGCGCATTATTGGTAATTCTCTTGTTAGGAGCGATTCATGCCCATATTTTTCGGGCAAATCAACCGGTTGCAACCACCATTCCCGCATTGGTCTGTTTGATTTTGTCGATCATGGTCATTATCCGGAACCTGAAGAAAGTATAATTGGCACGATACAAGGACAGCTGCGAAAGCTATCCTTGTGTCTTAACGATTCTTTTTCATAACAAATAAGAGAACTTCGAGGCGACATACCGATCTATATAACTATAAATCATACTTATCTATTTTTTTCAGGCTCTTAAAATCGGATTCTTGGTTTACTTTGGAAGCATAAATCAAAGGGCTTTCCAGGATTGACAGTTCAAAGACTTCAGCCTCTCTGCATGTAATAAAGTGCCCTAAATCTCTTATCAGTTCTCTCTTATCGAATTTGCTAAAATCTACACTCGGGACTGAAACGATTATAAACTGATTTAGCCTTCTATTCATTGAAATAAAAGTATTAAAATCAAATGCCGCTTGAGTAAACCCCTCAGGTAATGAGTAGATAGATACGGTTTCAATACTCTCCCCGTTCTCTAATGCCTTTCTTAACTTTGTTTCTGTTCGTTTCGTTGTAGTTAACTTTCCTGATTTAAAGCTATCTCCGATCATACCCAAATGGGTCGAAGGATATCCTAACCCTTCATTTAGTTTCAATGAATATTGATACCAGTCCCATATGTTCTTTTCTCGAGCTTCGATGGGACCATACAGAACAATAGATGTCATCAATTTGTCTCGCAAAAGATCGCCTCTTCTGTAAAAGTTGTAAAATTCAGTTCACCCGTTCGAACAGATTTGAGAAATCTTTATCAGGTATTACGGTACCCCCATTTCTCTTTATTCGTTGTCTTCTTCTCCTAAAATGTCATCCATTCTTTCTCTATCTTCTGCAATTTGTCGTGACATTTCAAAGCTATTCATAAAGTGTTCAAGCGGTAACTCTTCTTTGTAATCTTCGTCTTGTTCAAAAAGTTTGAAGTTCGCTTTATGTTGAATTAAATCTTCGACTAAATCTTTCATTTTTTCCATCTCATTATTATTCACATAATCAACTTCCATAAGAGGACTGATATTACTAATACGAGTTTTAATCTCGGATAGGCCTAAACCTGTATGTTTCTTGATAGTCATTAACAGATTACCAGCGCTTCCAGATAGAAGTGTTATAGCGATTCTCGTCATAGACAACTCTTCCTTCTAAAATTTTTATATAAAACGCACTTAAGAAAGAGAGTTTTTATATTAATTCCATTTTTCCTTTACGATTTCTAGCCAGATTTAAAACTTCAATACCAAAATTCAAGCCGTAGTCATCAGCATCATAAATACTCTCATACATTCGTCCAATATATTCAAAATCAGGACTCATATAATCTTCTGGAATAGCACCACCTATTTTGGATGAATAATACCTATCCTCTTCCTCATCACTATAAATTCCAAGACCAATCTCTAATACATCTGGTTCTAGCCCTTCTTCATAGTATACGATACGCTCTTTTAATCGATTAATAGGAGTGCCTTCATTATTACTATTCAATTCTGCACCAATTGGTACTTCTATAATGATTGGAATATCTTCTTCATTAATATCTTGATATATCTGCCAACATAAAACCCCTTCAATATTGGGAAACTTCTCCTTATCGCAATAGATTTGCATTACAAATCCATATTGTTCATCTTCTAAATGAATAGGGAATTTTTCTGGTTTATGAGCTGGTACTCCTCCAATTTTATCGAGGTAAATATTTTTTTTATCTCCTGGAACACGTTCCCTCGTTTTCATATAAAATACCCGTTTCATTTTTGCCTCCTATAGGCCTATTATCAACATGAGGTTACTAAAGCATTATCAGCGTTACCCGTCCCTATGTTGTAAAACCAATCTACTAAAAAGTAACGGCGGTTGCTAAGACTACTAGCGATACCACCTATTAGCTTGCCTGTTTTCTGCTTGTTCTCTGTTAGAAGTTTTCTTGTTTCCAGTCAGTCTCACATTTTTTTTCGTAAGTTATAAAACCTTCAGTCGAATATCTTTTTTCAAGCATCCTACTAGCTTCGTATTTACTACAATCCTTTTCCATATAAATTTCATCTTGTAAAAATAATATAAATATAGAACTAGAGGCATCGTTATTCGCCAAATAGAAACCCAATAATTCGTTGTATTGAGTGCTAAAAAACAAACCTATATACTCTATTTTGAGTTCAATATTTTCCTTGCATTCAATTAATCCTTCATAACTAGCAAATAAATTAAAATCATCCAAATCGTAAATTCTATTCACTGAGATTAACGGATTCATGCCTTTTATATACAAGCCTATAACATCACCATTATCTTTCTCAAGGAAAAGGACATGGTCTAATCTCTCATTATCATCCTCATCATGTAAATAAATAATATTTGAAATTTCTTTTTGCTCGAAAAAATAATCAAACTTTTTTGTAAAAGATATTATATAGTTATTCATAGTCGTCCTCACTCTCTAATTAAATCTAATTCGGATTTTAACTTACTTGATAAACGATCTCCTTTTTTATTTAAGAAAGTCAATAGTTTGTTTGTAATTCGATTAACTAAAACAACTGCATCACCCTGAACAAAAGCGTCTACAGAGTCGATTGTATTCCACTCAAAAGGTTTCGAATTGCGAGATTTTTTGAGTCATTTACAATTGATAAAAGGAACTCTTTCATCCCTTATCTTGAGCATGTTTTTTAATTTTTTTTGGAATTTGGACTAAAATTCGGACCACCTTTACCCGTCCCCTAAGTTGTAATCTTAAACTGGGGAATAAAGAAGGTGGCAATCGTATTACCAATCACCACCATTCTATCATCCTGCTTGTCGCTCTGTTAGGGGAGTAGCCGCCCTGTATTCCGTTTTGTTCTTCATCATGCTGTAGATGATGTTTACAAGCCTTCTCATCACGCATATGAGGGCTTGTTTCTTTGTCTTGCCTTCTGCTAGCTTCCTTTGGTAGAACTCGTGCATGAGGGGATTTCGCTGTTTCTTGTTGCTTCCTTTGGCTACTTGGATTTGTTGGACTGCTAGGTTGTGAAAGATGCTGTTCAGCACTCGATTTCCTTGTCCGCTTGCTTGGTCTTTGCCCTTGCCGCCCGAACTAAAGCGAACAGGAGCAATTCCTGCAAAACGGGCTAATTTATCCGCTTTTGAGAAGCGGTTACGACATCAATGCCATCCATCGACTCTAATTTGTAATCTAGTTGAGGCATGACCTGTCGAAGTTGAGCTTCTGTTTCTTTAATCAGTTCTCTGCTTCGTTTCATGTCCTGTACCATGTTCACAATGAGGAAGTCTCTGGATTCTTGGTAGTTTCGCTTTGTCTCCCCATCCTTCTTTACCAATTCCAGAATTCCTTCTGCTTTACGGGTAGAACAGGTGTTATGGCTAGCTTTGCGAAGATAGGTTGCCAGTTCCTCTTCCCCCCCCGTCTCCAAGTGATGTGGTGCAGGGTATTCTTCCCAAAAGGCAAGGGCGGCTTTCCCGTCAATGTCACAAAAGAACTTTTTATAGGACGGAAAGTGGTAGCTTAGTTGTTGGTGCAATTGATTTTTCAATGAACTGGCATGTTTGACCAATGCGTTACGTCTTGCCACCAGTTGCCCGATTGTCCAGTAAATATCCTGTGGATTTGCGTCTGGCAGTTCATCCAGTCTGGAGAGCAACACTTTGGCGATACAATACGCATCCCAACTGTCGCTCTTTTGTGTGGTGGCATAGCTCTTACGCTCATTGTAGGAAAGGGCAGAGTTGACTTCCTTGACGATTTGTTTTTTCTCGACAAGATGAACGGCGAGTGCTCTACCGTTGCCGCCCGTATCTTCCAATCCATAGACAGGAGTCATTCCTTTTTTGCAATGCTTCTTTACCCACTTCAACAAATCATCGAAACTGATTGGCTTGTTTTCAATTTGGATTTCATCCAGTTTTGTATTCCAACAGTCGATAATGACGGCTGTATGGTGGGCTTTATGTAAATCTAGTCCGACATATATATGCTTTTGCTTGTAGTGCATAAAAGGAATCACCCCTGTATACAAATTCTTTGATGATTAGGAATAGAATGGGGGCAACCTCAGTTCGAGCGTACTCTTTCGAGCCGCAATGGGACGCAAGCCTCTCCATTCAGTTCCTGTTACAGAATGGCTTCATGCAAGCTAACTGCTTGTATATCTCCATAGCAATATGTACCGCTATAAAAATCACGTTTGTCTAAGATTCGTTTAACTTGTACTTTTGTAAACAATCTGCCTTGCCCAGTTGTATAGCCTTCTTGGTTCAAGGTTTCAGCTATTTGGGTTAATGACCAAGCAGGATGCTGTTCCTTGATTTCAAATACTCTACGAACGGTCTCGGCGTGTCTCTCGTCTACTTGGATACACTTCTGCCCTTTCTTGGCTTTGTATCCGAATGTAGCTCTACCACCTGCATAGCCGCCCTGTTGGGCTTTCTTGCTCCTTCCTCGACTTAACTTCATAGCGATGTCAAGACGTTGGTAAGCGTCTAGCAACTCCATCAAGCCGTTAATCAGGAAGTCATTCGGGTCTTTCTTGTAAATGCTGTAGGTGGGCTGTTCAATGCTCCGAACGTCCACCCCGTATTTTTTAAATTCTCTGTGAACGAGAACCTTCACAATGTCAGACCGCCATAAACGGCTTGTATGGAGGACGACAACTGCATCAATGGTTTTACTGGCTAGGGCGGTTAGCATGCTCTGGAAGCCTATCCTGTCCACCTCAAGAGCATCCTCGTTGACCTTTGCTCCACTGATTCCTTCGTCCACATATATGTTCATCAAGTTCCATCCTTGCTCCTGACAATAGGAGCGGATTTCATCCTGCTGATACCCTAGACTGTAACCGTCCTTTGCTTGTCCGCTAGTCGAGACTCTTACGTAACCGATGACGTTCTTCATGTTGTCGCTCCCTCAGTAAACTGCATCTCACTCGTAATTAACGCCTGTTCTAACTTGAGATGACAACATTCCGTACGTAAATCCATCTCAATACGATTAACGGCTAATACAATATCCTCTATGGCTGTACGCTGACAACGAAACCCTTCCCGAATGGTAAAGTCCAAGATAGCAGATTGATAAGTGATACAGGTTTTCAATTTCTCATGAACAACAGCTTCTCTCATCTGCAACTGTTCCAGTCTGTGGATTAAGTGATTCATGCCATCTCCCCCTCCGTAACAGTAATTGAGATTATCGTAACGCCTAATAGATACAAATGAATTATATATCTACTAAGCGATACAATCAATCACTTTTATTAGACCCACCCAATCCGTATACGTATAATAAAGAGAGGTTGATGTTTGGAAAGAAGGTTAGCTATGCCTATTATCGTGAAACTCAAGGAAATACTGGCTGAAAGAAACATGTCCCAACGCGAACTAGCCAGACTTACGGGATTAAGACCAAATACAATCAGTCATCTATGCTCAAATGAAGTCGATAGAGTCCATCTCAGCACGTTTGAAGTCATATGTAAGACGCTCGACATCGAACTTCATGACCTTATCGTTATGGAAGATGAGTAACACATTGCCGCACCCCTTATTGCCGACTATAGGCTCGTAGAACCACGTTATCGGCAGACACACCCCCTTCTTCTACCAGCACTTCGTAGAAACGCTTGTAAAACCTTATGTGTTCAGAGCCACCCGACAGGGTAGGGCGGAGAAGTGCGGCGGCGGAACTCTTTCTTTGATTCTTGAGTAAAGTATCCTTAAAAGAGTTATCCGCCGCTTTTACCAATCCCCTTCAAGAATCAAAAATCCCCCGAAATCGCAGACCGCCAATGGCGTGTCTGCTGTTTCTTCTTTAACTGATTCTTTTTTAATTCTTCTTTAATTGAGTATTGTTTATGATTATTATTAGTGAGACTGTCGGACGGTTCGTAACAGACTTTATGTCTTTCATTCAGACTCCCTGTCCTTCTTAACCGACTCTATGTCTAAATCATGGACACATTGTCTACAGCACCATTTATGCATCCTTCAACAGACTATATGACGGTTATTCGGACAGAGAGTCTGCTGAAATGACAGACTCATCATTTTTACCCGTTCACATCGGACGGAAAGCGTTTGGTCATCTCAGCTTTCAGGAACTGAGCATAGCTTTCCAGAATCTCCTTCTCAGCAAATTTGTCAATGGGCAGTCTTCTTTCATTGAGTCTTTGAAGTTGGTCAATATACGACTTGTATTCGTCACGCTTGACCATGCCCTGAATCCAAAGCGTCAACTCTCGCTCGTTTACTTGCTTCCGTACGCTTCCGATAACCTCATGGGTCTTTTCCGACATTAACAGATATGGGTGGCAATGCAGATAATTCGACAGGGAATAGGTGTTATTCTTACCCTGACTGACTAGAATCATCTTCTTGTCTGCCAATTCCTTGATATGGCGTTCTACTGACTTTGAACTGCATCCGATGTTTCTAGCCATCATTTCGATGGTCGGATAGCATTGACTTTTGTCGCTCATATACGCGATTAGGTCAATCAGAATCAGCTTTTCATATTGTGTTAAGCCGTAGCACCGATGGATTTTATGCGGCACTTTGGTAAACCCCTTATGTTGTGACGTGAACTGACTCTCTTGGCTCACCTTGTCCATGTACTCATTTGCGGCTTGGTTATTCTTAATCAACCAGAAGTTACTCATTTTCATTACCACCCTTCTCATAGTTTTATGCCGCTGCATGGCGGCTATGAAGTTGGGAAGGTGGCTAGCCATCCAACGTTTCCCTCGCCTAATATATGTAAACTGGTCGTCACCAGATTTTGAACTCTACACTGTTAATAGTCGGAACTTCTACTCGCTTAGTTGCGATGAAAAATTCTTTGACCGTCCCTCACACTAACTATCGTTTTATTCTGCCAAATTGTTGCGATAAATTTTAAAAAAGCTGTGAGAAAGCGAAGATAACAAAAAACAGATCAATCATGGTGGTATCTGACCATAATTGACCTGTTCGATGCAATGCTATTACGTTAAATAGGTTATAAAATTCAAGCTTCATGTGCGTGCAACAGAATTGAAGAATCCTTTATGCGGGTATTACATGGGCTATATGTGTTATTGATTGAATAATGGGTTCATTCGGCACTGGGTGGGGGTCTATTTCATCAACCGCCGTATTCATACCAAAGAACGAAAAAGACCACAACACGGGCGGCTAGCCAGTATCGTGGCTTTGTTGGTTATATTGTACGATCTTGATGTTGGGATTGTAAACGAGTTCACACAAATTTCTTAACAGAACCGTTACATGCTTAAATATACAGGTTAATTAATTTACTATAATTAAAGAACCTCTCAAACTGCGGATTCTCTACTTACATTAAATGGGTCAACGTTCTTTTCTTCTAATAAGTCCTCGAATTTTTCCGCTCCATATTTAACAAAATATTCACATTCTGACTGTGAAATATAAAAAGCCAATAATATTCTACCATCTTTATCCTTAGTATTAGTACGAACAATACTATATTCTTCTGGGAAAGCGTATGGTTCAGTAAAATAAATTGCGCTTTTATTGTATTTTTGAACAAACTCTTTATCAAGTCTTTCAAGCCCTCTTATCGATATCCCCCTTCCTATTTGCATTTTGTTGCCGATACAATAAAATAATGTACTTGCAAGAAGGTAACCTGTACTATTAAAAGCACCATCAACTACCATTGAAACCTCAACATTAGCCCCTACTATTTCCTCATACTTACTAAATCCAAGTGAATTGTAAACTAAGCACTCCTCAAAAACATTTTCATACTTCAATATCTGTATACTTGGCATTTCTTTAGTACTTTTAAACACCTCTCGGTCAATAGGCTCTCTTAAAAATTTGCTGTAATGGTCATAATATAGTTCTCCATAGTTAATCATCCTTTTTAACTCCTTTATAAGTTCCCTCTACACCTTCAAATTTATGACTGATATTACATTCATGACATTGAACCCTTAATCGCTCATTATACTCATCCAACACTTCCTTGCGTGTAGGCAATTCTTCACCTGCCTTCATGCTTGCAACTCTTTCGGCCCACGTATCTGGATAATGGTCTAAGTCATATCCAATTCGTTTGACTGGTCCATTCTTTGTATTAATCATAATGCTATCTGGAATAACTTCACCACAAGTAGGACAAATAATTTCTCCTAATTCATTTCTTGGAGCATCGTCTTCTGCTTTAGTACGAGCACCTTTTCTAAAACTACCTCTCTTAAATAATTTATCATTATCAGTAGCTTCACCCGTCCCCTTAGTGACCAATCGGTTATAATAACTTAAGGAATATTTTGCTGCAAACCGATTGGAATTTTTAAACTTCTTGGGGGCTTGATCATGGAACCGATCTTAAAGCATGCATGGAAATTATCTGAAATGGATGCAGTCAAACTGCAAAAAGAGTTATTTTTAAAAATGATAAGGGAAGATCAACTTGCTGAAGTTAATTATATTGCTGGAGTGGACGTAGCGTATAGTGAACACAGCGACAAATTAATTGCTGCGATCGTTATTTTAGAAGCAAGTTCATTACATATCATAGAATCGGTTGTGGTGGAAGACACGGTTCATTTTCCTTATATCCCCGGGTTGTTTTCGTTCAGGGAGATTCCTCCGCTGCTTAAAGCATTCGAGCAAATAAAGACCCCTCCTCAGCTCATTGTCTGCGATGGACAGGGAATGGCCCACCCCAGACGATTCGGATTAGCGAGTCATTTGGGCGTTCTCTTCGACATTCCTACCATTGGATGTGGAAAAACGAAGTTATTAGGGGAGTTCCAAGACCCCGGACGAAAAAGAGGATCTTCTTCACCATTGGTTGATCATGGCGAGGTGATCGGGGCTGTGTTAAGAACTCAGGATCATATTAAACCTATTTTCGTGTCCATCGGTCATCGTATTTCTTTAGAAACGGCTTGCGAATGGATCTTAAAGCTCTCTCCGAAGTATCGTTTACCGGAAACAACGCGGCAAGCCGATCAGCTTGTGAATAAAGTTTTAGGCGGTCTTCAAAGAGATCAAGAATAAAATGAGTGGCGGATTTCCGCCCTATAAAAGTACGTTCGGCGGATCTTTAGACCGTTTGAAAGTTTCATATTAGGTGTATGTTTGAACCTTTTTGAATCCTCTCTATGTCTACTCTTTCTCTAATATTTAAGGCAATAAGCGGAAAGTTGGCAATTGAAAAAGATATACTGACATCCTTAACCTCAAATTCAAAGCTTGTTCCGTCTACATTGCTTACTGCTATCTTTGAACCAGTCAAGTTCTTTAATTTTGTAATTTGATAAGGATCCGTTTCATCTACACTAATCTTCAGTACCAAACCACGGTCTGGCAGATCAATAACATCTTCTAACCTCATAATTTCCAAAAAATCCGCTTCCTCTCTCAGAACGGCTTAACCAGCATCAAGTACAGCACGAACAGCGGGATGATGATGACCAGCGTGCCGAACACATCCCATGTGCGGGAAGCTTTCCGATACGCAGCGGTAAGCGCGCCTTCCGCCTCGGCGATGATGCTTTGCTTCATCATTGTCCGCTGGGCGGGAATGAGGAGAGCGCCCCAGATTAAGCCGCTTAGCACAAATAAGGCTTCCGACGCCGTCATCCAGTTCAGCTCCGCGAGCGAGTATCCGTTCAAGGCGGCCATGATGTGGCCTGTTGCCAGCAGCAGGATGACGCCGGGCAGCGTAAACCAGTAATCGGCGTGCATGACATTGCGCGCGACCCGCCGGATGTGGGCCAGATCTTGACCACGCTCCGCCGACAGCTTCCAGAACGCCGCCGTAATGATGTTACCGAGGAACAGTACGGCTCCAAGCACATGCAAAAAAATCAGCGCTCCCATGTTCACTTCTCCTCCTTATGGTTGTCCAGCATTTCCGCGCATTCCAGCAGGGCATCGATTTTGGCTTGGTGATAACGAATCCCGATGGTGAGAGAAAGCAGCTGATGCTTGGGCATCTGCTGATGATATTGATCATGCATCCCTTGAAGGATGTTCAGCTTTGCTTCGTGCTGCTTGCGGCTTTGTCCGATCCAATCCAGCATCTCGCCCTCGTCCATCTTCCCGCCAAAAAACAGCCTCATGCACACATCGGAGCGCACGTTATCTTCCTCGACCGGCTGCTCGTAATATTGGGCCAGAACCGCCCGGCCAACCTCCGTGATGGAATATTCGTTTTTGTTCGGACGGTCCTCCTGTATAATCGTGCGTTTCTCGATACAGCCTTCCTTCTCCAAATTTTTAAGCGTTGGATAGACACTTCCGTAGCTTCCCTCGAAGAAAAAGGAGATCGGTCCTTCAAAATTTTTTTTGATTTCGTACCCGGTCATCGGCCGCTTGCTTAATAGGGCAAGAGCCACATATTTGGCCTGCAGCTGCATCGGCGCAGCCTCCTTTAGTAATATAATCATTATACATATTCATAATGTTAATATAAATTTACAGCGGCAATTTGTCCAGTTTTTTCTTGCTGCATAAAGTATTCTGAATAAATTTCAAATACTATGCTCCCATTGACTATGACATTAATGATATGGTTTAAAATGCAGATACCGAATGGAAAAGAGGGTGAACTGAATGGAACAACGAAGTCTAGTAGTGCTAGGAATATCAGGAAGTCTGCGCGAGCAATCGTCTAATACACGGCTGCTCTCGTTCATCGGAGGAATGATGCCCGCCGGTATGGAGTTTCGTATGTATCAAGGGCTCGCGAGTTTACCGCATTTCAGTCCAGACTTAGACGGTGACGAAGCTCAATTGCATGGGGCGGTGCGCGAATGGCGGGAGGAGCTGCGAGCGGCAAATGCGATTGTGATCTGTACGCCGGAATATGCGCGAGGAGTGCCAGGGACGCTCAAGAACGCGCTGGACTGGGTCGTATCCTCGGGTGAGTTCATGAACATGCCGACGGCGGTCATAAGCGCGTCGCCGCATCCGGATGGTGGCGCTACAGCGCTGCACTCGCTGACACTAACTCTAAAGATGATGAGCGCGGCTATCCCGGACGAAGCGTCGCTTGCCGTTCCGTTCGTTAGTAAGATGATCGGGTCGGATGGCAGCGTGACGGACACGAACACCTTGTCATCGCTGTTCAATCTGGTTCGGGCGCTGTCGCAGGCCATTCCGGAGAAATAATTTGTTATGGACTGACGGGGCAGTCGGTGAACAAATCCAGCATGAAACGCATCACATGCCGCCGACTTCCCGCAGTACCCACCTCGACAAAGCCGAACTCTTTAAATTGCGGAACAAATCCGATAAAACGATAGCTTGGGGAGTCGGGGTCAACAGGGTAAGCTTCAACAACGGCTGCACCCCTCTGACGCGCATGTTCAACAGCCGCTTGAAGCAGTTGTTTCATGACCCCATGTCCGCGAAACTCACGAGCCATATAGAAACAAACCAAAGACGAGACCTGATCGGGATGCTCATTTGTCTCGTATAATCCCCCGAGGGCACGATAAGTTGAGCGCGGAGCGATGGAGCACCATGCTACAGGCTCGTCGCCCGCATATCCCAAGTACCTATGGGAACATGTTCTTGAACCACGTTCCGGATTGCAGATTTTTTGGTTGCCTTCGTTTTCCGATCTTCAGGTTTCCCGCGCCAAACCATACACCAGCAATTCTTTGGTCCACCCCGACGTTCAAAAAGCTTCTCAAAATCCGGCCAACGACCTTGATCGACTTCGAAGAAATCCAGCTTTACAAAAGGATTGGAAATATCCATTACCTTTATGACCTCGCGTTTATCATGAATTCCTCTAAAATAGCTCTTAACCCATCCGGATCGCTAAGCATGGGCAGGTGCCCTGTGTCCAGACTTCGTACCCATTGGGGGGAAAGGTTCGAAATCATTTTATTTTGCAAAGAGGGACTGAACTCCTTGTCTTTGGTTAGCTTTACATATAACATTGGAACCGTCGGCAGGGATACCTTGATTCGGTCCGTATACACGCGTATGGCCTCGGGTGTGAACCCATTGATGATCTCCGTAGTTTGTTCTGCTGAAAGATCGCTGCACAATCCCGCACGAATTGCCGATTCCGGCGGCTTCGTACCGATTATTCGCATGATCGTTGAGATTAGCATTCTTTGGGGGAATGGCAGCACGGACAAAAAGGAACCGCCGTTTTTCGGAATCGCTGCCCCTACCGAGATATAGCCTGCTAATCGATCGTTCCATTCGGATGTAAGCCGAAGACCGATCACTCCCCCAAGCGAATGCGCCACGATAACGAACCTCCGAGGTCCCCATTCGTCTACTTGTCTTTTTACATGAGTAACATAATCGTCTAGAGAAAGCTTTTTCCGCGATTCCATTAAATCTTTTCTTCGAGGATAAGTGGCCATCAGATGAGGATAATCAAGTCCATCCACAACTTTACTCCAGATACGGCTATCCAGTCCCGCTCCGCTAAGGAAAACGAAACCTATCTTTTCTTGTGTGCCTTCTTGAATGGACATCTTCTTCTCCTCCATTGCCGGTTAAGATGATTACAAGTTAAATGTAGCATTTAAATACGACAAATTATGGCTTATTTATGTGCTAAGATAAAAATAATACATGGAGGAGGGAAGGTATGCAGAAGTCACAGCGGCTAATCCAAATGATGATGAGAATAAACGCCAGCAAGTCATTTACCGTCCGGGAGTTGGCCGATGAATTCGGACTGTCCAGCCGAACGATTACGCGGGACTTGCAGGAACTAAGCGAGCTCGGTGTTCCCATCTACTCTGTCCAAGGAAGAGGCGGAGGTTATAGACTGCTTCAAGAAAGGCTCCTCCCGCCGATCAGTTTCTCCGAAGGCGAAGCTATTGCGATGTTTTTTGCATGCCAATCTTTGGATTACTTCAGTACACTGCCATTCGGCGAGGGAGCAGATTCCGCGCTTCGCAAGTTTTACCACTATTTACCTGCGGATGTAAAGGAGAAGATTGATCGTTTAAAGAACAGGATCATGTTCTGGAGTCCCTATCGATGGATGTCTCCGGAGATTCTCCAAACCCTGCTGCAGGCTATTATGATTCGCAGCGTAGTCACCATCGAATACAAATCCGGCAGCGGTGTTTCGAAGCGCAATATTCAGCCCATCGGGCTCTATGCGAGTTCCGGCTTTTGGTATTGTCCCGCATTTTGTTTTCTTCGGGAAGAAATCAGGCAATTTAGAGCAGATCGGATTCTGTCTGCGTCGATCGATGAATCGATTCCTTGCCGGGATGATATCACTCAGAAGACGCTAATAGATAAGCCCCAAAAAAACCAACAGGAACAAACGGTGCTCCGGTTGGAGCTGACGAAAAAAGGCGTATGGTTGTTGGAATCGAATTCGCGGATCGCTCCTTATATCGTGTGCAGTGAGGACGGAAGCGGGCATGCCGACATCCGGATAGCTGCAGAGGACTTGAGCTTTTACGTGGACTTTATCTGGCAATTCGGGAGTGATGTAAAAATAACGGGACCTATTGAAGCCATTGCGTACATGAAACAAAAAGTCGAATCTATGCGGCTGCTCTATTGTTAAAACGGGCGGGGTAGTTTAAATATTGGAGAATTTTTGCACGAGGCAAGAATGGCGTTTGATGGAGGAGTCCAACGAAGAATAGTAGCTGAAGCTCCTCTCTGGCTCGCGAAGAGGGGCTTTCTACTAATAGCAGAAGAAGCGCTGTTTTTACAAATTTACTTTAACGAACCGTCGTTTTCGAGGTCAATGAGGTCGATAATTTCACGAATGTCCGATATGTTCAGAGCTTCCGCTATTTTTTCGATATGGGCGAAATTGATATTTTCGCGTTTGCCGTTGGATAATTCGCTTAATGCAGCATGACGAACATCGGAGAGACGGGATAACTCCCGCAGCGAAATTCGATGCTTTTTTGTCAACTCGGCAATTTTTACTTGAACTTTTTTGGACATAATTTACTCACCATTAGTTTTTGATGGAACGCTTGACTATACGTATTAACGTACCATATAATATGCATACACCTGGTACACATATGCGTATCAGAGCTTAAAACTTCCATTATTCCAAAAAAGTTGGTGAAATCATGGAGAACGAGTTCGCAGATAAGTACGAGCATTTATTGGTGGAGGAGAGGGAATTAACGCAAAAAATCGCAACGTGCGAGCAATGCGTTACAGCCGTGCTCAGTTGTATTGAGCAGCATTCGGATTCGATTCATTTGCACACGGTCGAAGATGTGGTCGGCTTAATCCATACGATCAGCGGCGATTTGCAAACGGAGCTGTTGCATTTGAGGCTGGAAAAAAGTGTAATGTCAAGTAAGCTGAATACATAAGTAAAATCTTTCTTCGTTAAATTCTATACTACGGTATAAGAAAAACCACTGGTGGTTTTCTGTAATTTCATTTTATAGACCCCTGTTTAGCCATGGAAGTCCTTTCTCGTAAATTCTAATTTCCCCAAGTAATATGCGATAGTTCGTTATTGTCCCATCATGGGAAATAATAAATATTGTATTATACTTTTTTCAATCCAATTAACAAATTCGCCGCGCCGGGAGCCGTGCGGATCGATTCCTCCGGCTTCGGCGGCGGCAGCATCGAGAACGTCGTTTATCGGAACCCGGACGGCTCGCTTGTCCTGATCGCCGCCAACAAAGGCGAGGAAACCGAATAGAGGCGGAGCTGTCGGCGCTTTAACCGGAAACATCCGTTTGACCGTTGGGTCAGACGGATGTTTTTTGCCCAATCAGCCGGACGAAGCTTTAGATACCTACCGCTATCCCTCTTCCTCCGGCTCCTCGTCCATGCCAATCGCTGCGTCGAAGACGGATTCCCCGGGGACGTTGGTTATGTCCTCTTTCGCCCGAACCTGCCGCTTGATGTTCTCATAAAAGCTCTGAAACGACTGATCAAGCAGAGCTTCGCGGTTCGGATCGTCATTGACGTCGGAATCGACTTCCAGGCTTCGGATATCCGCTGCGCTTCCGTCTGCCGTTTTGTTATTATCCGGGGTCATTGCGCAATTCCTTTCCTTCCAGCGGTCACTTGTTGTTCAAGTTTCTCAGCACTTGGGCCGGCATCTCTTTGCGGTCTTCCTCGGCTTTCTTCTCTTTGCTCTTATCGTCCGGGTTTGCCGAATTGTACCGGGCAGCGTCCATCCCGTCCATAATATTCATGGGAAATCCCTCCTTTACCGATATCATGGCTTTCGCCAGCCGATTTTATTCGGCGGGTCCGCGGGCCTTCATATAAACTTAACCTTGCTCCAAGCGGTTTAATATTATAATGGTTCAATGAGAAGCAGGCATAATCTTCTAATCAACGAGGTGGAACATGAACAAGACGGCACGTAAGTTAGGCATCGCGCTGCTGGCGGTTGGCATGGCCATTCCGGCATGGAGCGGCAGCATCTCCAGTGTCCGGGCGGAAGCATCCGGCAGTCCATCCGTATCTTTGCTGTATTTCAACGACGGACACGAAATCAGTCCCGTGACCGACAAGCTCGGCACCCGCGGCGGCGTAGCCCGGGTCAAGACGCTGGTGGACAGCGTAGCCGGCGAGAAAATCGTCGCTTTCGGCGGCGATCTGGGGGGCGGGACGTTATTCGGCGGCGTCTTCAAAGGGCATCCGATGGTGGAAGCCTTGGGCCGGATTCCCGTCGATGTCGCGAATTTCGGGCAGCACGATTTCGACGCAGGCGTCCCCAATACGCTGGAGCTGATTAAAAGTTCGCGCTTTCGGTGGATCTCCTCCAACTTGGCCGGAAGCGACGGGAAGCCGTTCGGCCAAGTGCCGGAGTACGTTGTCATCGAGAAACAAGGCATTCGTATCGGTATCCTCGGCCTGACCAGCGCCATGGAAACGACAATGCGGGACGAGCGGGTTAAAAGCCTGAACGTGATCGAATCCGCGCAAAAAGCGGTGGACAAGCTGAAACAAGCGAAAGTGGATCTGATCGTGGCGCTGACACAGGAGCCGGTAGCGGACGATAAAGCGCTGCTGGCGGCCGTCCCCGACATCCGGGCGGTTTTTACCGAGGAAGAAGCGGAGGAAAAGTCGTTCGTCCATGAGGTCGACGGCGGCCGTCGGCTGATCTTCTCGCCTCAAGGCAACATGGGGTCGATTATTCGGCTAATCGTGAACAAAGAAAAGGATGGGACGATCCGTTTATCGCATGAGATATTGAAAGTCGACGAAACCGTCCAAGAGGACAAGCCGCTTGCCGAGATGGCGGCCGATTACCAAGCCAAGCTGGATGCGGAGCTGGGCAAAAAGGTAGCCTCTTTAGCCGGTGATTTGCCGTATGGGGATAACCACGAATCCCGGTTCCGGGAAACGGCCATCGGCAATTGGATCGCTGACGCGTACCGTGATTATTACGGGACCGACATCGCGTTTGCGAACGGCGGAGGCATTCGGGCGAGCGCCAAAAAGGGCGATTTCACCTTAAAGGATGCCAAGTCGATATTGCCGTTCGGCAACAAGATCGTGAAGGTGGAAGCGACTGGAGAGATGGTGCTCAAGGCGCTGGAAAACGGAGTTTCCGGCGTGGAGAAGCTGGCGGGCGGCTTTTTGCAGGTTTCCGGTATCGCCTATGAATACGACGCGGACAAGCCGTCCGGTCAGCGGGTGCGGAACGCTCGAATCGGCGGGCAGCCGATCGATAAAGACGCCGTCTATACGCTGGCCTTGTCCAACTATATGTTCACCGGCGGCGATAATTACACGATGTTTGCAAAAGCAAAAGCCATTGTAGGCGCGGGAGAGGCGCTGACGGATTTTGAACTTCTCGCGGCGTATGCTTCGAAGCTAAAGCAGGTTCACATCGAGCCGGAGGGACGGATCGCTGTCAAAGGCTTCGCGGACGTACCGTCCGGTCATTGGGCGCATACGGCGGTCAAAGGATTGACCGATGCAGGCGTCATGAGCGGCGCGGGTGAAGGGCGGTTCGCCCCCAACGCGGGCTTGTCTCGCAAGGAGGCAGGCGAGATGGTGTCCAAGGCATTGACCCGGGAAGCGCACGCCCCGGTATGGACCGAGCTTGGGCTAGGCGGCGAAGATATGGCAGCTCCGGTTGTACGGCAGGAACTGGCGCTCCTCGCCAAATGGCTGTACGAGAAGAAAACAGGCAAAACGCTGCCCGCCGCAGCGAAGTCGCCGTTTGCGGATGACGCGGCGATGCCGGACGGAATGAAAGCGGCGGTAGCCGGGCTGGCCCAGCTCGGGCTTGTCGAAGGACGGCAGCCTGGCCAGTACGCCCCGAAGGAAAAGGCGACACGGGCGGAAATCGCACACTTGGTCTGGAACATCCTCGGGAAATAAAATCAAAAACAAGCCGATGCTTGCCTATTGTGAGGCAGCACCGGCTTGTTTTTTTCCATTTTCAGCATTTATTCAGCTTCCGCTCAACCAACGCTCAGCCCAAACTAAGGTTCCATTAATGTACCGCTCCTATACTTCAAAGTGTAAGTGAAACACAAATTTGAAATCAAAGGAGACATGAACCCATGAAAACGATTGGAAAAAAATTGATGGCAGGAACGATTGCAGCAGGTTTTCTTCTCGGAGGAGCCGGATTATATTACACTCAAGCATATGCCGCAACGACGACAACTTCGGAAAGTGGCACAACCGCAGATAGCGGGCAGCAGGGACACGGGCACGGGAAGTTTGGCAAGGGCGGCTTCGGCCGGGAAGGGCACGGCTTCCGCGGCGTCAACATCCTGAAAGAAACCGCCACGCTGCTTAACCTGGACGAGAAAACGCTGATGGACGAGCTGAAGCAGAACAAAACGCTGGTACAAGTCGCGCAGGAAAAAGCGGGCTTGACGGAAGACGCCCTCATCCAAAAGCTGACCGACGCCGAAACGAAGGCGATTGATGATGCGGTGAGCGCAGGCAAGATCACGCAGGAGCAAGCGGACAAGCGTAAATCCGATCTGGCGGACCGCTTGAAGCAGGCCGTGACCAATACGAAGCCGCAAGGTCATCACGGCGACAAAGGAGCTTTCGGGATGATGGGCAATCCCGAGAATCTGGCGAAGATGTTGGGTATTACCCAACAGGAGCTCACCGACGCGATGAAAGCAGGCAAATCGCTGGCCGAAATCGCGCAGGAGAAAGGCATTAGCCGCGACCAGCTCATCAGCCAAATCAAATCGAATTTGGACGATGCGATCGGCAAATTCGTAGACCGCAAGCCGGGTCAACGTCCGGCTGCGCCTGACGCGGACTCGGCCAATAGCCAAGGTTAAGAAAACAAGAAATAGAGGGAAAAGGTCTTGTCTCTTTAGTCGAGGCAAGATCTTTTTTTTATACCAATGCGTAATTCTCTTTGAGATCTTGAACCATAAAATGGTAAGGGGGATGAAATTCCGGTTGCTCCAAAAAGCTAGTTTTGGTAATATCGTGTAAATTGGGAGAGGGGGACTTACGATGAACTACCCGGTTTTCAAAGAAGCAGCAACGATTGGCGTAACCGCCCCGTCCTCCGGGGTACCTGCGGCATTGCATGATTTGGTCAAGCTCTCGTGCAGCCGCATGCAGAGCAGAGGCTTTAACGTCGTTTGCGGAGAAACGGTGTGGACGCAAGAGAAGGCCAAGTCCGCGCCGGCTCAAATACGTGCTAATGAATTCAATGACATGATGAGAAATGACAGTATCCAACTCATCATCCCGCCTTGGGGTGGGGAACTGCTGATCGAGATACTCGAATATATTGAATTTGAAAATATACCGAGCAAGTGGATTTTAGGATATTCGGATATCAGCGCATTGCTCTTGGCGATCACTTTAAAAACCGGCCTGGCGACGGCTCACGGAACGAATCTGGTCGATTTGCGAGGCGAATATTCCGACGAGACCACCGCCATGTGGCAAGCGGTCTTATCAACGAAAACGGGCGAATCCGTTCTCCAGCATTCCTCGCCAAAGTATCAGAAGGAATGGAGACACGTCGACCCTTCGCCGTGTATTTACCATTTAACTGAGCCTACTTATTGGAAAACCGTGTCCGGGGCAAAAACGAACATCCAAGGCCGTTTGCTTGGGGGCTGCATCGATATCATCCGACATTTGGTCGGCACTCCATTCGGCGATGTGCGGCATTTCCAGAAGCATTTTATTCATGAGGACCCTATCGTCTGGTATCTGGAAAACTGCGAGCTGTCCACAGCGGATTTACGCAGATCGTTAGTACAAATGAAGCTGGCCGGTTGGTTTGAGCATTGTACGGGTATTATGTTTGGCCGCAGCAGCGCCAATCGTCCGGTTGAAGGCTACACAGCCGAAGAAGTTTATCGAGAGCTGGCCGAGGAGCTGCAGGTCCCAATTGTTTACGATATCGATTGCGGCCATGTTCCGCCGCAGATGACGTTCATCAACGGAGCGTATGCCGAAATCGAGGTCGAAGCCGGCAAAGGGACGGTCAAGCAATTTTTTAAGTCATAGCCCACAGACGAGAAAAAGGTCAAAAGGACAGCGTGAACGTATCTGGAGCTTGTTGAGAAAGAGGTTTTTGACTGAAATAGAGAAACATACGGAGGTGGGGTATCTGCTGTAGGAGCGATAGCGTTCGCCTTTGTCTGCGGGAAATATCCGCTGCTAAGCGGCTTCCAATCAAAATTTCCCGCAGACAAGAGCGACCGGAAGTAGATACCCTACCCCCTCGTACACCTCTATACTTCAGTTGACCTCTTTCCCAACAAGCTCAGAACAACGTAAACGCGTCTTTTTGACCTTTTTTCACTTACAACGAAATCAAATCCCGCGAAAGCTTGTTCAGCCGCTCGCAGCCGTTGTCCGTCACCAACACCATATCCTCGATCATGATCGAGCCGACACCGTAGCCGTAGTACGGCGTTTCCAGACAGATGACCATCCCCGGGCGGAAGACGGTTTCCTCCGACGGGCTCAGGAACGGGGCTTCCTCGGCCGCGAGGCTCAGTCCCGCGCTGTGCCCCAGATGGCCCCGGTTGTAATTCGGGAGGCCCGAGCGGCGGATCAGCGGCATCACTTCGTCAAAAGCGCGCTTCATCGGCATCCCCGGCTCGATCAGCTCCAGCAGCCGGTCGTGGCCGGCCCGCAGTGCGTCGTAGATGCGCTTCACCGTTTCGGACGGCGAGCCGAGCACGAACGTGCGCGCAATGTCCGAGCCGTAGCCGGCCACGTCGACGCCGACATCGAATTTGATCAGATCGCCGGGCTGACCCGGACGCGTGTCGAAAATATGCGCAGGCGCAAAATGCGCCCCGACCGAAATCATATGGAAGCGGGAGGACGAGCCGTCGGCATGGGTCAGCAGCGCGAGCCGGAAGGCGTCGGCTATCTCCGCCGCCGAGCTGCCGGCCCGGATTCCCTTGATCGTTTCGGCGATGCCGATCTCGGCGTATTCGCAGCTCTTGCGCAGCTGCGCGATTTCCCAAGGCGTCTTGAGCGCGCGCAGCTCGGTCAGGATCGCTCCGGCTTCCGCGAATTCCAAGCCCGGCACGGCTTCGCGCAGCGCATTCACGGCAGGATACCGCATGGAGTTCAGCTCCACGGCCACCCTGCCGCCGCTTATCCCGTGTTCGGCCAGCACCTGCCCGAGCAGCCCGAACATTTCCTGCACTTGATGGTTCACGGGCCGCCGCCCCTCGTAATTGCCGCCGCGCAATCCGAGCGGATCGTCGACGTCGACCCAGGTCGGGTACGTGCGCAGCTCGCACCCAGGCAAATCCTCCGGAACGCCCGCGGCCTCAAATTCGTTCATGATAATGACCGTACGGCGGCTCGGATCGCGGAACATGACGGCCAGCGCAACTTCATTCATCCGCAGCGTATACATAAACGTGCTGGGATGACCGGACAGATAGTAGAAATTTTCACAGCTTGACGCCACGAGCGCTTCCACATTTTCCCTCTCCATAATCGCCCGCGCCCGCTCCGCGACGTTCTTCATATGCTCTGCTTTGCTCGGAACCACAATGTCCACTCCTTCGAATCTTACTCGTTACTCCGTCTCCGGCGCGCCTTCGATTTGCCGCAAAAACTTGCGTGCCCGCTCCGTCTGCGGCTGGACGAAAAATTGCTCCGGTGCGCCTTCTTCCTGAATTTTGCCGTCGCTCATAAAAATAACCCGGTTCGCCGCTTCCCGCGCAAACTTCATCTCGTGGGTGACGACGATCATCGTCATGCCTTCCGCAGCAAGCTGCTTCATGACGGCCAGCACCTCACCCGTCAATTCGGGGTCCAGCGCCGACGTCGGCTCGTCGAACAGCATCA